>CAYGQJ010000106.1:0-6005 GCA_964351845.1 uncultured Flavobacteriaceae bacterium | reverse complement strand
GATTCTGGCTTTTGGTTTTACTTATGTATAATTTAAAGTGGTCGTAGTTTATAGTTTAATTAATCTTTTAATTTTAGTCCAGTGGTTTCTTGTCCGCCTTGCTGCAGGGTCATGCTTACTACCTTCCCTTCTTGATTTTTATTGAAAGTAATTTGAGCTTCCACGACTTTCAAATAAAAGACATTTTCAGATCTAGGATAAATTTCAAATTCACCCTGACCTGTCGCTTCCGCCTTCATCTGACTTCCATCTTTAGAAACAGTAATCACAAATTCCGGAGCTAGTTCATAGCGGCCAATATAGCTTTGTAAAATGGTTTCGTTAATAATAATCTCCTTAAGTAAGCCTTCTGTATTCACTCCTAAGTCTTTCAATACTTTAATTCCTCCTTCATTGGCTGGGTTAAGTTTTACTGATTTTAGGTAATTCTTAATGGCCTTTTCCTTCTCACCTCGTTTTAACAGCGCTTCCCCATAACTATCATACACATTAGAAGATGTAGGAAAGGCATCAGCATTTATTTTAAATATAGTAACAGCAAAATCAACGTTGTTATTGCTTAAATAATGATAGCCTAGTTGATTTAATTGATCCTCTGAAAAATTGTATCTATTAGCTTCATTCTTTTTTAAGTTTAGATATGTAGCTTCAATCTTATCAATACCTTCAGTGTCAATACTGTTTTTTAATTTATTGGCAATAGAAGGAACTATATTACAACGATTTCCCATAGATTCTCCAGTCTTCCAATACACCCAATCGCAATATACTTGTCGATATATATTATGGCCAGCGCCTCCATTTGTAATCATCATAAAGCCATCATTCGTTACTGGATTTACGCGTAAAAAGGCATGCCATCCTGAATTGGCTCCACCATGTCCAGCTAACGTCATCGAAGTTCCTTTAATTGACTCAATCTGATATCCCAAACCATAGCTTCCATTTGATGCTGGTGCAGGCTCCATCATTTGTTGTAGATAAGACGCAGATAAAATTTGTTGCTGATTATCTTTATTGGCATAAAGGCTAGCTTGTGCAAATTTTGTAAAATCATTAATGGTGGTATGCAATCCTGCAGCTGCTTGGGCTGTGAATAGTTCAAAATCAATGACTTCTCCAAAATTATTATGCTCGAGAGATGATGCTTTCACTATTTTTTCGTCTATGGTATAACTACTAGAGGTCATTCCTAGAGGATTTAATATTTCTGTTTGCATATACTCTTCAAATTTTCGCTTGGTCACTTCTTCAATGATTAATTGCAGCATAGAAAAACCACCTCCTGAATATTTCCATTTCGTTCCGGGTTCCATAATGATCTCAACGCGTCCAGGACCATTGTTTTTTCCATCTAAAGATTCTTCAATCGTGGGTAACTCATCTTTTGGAGACCACCCTGGATACCCGTGTAATGATAATCCTGCGGTATGACTTAAAAGTCTTCTAATGGTTACTTTATCTGTATCAAATTCAGATGTTGGTAAATGCCATCTCGTAAGGTATTTTTCAGCGGGTGCATCAAGATCAATTTTACCTTCTTGGACGAGTTTTATGACTCCCCAAGCAGCAACGGTTTTGGAAATAGATCCAATATTAAAACCTGTTGTATTGGTCACCTTCATCCCTTTATCAATATTGGAATAGCCATAGCCTTTTTGTAAGATAATTTCGCCATTTTCTATAATGGCAATGGCTGTACCAGGCACCATAAAGTCATTGAGTAATTGAGGAATTTTTTGATCTAATTCCCTTACGAATTGATCAATTTCTTTTGTTTCTTTTTGAGCACTCATCGTAAGAGAAAGAAGAAGAGCTAAAAGAAATGTTAGTTGTGTATTCATTAGTTACAGTTTTATTAATGACGACTAGAGCGCTTAGATGTTACTGTTTGGGTCTATTATAATCAAGCTATCAAATAACCACCAACAGTTTTATGTATGAAATATAGTCCATAAATAGATACTACATTTTGATTGGATAAAGGCATTACGTGTTATAGGTTGTGCTTGTGAATTAGAATAGGATGACTATTGGGGTGGGTAAGCGTTATAAACTTAGCTAGTATAGGATTTAGAACACGATAAAGCCACGCATCAACGGTGATTAAGGATGCAATTTAATAACTTGATTACTCAAAAAATCACTAATATTTTTACTGTCAATAGTTGAAACCTACCTAGACTACGTTATTTTTTAATTACATGCTTTACGTAATTCGATTATGTTATTACAATTCCCACTATTACTGTATATGAAGTTTTTATCATTATTGGCTTTATTTTTCAAATAGCTGCAAATACTTTGAATGGCACAGTTAGAAAGTGTTTGATTATCGCTAATCCTAAGAAGGCTTACACCATTGAAGTCTAAATTATTTAAACCCAAAAGGCTAGTCAATTTGGGATTTTTTTGGATGGATAAAATTCCTCCAACATAGGTAAGTTTAGTAAGTGCCTTCAAATTTTCTAATCTAGGATTATTTGTAATATCTAAATGCTTTTCGATATGTGTGAGATTATTCAAACCCATTAAATCAACCAAGTTAGGATTATCTTCAATGGCTACTCTATTTCCAACATAATTAATCTTTTCCAATCCAGCTAAATTGGTAATAGCTACATTCTCTGTAATAGCTAAAATATGACCGATACGATTTACTTTGTTCAGCGCTTTCAAATCTTGTAATTCCCTATTTTGAGAAATGACCAAGTCGTTTCCAACATGCATCAGATTATTTAGTCCATTCAGGCTAGTCAAATTATCATTTTCGGTAACAAGAAAGTCTACTTTAACATTCGTTAAGTTATCTAACCCTTTTAGATCGATAAGCATCTTGTTATTACGAATCCATATGCTATTGATTTGAGTTATGTTACCTAGACCTTTCAAGCTACTGAGCGCATCATTATCATGAATCATCACACTTTTTATTCCAGTAGCATTTTTTAATCCAGTGATGCTTATAAGTAGAGGGTTTTTATTGATTTTTACCTTTCCTTCGAGACGTATCATATTTCTGAATCCATCTACGTTTTTTAGCATAGGATTTTCACTGATTTTTAGATCTCCCTCAAGATGTGTCAGATTACTTAATCCATCTAAACTTCTTAGCACAGGATTCCCTTTAATAGTCAACTTTTTTAGTTGGGAGATATTTTTTAAGGCATCTACATGAACCAATTTTGGATTATTTGTAATTTCTAACCCTCCTTCAATACAAGTAATGTTTTTCAAAGCAGCCAAACTAGATAGTTCAGGATTTTTAATAATCATCAAGTCTTCTCCAATGGAGGTAATATTCCTCAACCCTGTAATATCAGCCAAAACGGGGTTTCCTTTAACGGATACACCACCGGTAACGTTTGTTATAGTTTCTAATCCGTTTAAATCGGTTAGGTTGTTATTACCATCAATGAGTAGTCCTTTTTCAATATGTTTTAAGTTTAGATCATTAAGGCTTTTTAGTAATGTATTTTCTTTAATCATTAGATACCCATTGACATGGGTTATATGATGCAACCCAATTAAGTCAGTCAGCATATCATTACCCCAAATCGTTAAGCGGCCTTCAATTGTTGTTAGATTATCTAGACCACTTACACTAGTTAATACATCATTTTTATAAACACTTAAGTATCCTCTATTTTTATTTAGTTGTTTTAGGGCTGTTATATTCGTAAGTGATTCATTCACACGAATGACGATGCCTCCAACATCAGTAACACGGTCTAATCCTTTTAGGTTAGAGAGTGTAGGGTTATTGCTAATCCAAAGTTTTCCTCCAATATAGGTTATGTTCTCAAGCCCTTTTAGGGAGGATAATGCATCATTAGAAAGAATTCGTAAATCACCTTGTATAGAGGTAAGTTGATTAAATGCACTCAATGATGTGATGGATTGAGAAGACTTCCAAGTATCTCCGAGAATAAGGTCACCAAGTATTTCTGTACAGTTTGGATAATTTATAGCAAACTCATCGATTTCTTTTTGCGTATTGAAGGTAATCCCATCTGGTAGGCAGGTAGATTGCGCTGTGAGATTCACAATAAAAAGTAGTAAAAACCCTGTAAACTGAATATGTTTTATCATAACCACTATTTTAGAAAATCTTCATTAACCATCATCATTCATTAATTTATCCGTTTTCCATTCTACAACCTTTAGTATTCTCATCATTCTATTAGCGACTTGAGGGTTATATGTGCATCTAGATGCTTCAAAACCAATCCAATCAGGGAAATATTTTTTAGCTAATTTATAAATTTGTTTGTCAAAGTTATCTAATCTCATGACGCCCATACTATTTGTTGGCCCTAGTACTAATTTCGTTCTATGATGAAGTACATACCTGAATGCATTTGCCAATTCGTGATGCATTCCCCATAAGCCTTCATCCTCCCAAATAAATGCACCAGACATCACCTCATACTTCATTTTTGGGTCAATACAATCTGATGTTGTGGGTAATGTATTTTTAGCAGCCATGAATAATTTCCAAAACCGTATTTTTAGGATGATATTTTTCATTAGTTGAGATTCTTCCTAGATGTTTTTTTATTGCTTGGCGCGAAAAAAGACACTGAAATTTGAACGCATTACCATACTGTGTATTATCTGTATTTATGAACGGCTTAGAATGATTTTATGCTTTTGTATTGCTGTATAATCGTTTTATTTTTCTCTTTTAAAGACTATGGAGTTTCCTGAATCAAATTCAGTGGGTCGTATATTGTCATAACCCATAGCAAATTTCATGGTGTCTTTATCTATAAAATGAGCAATACAAAGTAATGCTTTTTGTTCTCCACTATCTAGTTTTGTTAGTATCAAATCCACTTCTATGGGATCAGTTTCCTTATTAATTTCATAAGTCATACTGCCTTTTTTTCCTTCATATTCAAATTCCTTTCCTCCAAAAATCTGCCCCCTCACTTCGAAGTAAGCGTATCCTTCTGAATCAAAATTCATGTATCCAATTTCATTTTCAGCTTCTCCAACCCATGTGCCAATGAATTTAGCATCATCTGTTTCGACGGTGAGCGATAAAAAAGGGATGACTAGTAGTAATAGGAATATTTTTTTCATGTTGTTTGTTTGAAAGGTTTTGCGGTTTTGTTGCCCTTGTAGATCACTAATTTAGCAAATACAAACCAAATAGAGAATCTGTGGAGGTTTCCATAAAATTGTGAGAAGAAGTAATCAACACTAGGGTGTCGGGATTAGTTTTTGTTCTTCTCTCACATAATCCCATAAGCTGTCTAATTTTCTTAATTCAACAACCATCCCTGAGAGATGTGACTTGCCATAAATAACAGCGATCTTATCACTGTTATATTTCTGTATTTTATCTGCTAAATATTGATTTCTGTATGTTAAAACAAATTCATCAAAGAATTTTTTTCTAACGTCTTTGTTTATTTTATCGCAGTTGTAGTTTTTGTCGTCTATGGGGGTTTGTACGTCACAACTATCCAATTTAATTTCAGCATATTTAGTTTCATATGCTCTGACAAGTGTCGTTAAACCAATATCAGCTTTCACAGATTTATTAGTATCTACCTTCATTGTATGATAAGAGGGTTGATTTATCAATTTGTAATCTGCGTTATATTTATATTTTCCTAGAAACTTATTCGTTACAGTATCTAGATATTCTTCTGGCATAAACCCAAGTATTTTCCTTGTTTTTCTTTCATAGCGTTCGCTCGTCATAGGGTCTTGGTTATCTTCTTCGGCAACACTCTCATAAAAAACGGTATAGTTTTGCTTTTGTAATGAATCTACTTTTATAGCAACATCATCATAAAACTCTTTTCTTCCTATATGATGCATTCCAATAAAGACAACATCTTTATTTCCATTTGATAAACGCGCCAATTTACTTTCGTTATCAAAAGCGCCTATTTTTTTTAATTCTGAATTAATAATCACCGATGCACAAGAAGTAGCAATTACTGTAAGTAGTAGGAAAATGATTTTTTTCATAGTTTTTAGTGTAGATC
>CAYGQJ010000105.1:14705-16098 GCA_964351845.1 uncultured Flavobacteriaceae bacterium | reverse complement strand
TACGGTTTTCCACATGGAAAGATTTTTTTTAAATCCACAAAAAAAAGCCAAACACCTACTACATGTTTGACTTTTTTAATTTTCCTAGCGGTTGGCTAAGAGTGGTTGGGGGAATTTTAATTCTTGGTTGTAAGAGATCGCTTCCAATGCTTCCTTAGAGGTGAATTCATGAGATTACCGTCCCTGCCTACCGCAGGCAGGTTCAAGGGAAAGATTCCAGTTCTAAGTATGAGATTCCCACCGGATTTTATCCTGAGCGATAGTCGAAGGGCGGGAATTAAATAATCGTACTCTGCCCCACGAAAATGTTTTCAAAATTACGGTTTGGATCTGTTGGATTTAGAATAAAATCAGCGATAAAATCACCTACTTTGGACGTGCCAAAAGAACTTTCTGGATTGATATCTTCGGTGGTGAAATTAAGTTCTAGCGATTTCTCGACGGCCTTTTCTACCAGTGCGGCTTCTTTGTGTAAATCCAAATGACGTAATAACATGGCAGCACTTAAAATACTCGCTAGTGGATTAGCAATGTCTTTCCCCGTTGCTTGCGGGAAACTCCCGTGAATGGGTTCAAACAAGGCATTTTTTACGCCCACAGACGCAGAAGCTAACAAACCAATTGATCCGCCGATGACACTGGCTTCGTCAGAGATAATATCACCAAATAAATTTTCGGTTAAAATCACATCAAACTGCTTCGGATTCAGGATCATTTGCATGGCTGCATTATCCACAAACAGAAAATCAAGCGTCACATCTGGATAGTCTTTGGCGATTTCGGTGACTGTTTTACGCCATAAACGTGAGGTTTCTAGCACATTTGCCTTATCGACAAGCGTGAGTTTTTTATTTCGCGAAAGCGCCTCCTTAAACGCCAAATGCGTAATCCGACTAATTTCTTCCACAGAATACGAACACCCATCAGAGGCCACTTGGCCATCCTCACTCAAATGCTTTTCACCAAAATAAATACCACCTGTCAGTTCGCGATAAATCGAAATATCTGTCCCTTCAATACGCTCTCTTTTTAATGGCGAACGGTCTATCAACTGCTTATACGCTTTTACGGGTCTAACATTACAGAACAACCCTAGTGATTTGCGTAAGCGCAATAAACCCTGTTCTGGGCGTACTTTGGCATTAGGATCATTATCATATTTAGGATCTCCAATCGCTCCAAAAAGAATCGCATCTGAAGCTTCACAAATAACTATCGTTTCTTCTGGTAACGGATTTCCCGTCGCGTCAATCGCACACGCACCCATTTGTGCGTAGGTGTACGTAAAATGATGATCAAAGGTATCTGCGATCGCATCAAGCGCTTTTTTAGCTTGAGCTGTCACCTCGGGCCCTATCCCGTCTCCTGGTATGATGGCTATATTGTATTTCAT
>CAYGQJ010000105.1:12300-14605 GCA_964351845.1 uncultured Flavobacteriaceae bacterium | reverse complement strand
TTTCATTCCCGCCCTTCGGCTATCGCTCAGGATAAACTCCGGCGGGAATCTGTTTATTACTTTCTATTTACGCTCTCAAAAAAATAGCGTGTTACTCTATTTTTATGTTTTATTCTTCTCTAGTCTGGGCTTCGGTACATTTTTCGCTTTCGCGAAAAACACTCAGCCGCCTTTGTTCTAGTTTCATTTCATTCCCGTGAAGACGGGAATCTTTTACTATTTTCCTCTATTTCTAATACTAGGACTTAGTACTTCCAACCTTGTTCCTCAAAAACCAACAGCCAACGCCTAACAGCTACCGACTAAAAAACCACCCGCTCCTTCTCAAACGCCTCTATCGTTTCTTTTTTGCTGACTAAAAAGTCAATATCATCATACCCATTGATCATGCATACTTTTTTGTAAGGATCTATGTCAAAAGCTTCTTTCTCAGTACCTGGAAGGGACACTTCCTGATTTTCTAAATCGATGGTGATTTGTGTATCTGGATTCGCTTGTACGGTGTCTAGTAATTTCTTTAAAAACTCAGGCGTCACCTGAATAGGGAGTACCCCATTATTAAGCGCATTGCCTTTAAAAATATCGGCAAAGAAGCTTGAAATGACCACTTTGATTCCAAACCCAGCAATGGCCCATGCGGCATGCTCACGACTGGAGCCACATCCAAAATTATCGCCAGCGACCAAAATCTGTGCAGTTGCATACTGCGGTGCATTGAGCGGGAAATCTGAAACCAAATTCCCTTCAGCATCATAGCGCCAATCTCTAAATACGTTATCGCCAAATCCTTTCTTATCCGTAGCTTTTAAAAAGCGTGCAGGGATAATCTGGTCGGTATCTACATTTTCAATAGGTAACGGAATGGCTGTGGTGGTTAATTTTGTAAACTTTTCCATTACGCAAGTACGGTTTTAGTGATGTCAACTATTTTTCCTTCGATGGCAGTTGCTGCGGCTACCAGCGGACTTGCAAGTATGGTCCGTGCGCCTTGTCCCTGACGTCCTTCAAAATTTCTATTGGAGGTGGAGACGCAATATTCACCCGATGGGATTTTGTCGTCATTCATCGCTAGGCATGCAGAACATCCAGGTTCTCTCAAGGTAAATCCTGCATTTTCAAAAACTTCCACGAGCCCTTCTTCTTGTAATTGTTTGACTACTTGTTGTGATCCAGGTACGAGCCATGCATTCACATTTGCGGCTTTTTGTTTTCCTTTTACGTAGTTGGCGGCTACTCTAAAATCTTCGATTCGGGAGTTGGTGCAACTGCCGATAAATACATAATTGATGGGGGTGTCTAGTAACTGAGATCCGCCTTTAAAATTCATGTATTCTAATGCTTTTTCAAACGTCATATCACCCGTTTCTGGGATATGCTCATTGATTTTGATGCCCATTCCTGGATTGGTTCCGTAGGTGAGCATAGGGGCAATATCAGCTGCGTCAAAATGGTATTCTTTGTCAAAAGTCGCATCGGCATCGGTAGGAAGTGTTTTCCAGTAGGATACCGCTTTCGCGAAAGCGTCCCCTTGCGGCGCAAATTTCTTTCCTTTTATATAGTCAAACGTAGTTTGGTCTGGTGCGATCATCCCGCCTCGTGCGCCCATCTCAATACTCATATTGCAGACAGTCATACGACCTTCCATCGACATTTCTTGAAATACATTGCCTGCGTACTCACAGAAATAGCCTGTCCCTGAGTTGGTGCCGATTTGCGAAATAATATACAGAATCACATCCTTGGGCAATACGCCCGGAGCTAAGGTCCCGTTGACACTTACTCGCAAGCTTTTTGGTTTGGTGAGTAATAAGCTTTGGCTAGCAAATACTTGCGCTACTTGGCTCGTTCCTATCCCAAAGGCAATACTACCAAAAGCACCGTGGGTACTCGTGTGGCTATCTCCACAAACCATGGTCATCCCCGGTTGTGTGATGCCTAATTCGGGTGCCATGACGTGGACAATGCCATTGTATTGATGTCCTAAACCGTATAAAGTAATCCCGTGCTTCTCGCAATTTTTAGAAAGCTGCTCTAGCTGATTTCGCGAAAGCGGGTCCTGTACTGGTAAATGTTGATTTACAGTCGGCGTATTATGATCTGCTGTAGCCACGGTTTGATCAGGGCGTGCAATCGGAATGCCTCTTGCTTCTAGTTCATTAAATGCCTGCGGACTGGTGACTTCGTGAATTAAATGCTTGTCTATGTACAAGATCTGTGGCCCATCGGGTATTGTATCGACCACGTGTGCGTCCCAGACTTTATCAAATAAGGTTTTTCCCATGCTTGTGTCCGCGTAAGCGGATAT
>CAYGQJ010000105.1:0-12200 GCA_964351845.1 uncultured Flavobacteriaceae bacterium | reverse complement strand
AGTCGGTCATTTCGATACTATTTTAGTATTCCGCTGTTGCTTCATACTAAAATCACTCAATGTCCTTTGTTTTCAAAATTCCCCTCTACTAAGAGGGGTTAGGGGTGTGTTTTTTATTTCAATTTCAAAAACTGATGTCTAAGCCAACTGCTTCTTTCACACCTCCCTCAATCCCTCCTTCCTAGGAGGGAAGCTTCATTACATTCCCGCGAAGGCGGGAATCAAAAGCCAACCAATGACCAACGACTAAAAGCTAACGACTAATAGCCAATAGCTACCCTACGCCAACACCCCTGCTTGGATGTTTGAGGTTTCCATAATCTTATGGATGTCTTCATCTTTCACTTCTTTCTGACGATCGGCGACGGTTAGAAACTCTGTGTAGGCAACATCTAGCTGATCTTTGGTGAGTTCGTATCCTATTTTCTTAGAACGGTAGGCGAGTGCTGCACGACCACTTCGAGCGGTGAGAACGATGGCACTTTCGGTGACTCCTACATCCGCAGGATCCATAATCTCGTACGTCTCTCTATTTTTAATCATCCCGTCTTGGTGAATACCTGAGCTGTGGGCAAAGGCATTAGCACCAACAATAGCTTTATTCGGTTGTACAACCATTCCCATTTTTTCACTCACCATACGACTGGTGTCAAATAACAATTGGGTATTGATGCTGGTATCTAAGTTGAGGTACGGATGTTGTTTTAAGACCATGACCACTTCTTCAAGTGAGGTATTTCCGGCACGTTCTCCAATCCCATTAATGGTACATTCTATCTGTCTCGCCCCGTTTTGTACCCCTGCAATAGAGTTGGCAGTTGCTAGTCCTAAATCGTTATGACAGTGACACGAGAGGATCACATTTTCGATCCCCTTTACGTTTTCGCGTAAGTATTTCATTTTTGCCCCGTATTCATCAGGTAAACAATAGCCCGTAGTATCAGGAATATTGAGGACAGTCGCCCCTGCTTTAATTACAGCTTCTAGAACTCTCGCTAGATATTCATTATCGGTACGACCTGCATCTTCTGCATAAAATTCGACATCTTCGACGAAGCTTTTCGCGTAAGCGGTGGCTTTAATAGCACGCTCAATAATTTTCTCAGGCGTACTATTGAATTTATATTTTATATGAGATTCGCTGGTCCCAATTCCCGTATGGATACGTGGGTATTTTGCAAATTTTAGGGCTTGTGCAGCGACTTCGATGTCTTTTTCGACAGCTCTTGTCAGGCCACAAACCGTAGCATTTTTAACGAGTTTTGAAATTTCTTGTACAGAGTTAAAATCACCAGGGCTTGAAATAGGAAACCCTGCTTCAATGACATTTACGCCGAGAATGTCCAGGCGTTCTGCGATGATTAATTTCTCTTTGGTCGCTAGTTTACATCCTGGGACTTGCTCTCCATCTCGAAGCGTTGTATCAAATATTTGAATTTTATCTCTTGACATGATTCCTTTTTAAATACGAATATATATATTGGAGACAGCTAAGCGATATCCAAAATGTGATTCTTTACGATGTTAAATGGCTTCTTAAAGTTTATAAGTATTTGTTTTATAGTATTTTATGAGAAAAATCATTACAACGCCAATTGAAGAAAGTGATGCTCTTTTTGTGTTAGTAAAGTCGTTATCTAAGAGTGAGAAACGACAATTCAAGTTGTATGTAGGTAGATTAGAGCGAAATACAGATGCAAAATTTATGGCGCTTTTTGATGTGCTGGATAAAATGGCAACCTATGATGAGCAGGTCATTATCAAAAAAGGCGTCGTTACCAAACAACAAATCTCTAACCTTAAAGCACATTTATACCGACAAATCCTTGTCAGTCTTCGCCTAACACCTTTACATAGAAATATCAGAGTACAAATACGAGAGCAATTAGATTTTGCCACGATATTGTATCAAAAAGGATTGTACAAACAAAGCCTTAAAGTACTTGATAAGGCAAAACAGATGGCGATAGAGAATGAAGAAAAGAACGTCGCTTATGAGATCGTAGAACTTGAAAAAGTAATTGAAACACAGTATATCACACGAAGTATATCTAGCCGCGCCGATGAGCTAGCCATCCAAGCAAAAGAACTGAGTGAGCAAAATGTAATGGCAAGCAAATTGTCCAACTTATCTTTACAGCTGTATAGTATCATGCTTAAAACAGGCTACGTAAAAAGCGATGAAGAAAAGCAACGTATCACCGATTATTTTGAAGCACATTTACCTGCTTATGAGTATGATACGCTTAATTTTAGGGAAAAGCTGTGGCTCTACAAAGCACATCTCTGGTATAGCTTTTTAATTCAAGATTTTTTATCCTGTTATAAATATGCAGATCGGTATGTGCGTTTGTTTGAAGATCATCCCGTAATGATCAAGCAAAACCCTGTTTTTTACCTCAAAGGAATCCATTATTTATTAGAATCCCTTTTTTATTTAAAGCATGAATCTAAGTTTAAGGAAGCCCTTGATAAATTAAAAAACCTTAAGAACAATCCTAATTTTCCTATTGGTGATAATCTCGATACGCTTCTCTTTTTATATACCTACAGCAATATCTTCAATTATCGATTTATGATTGGGCAATTTGAAGATGGAGATGCGCTGGTCAACGAAGTGCTTAAAGAATTGAAATCCCCAAAATACCGTATTGATGCGCATCATGTGATGATTTTCTATTATAAGATGGCGAGTTTGTATTTTGGCGCGGGAGACAATATGAAGTGCATTGAATATTGTCAGAAAATTATCAATACCAATTCCTTGAAAACGCGTGAAGATTTGATGTGTTTTGCCAGAATATTAAATTTGGTAGCGCATTATGAAGCAGGTCAAGATTACCATTTAGAATCTTTATTGAGAAGCACGTATAAGTTTTTAATCAAAATGGATGATCTGCATGAGGTACAAAAGGAAATGATCAAATTTGTGCGTAGGCTCGGTGATATTTACCCTCACGAACTCAAAAACGAATTTAAAAAATTACATGCAACCCTCAAGCAGTATGAAAATGACCCTTATGAGCGAAGAGCCTTTTTATACCTTGATTTGCTCTCTTGGCTGGAAAGTAAAATTGAAAACAGACCCGTCGCCGAGGTGATTAAAGAGAAAGCAAAAAATTTGATGCGGTAAAAGATTGTTGATTGTGGATTGTGGATTTTGGTTGAAGAGTTTTACGCTTTCGCGAAAGCATATGTTAACTAAAAAAATGCATTTAGGTCATGTTACCTCATCGAGAAGTAGTATACACTCATGGGGTGTTTTTTGAAAATAATGGCTGTTTTATTTTTGAGGAAACAAATCCATATACAAAATTGCACTATGAGAATTTTACTAATTGTTATCGCATTACTAACGACTACTACTGGTTTTAGTCAACAAAAGAAAATTAAACGCCTACGGAAAGAGACCATGTCACTTGCCATGGAATTATACAAGTCAGAGCTAGCTTCCTGGCATTCTACAGATATTCTAGTAGAGAAATTTGGTTCAATGTCAAATGTGGGTGGTTATTTGTCGTATTCAGAAAATAATGAAACCATAGCCATTTACTATGACCAGTCTGAAGATAAAAATGTACTATATGAAATACGGTATCCTCAAATTTTAGAATTAAAAGATGTATACGAGCTAGATACTGTCCCAAGAAAGCCAACAGCATTAGAAAACCGATTATTAGTCACTAGAAATATGGCAAGGGATTTAGTTCAGAAAAACGAAGATTCCTTTTTTAGTTACTATGAAAATGTGGGATGGAATTTTGTTCCGTTACTGCTAAATAATAAAGTAACAGTGTATAGTATTTCTGGTCCTCAAGAGTCTGGGAAAGTATTGATTGGAAATGATTATAAATTTGAGTTTGATAAGAAAGATAGGTTCGTGTCAAAATCAAAAATTCACAATACCTTATTGGTGTATCCTTACGCAAGAGAAGATGACCCAATACAAGAAGTAATACACAGTCATATCGTTGAGGATTATCCTATTCTTTCGGCAACAGATATTTGTACATTAATGCTCTATGAACCTTATGTTGAGTGGAAACAGCATACTGTGATCTCAGATTCTTATGTAAGTATATTTATGATGAAGGAGAGACAGTTAGTTATTATGACTAGGGAAGCATGGGACAACATCAACAAATCGGATAAAGATTGAATAAAAAACCAACCCTAGGATCGATTTTAGAAATTAATCTGGCGATGCTATTCATTAGTACGTCAGGCGTGCTAGGACGTTATATCGACTTGCCTCCCGCAGTCACTATTGGACTTCGTGCGATCGGAGCGGTGCTGCTATTAGGGATTTTTATACAATGGAAAAAGCTTTCTTTTACGCTTGCGCGAAAAGATATGACTGCCATTATCCTTTCGGGAGTGCTGATGGGAATGCATTGGGTGACCTATTTTTATGCCTTACAGTTGTCGAATGTGGCGATTGGGATGTTATCCCTTTTTACGTATCCTGTGATGACCAGTTTTCTAGAACCCATATTCTTGAAAACGAAATTCTCAAAGATGCATATGCTTCTTGGGCTTTTAGTCTTATTGGGTGTCTATTTCCTTGCCCCCGAGTTTAATACCGATAATGATGATTTTCTTGCCATATTGGTCGGACTCCTTTCGGCGCTTTGTTATGCTGTCCGAAACCTTTTGGTGAAAACAAAAATCACCACTTATAACGGCTCTGTGGTCATGTGGTATCAAGTCCTTGTCATAGCGATCATGCTGATTCCTGCGTATGTTCTTTTTGATATCGATGGGTTTGTTCAAGAGTTGCCGTATATAGGGGTTTTAGCGTTGGTCACTACGGCATTGGGGCATACACTATTCTTAGCGAGTTTTCGCTGTTTTTCTGTGACAACAGCAAGCCTGATGAGTAGCGCACAACCTATCTATGGTATTTTATTAGGGATGCTATTTCTTAACGAAATCCCAAATACGCGCACCATTATTGGTGGTGCATTGATCTTAATGAGTGTTTTGATAGAGAGTCGGAGGGCGGTGAAATAAAAAAACGTTTTCAAAACCAGTACAAATACGCTGTTTTTCAATAGATAAGAGCATTAGTTTAGTGCTACTAAATATCATATCATGGAAATCTGGCATTACGTACTTATGGTCATTGGACTCATCACAGTCATAGCGGGTGTTTACTACCTTATAAAAAAACTCGTGAAGGAAATAGAAAAAGTACATCATCTCCCTATTCGAGAAAAAGGACTCACTGCCATGCCCGCTGTTCCTTTTATCCTTTCTGAAACCATCGCAACCATTGTAAAGCTAGGATTGCGCACCGAGGAGTGTAAGATGGCAAAAGCAGGGCTCAACAGACCCTATACGTTAAAAGATGGCAATGGGGTGGTACATACACAAAACGCCTACACGTTTATGTATGACAATGCGCCTATAGACACAGGAAAAGAAGAACGAGAAGCGCTTTTAGATCGATTACAACGGTCTAGTGAAAAGGAGTTTTTGAGTAAAACACTTTTAAATTCGCATTTAAAAAGAGCTGAACCTCTTAAACATCTAGAAAAATCAGAAACCTTTACGCAGTTCTTTTTAGACACGCCCGAAGACTTCACGATGTCATGGACCAATTATTATGATATTTATAAAAACAGTGTCAAAAAGCATAAGAAAGAATATGCCTCTATTCTGACTGATCCAAACGAAGCGACCAAACAATTTTGGCCCATGATTGCTGAAAATGGATTGGCGTATAACTTATTAATTCTTCAAAAAGTAACAGGAGCGCACATTCTAGAGAAAGTAAAGACTACCTTTCATAAAGAATGGGAAGGACTCTTAAAACCACTTCATGAAGATGGCGCTTTATACGTCATTGATCTGACAATTTTTAATCAGTTTGAAGTGAGTCAAGTAGCAGGTTTTGACAGGTGGACACCAGGGGCTTTTGTGTTACTTGAACAAGATAAAAACACCAAAGAACTACATCCTGTTTGTGTTCAGATTTCTAAGAAAGATAGCAGTGCCTCTCAAATCTATACACGAGAAAACACCACAGATGCGACATGGATTTTTGCCCTTTCGGCAGCGAGAACGGCTGTGACGGTTTATGGAATATGGTTAGGGCACGTCTACCATTGGCATATCGTGTCGGCTTCTATGCAGATGACTATGTTCAACAATGTATCCGAATCACATGACCTTCGGAAGTTATTAGATCCCCAATCAAAATCATTGATTGGCTTTAACGACACCTTACTTTTACTTTGGAAAACCATAGGGCCACCGACTTCTTTTGCGACACCAGATTCGTTTTTAGAATTGACCAACGCGTTTGCGACAGGGCGCGAGTTTTTTGATGATGACCCCAAAGTAACCTTAGCGGCTTTTGGCATTCATAAAGAAGATTTCTCAGAAAAAGAAGATTGGGATCGCTTTCCAATTGCAAAACAATTATTGGATTTATGGGACGTTTCAGAAAGAATGGTGAACGTTTTTGTAGATACTACATACACAGACGATGAAGCCGTATTTAATGATACAGAATTACAGAATTGGATCGAAGCAGCTTCAGATCCGGAAAAAGGAAATGTAAGAGGCTTGCCTGTAATGAGTAGTAAAAAAGAACTAAAAACGGTTTTATATAGTCTGGTCTACAGAGTCGTGACGCACGGAAATTCAAGACAGATGCGATCTTTGGGTCCTGCGTTATCCTTTGTGGCAAACTATCCGCCTTGTCTTCAAAAAGCAGACATTATCTCACCGGGTGATCAAAGCTTTTCCAAAGAAGGTGTATTACGATATCTGCCTAATACAGGGACGATAGGATCTATGATGACGTTCTATTATATCTTTATTTTCTCAGCACCTTATGAGCCGCTATTGCCTCTTTTTGGCAATGATACCGCTCTCTATTTTGATGACAAAGACGATCCTAGAAATAAAGCGTTGGAAGTATTTAGAGAAGAAGTAGGTGCTTTTATTGTGAGTTATAGTGATAAAAATGCCGCTTTACTACATCAATGGCCAGCGAGTATTGAAACTTAGGATTTAAAAACCAAGCTGGGGATATATTCTCTGAAATTTATACGATATTTACTTGTACATGCATTAAAATCTATGAGTAACCGCTTTCGCGAAAGCATATATTAGAAAAACACCTTTACATATTAAATGATGTATTCTTGTATAGGTGTGTTTTTATGAATAAAAACGGTATTACTGTATCTTTCCAAAAAAAAGAAAGGTATGAGAATTTTTATGGTATTGCTTTTTCTCGGGCTAGGCGCATCGATCAGCGCACAAGAAGAAAATTACGAATTGGTATGGTCTGATGAGTTTGATGGCAACGGCGTTATCGACGCGACCAAATGGCATCACCAAACCCAATTGCCTAATGGCGATAGTTGGTACAATAATGAAATACAACATTACACCAACCGCACAGAAAATTCTTTTGTCAGTGAGGGTACATTGAAAATCGTAGCCAAATCAGAAAATTTTGCTGATCAAGGCGTGACCAAAACACATACCTCTGCGCGCTTAAATTCAAAATATGCCTTTACGTATGGCTATGTAGAAATACGCGCCAAAATGCCTTTCGGAGTAGGTACGTGGCCTGCCATGTGGACTTTAGGGCAAAATATTATTGAACCTGGCGGCTTTTGGTCTCAAAGTATGGGAACAGTCTCTTGGCCAGAGTGTGGAGAGATTGATATTATGGAACATTGGGGAGACAACCAGAATTTTGTACAAAGTGCATTGCATACACCGTCGAGTTTTGGCGATACCCAAAACAAAGGCGGACAAGTCATTCCAACGGTATCTTCAGAATTTCATCTCTATTCTTTGGAGTGGACACCGGAGCAGATGATTTTTAAAGTAGATGGCGTGGAACATTATACCTACAGTCCATCGAATCAGAATGCGGCGACATGGCCTTTTGATGCACCGCAATATTTCTTATTGAACGTAGCTATTTTACCAAATATCTCAGATTCTTTTGATGAAAGTACCTTAGAAATAGATTACATACGCGTTTTTCAAGACCCTGCCTTGTCTGTAGATGACTTCACTGTTGAAAATAGCACGGAGCTTTATCCTAACCCCGTGATCGATACCTTATCGGTACGCGTGCCTGCGGCATTTGTAGGCGCCAAAGCAACGATATATTCGCTAACAGGACAAGAACTATACAACACAACTATTCAAAATGAAACAACGGCTATCGATGTGGCTGGTTTTGCCAAAGGAGTCTATATTCTGAGACTGGAAAAAGAGGGGCAACGGGTGACACGAAAAGTGGTCAAACAGTAAGTCAATAGATGCAAATAGCATGAAATTTGTTCTTTCTTTAGCAATTATACTTGTACTCTTTATCAGTTGTGGCACACATAAAATACCTTCTGGATATTATAAAAATACGCCTAAACCATATTCTGGACTTTTTGAGTTAGTATTATTTCAGAATGGAACATATTCTTATAGATATAATGGGCATATGTCATCTCTTGAGAGTTCAGGGAATTGGGTAAAAGATGCATTAGACGAAGAAATTTATTTAACCTCAGAAAAACAGTATAAGAATGATTTTTTGGTGTCTGAAACTCAAGAATTAGGTGACAAGATTACCATCAAAGTATTAGAGAGGAAAGAACAATATGTCTTACCCGGAGCAAACATAGTTTTATATTCAAAAGGAAAAAAAAGAGGTGTAGCGACAAATCTAGACGGAATTTCTGAGATTTATAATCTTGATACGATAGATTCTTTGGAAGTGAGTTTTATTGGTTATGATACTGTGAAATATACTGTTAAGGATCAAAGATCAAATAGTTTTACAGTAGCATTATGTGAATCGAGTAGAGGGTATCTTTTTCTAAAAGATGAAAAAATGATTTTAAAAGGCAATACACTTTTATGGCCTAATGAGTCTGGTGATTTTTTAATTTTGAAAAAACAGTAATCAATCCACACACGCCTCCCATACCGAATCTCCTTCAGGAACAGGCGCGACAAAGGTCATTTCTTCTTTTTGAACAGGATGTACAAATGTGAGTTTTCGAGCGTGTAAGCTGATGCTTCCGTCTTTATTGGATCGGTCAAAACCGTATTTTAAATCCCCTCGTATTGGACTTCCAATGGCTGTCAACTGACTCCGAATTTGGTGGTGTCTTCCCGTATGCAAATCGATTTCAAGAAGGGAGAAGGTCTTTAGTTTTTTAATGACTCGGTAGGTGAGACCCGCTTCTTTGGATTCTGGTACTGCTTTCGCGAAAGCGTAACTCTTATTCTGCTTTGTATTGCGTTTTAAGTAATGGGTGAGCGTTGCCTCTTCTGGTGTAGGGTGCTTTTTGACCAATGCCCAATAAGTTTTCTGGGTCTTGCGTTCTGAAAATAATTTGTTGAGTCGGCTAAGGGCTTTACTGGTACGCGCAAATACCACAATCCCACTCGTAGGACGATCCAATCGGTGGACAACCCCTAGATACACAGCCCCCGGTTTGTTGTATTTTTTGGCGATGTATTGTTTCACCACTTCGCTGAGCGGCGCATCTCCTGTTTTATCTCCCTGTACAATATCTCCCGCGCGTTTGTTGACCACAATAAGGTGGTTGTCCTCGTAGAGAACGCGCAAATTTGTGGGTGTCGAAAGGATATTATTCATTTTAGATTAGATTTTGAAAGACTCAAGATCACTCGATGTGCTCGCTACAGGATTCAGGACACTATAAAATCGAAAAATCATTTTAATGATTTATGGTCTTGGTTCTTGCATCCCTTGAGTCTTGAGTCTTTTTCGCGAAAGCGAAAAAAAACTAACGACCAACAACTACCGACTACCGACTCTTTAATACTGCTCGGACTCATTCGGGAAATCCTGCGATTTCACATCGGTGGCATATTGTTCAAAAGCTTCGGTCATCGCGGTATGCATATCGAGGTATCTCCTTAAAAAACGAGGATTAAACTCATGCGTCATCCCGAGCATATCATGTGTTACCAAGACTTGCCCATCAACGCCACCCCCTGCACCAATGCCTATGATAGGAATGGTTAAACTTTCTGCCACTTCTTGCGCTAATTTTGCAGGTACTTTTTCTAGTACAATGGCAAAACAACCTGCTCTTTCCAGCATTAAGGCGTCTTCTTTCAGCTTGGCAGCCTCTTCTTCTTCCTTAGCTCTAACGGTATAGGTGCCGAATTTATAAATAGATTGCGGGGTAAGACCTAAGTGTCCCATTACTGGAATCCCAGCATGTAAAATGCGTTTGACACTTTCTTTAATTTCTTTACCGCCTTCTACTTTTATCGCATGACCGCCACTTTCTTTCATAATGCGTATGGCAGAACGTAGCGCTTCTTTAGGATCACTCTGGTAGCTTCCAAAAGGAAGATCGACTACGACCAAAGCGCGATCTATGGCACGTATCACTGATGAGGCGTGATATATCATTTGATCTAAAGTGATGGGGAGTGTCGTTTCATGACCTGCCATCACATTAGAAGCACTGTCGCCTACAAGAATGACATCGATCCCCGCACCATCTACAATTTTTGCCATGGTATAGTCATAGGCAGTAAGCATGGAGATTTTTTCACCCCGCTTTTTCATCTCGGTAAGCGATTTGACAGTGATACGTTTATATTCTTTTTTTGCGACAGACATGAAGTTATGTTTTAAGCTACAAAAGTAGTAAATTAGATATCTATATTAATCATGATTTGTATGAAGGGGAAATATATTATTTGGGGAATTGTTTTTGGACTTGTTTTTTTTGCTTTCGCGAAAGTCACTAGGGCACAAAATTATCCCTTATCTACAGAAGAAACCGAAGTAAAACAATTAGTAGAACGCTTCTTTGAAGGGTTTCATAAACAAGATTCTACGATTATAAAAAGTGTTGTTCATGAGAAAATCCTCATGCAGTCGATTGGTAAGAATCAAACAGGCGAAGTGGTCCTAAGCAAACAAGATTTTAATCAATTTTTAGCTTCTATTTGTTCCATTCCAGGCGATACGAAGTTTGAGGAACGTATTGAAAGTTATAAAGTGCAAATAGACGATAATAGGGCGATGGCAAATGTCTGGACCCCCTATTCTTTTTATGTCAATGGTGGACTAAGTCATTGTGGCACCAATAGTTTTCAGCTCTTTAAACGCGATGGTGTATGGAAAATCTTTTATATCGTAGATACGCGGGATAGAGAGAATTGTGGTATCAAACGGGGGTAGGTTTAAATTTTAAATCTCAAATCCCAAAAAAACAAATTTCAAACCGGGATTTCGATACTATTTGTTTTCTGCCTTTCGGCGAAATCAAATCACTCCATCGCCTTGATTCTTGCTTCAAATCGAAAAAGAAAATCACAAAAAAAATCAAATCTCAAGTTCCAAAAATTCAAATCACAAATCACAAAAATTCACATCATAAATTTCGATTTCGATTTCGATTTCAACTTCCTACTTTCAGCAATTAGCAATCCGACATTCCTACATTAACAGCAAGCCCGCCTTCGCTGGTTTCCTTGTATTTTGTATTCATATCTTGAGCGGTTTGCCACATGGTTTCGATGACTTTATCTAGGGGTACTTTGGCGTTGGCAGCATCGGTGTCTAGGGCCATTTCGCAAGCATTGATCGCTTTGATCGCTCCCATAGCATTACGCTCTATACACGGAATTTGCACAAGTCCGCCGATGGGGTCACAGGTAAGGCCTAAGTGATGTTCCATGGCGATTTCTGCGGCCATAAGGACTTGTTCAGGAGTGCCTCCCATCAATTCTGTAAGTGCTCCAGCGGCCATCGCGCTTGATACGCCTATCTCTGCTTGACAACCTCCCATCGCCGCAGAAATGGTGGCTCCTTTTTTAAAGAGGCTTCCTATTTCTCCTGCAACGAGCATAAATTTTCGGATGTCTTCAAAGTTCGCATCATGGTTTTCAATGACCATATAATACATCATCACGGCAGGAATCACACCTGCACTTCCATTGGTAGGTGCTGTCACGACCCGTCCCAGAGAGGCATTGACTTCGTTGACGGCTAAGGCAAAGCAAGAGACCCATTTTAAAATTTCGCGAAAGCGGACTTCTGTCCCACGTATCGCTTCTATCCATTCATACTTATCCGTATACGGAGCTCCTTTTTGTAACTTCTGATGACTATCATAGGCACGCCGGCGTACATTGAGTCCGCCAGGAAGGGTGCCTTCGGTATGACAACC
>CAYGQJ010000104.1:0-16099 GCA_964351845.1 uncultured Flavobacteriaceae bacterium | reverse complement strand
CTTTGGTAAACATCCCTGCTTTACTCACGACCAATACATCTCCTAGAGCAGCCTTAATCTCAAAACGCCCTTGCGCATCGGTGAACACCTCATCAAAGCTCCCTTTTCGGGTAATAGTCGCATCTGCTAAAACCCCTTTAAGATCTTTTACAAGACCTGTAACAGCCAGCCTAGAAGACTGATTTAGTGAATTTGTTTCTAGGGTTGTAACTTCCTCTTCATAGTCATTACCTTCGACAAGGGCAGAAGGAATTTCTGAAGCCGCAACACCTGAATAAGTAGTTGTTGTAATTTCTACAACGCCACTTTTAGCCAAAGTTCCATAGCGTGTAGTTCCCGCTAAACCTTTAATAATAGAAATACTCTCTACGCGATCTGGGCTTATAAATGGTTTATTAAGATCTGGTGAAAATATGGTTCCATCAATAACGATAAGCATTGCCCCCCATCTTCCAAACACAGTAAGTCCCAGAAATCTATCTTCAATAGCTCTAATCCCTGCAAATTTTCCATTTATTACTGTAACTAAATCTGGCGCTCCTAAAGAGATATCTTTTTTCCGGATGACCTTTATATCATACCCTAATTGGTCTTTACTTCTTTCTCCTAAACCTGTTTGTACTTTTTCCCCTTCTCTTTCTCTTTCCTTACCATTAAGTACCACCTCGTCCAACACATCATTTTTCGGCACTAAATCTACCGTATACCTATCTTTACCGTCTACAATAAAACTTTTAGGATACATCCCTAAGTAATACACAATCCATTCCTCTCCTTGATTGCTAGGAAGCGTAAAACTTCCGTCTGCTTTTGAGGTGTATTCTTCAAAAGTTCCTCTTTTACTGATAGTTGCCCCTTGAATTGGTTCTCCTAGGCTTATGATTGTTCCTATAATCTGAGGTTTATTAGCAACAATATCATTAGATATAGATTGTACTTCTTCAGTATACTCATTCCCTTTGACAAGGGCAGAAGGAACAGGTGTATTGGAAGTAACAAAATCTACGGTATCTATTAGAATCGCTCTTCCTATGAGACCTCCAATGTCTTTTTTGACAGAAACAGTTGCTATATTCTGTGGGTTTATAGCAAAAAATTGATCTTTATCTACGGGAATTCCATTGATATAGTATGCTGCTGGGGAATCTCTTATTTCTATCTCTTCAAAGCCAGGTCTTGAACTTACTTTGACATTAGAGAATTTTCCAGATATTCCTAGCGCTACACTCGCCCAAGATTCAATATTAGTATCTTCTCTTGTAAGCGTCTGCACATTAAAAGAACCTAAAAAAGGATCACTATACCTTCCATTTTCAATATCGACTCTCTTATTGGTAGATTCTTTTGCCTTTCCTGTAATTTCAACTTCATCCAACATATCGCTCTTAGGCAATAAATCAACCTCAATCTCTTTGGTCTCATCATCAATAACGATGAGTTTTGGGTACATTCCTAAGTAATTTACCTTTACCATATCTCCTACAGACAGGTTTGCTGTAAAAGAGCCATCTTGCTGGGAGGCAAACTCCTTAAACGATCCTTTTACAGAAATAGTGGCGCCTTGAATAGGCTTACCAAGGCTCGTTACTTTTCCTTTAACCTGTATTTTAGCAGCAATAACTCCATCTGAAATCGAGGAAACCTTTTCCGTATATTCATTATTTTTAACTAACCCAGAACCTACATATTTCTCTCTGGCCAAAGGAACTTTTTTTGTGGTAACAATAATAGCAGCTCCTCTCACTTCTGGCCCAAATCTAAAGGTTGCATAGTTTGATTCTTTTACAACAATCGATTCAATTTCAAAATCTTGAAGATAAAATGGAGGTGGTTCCCTGTTCTCTGATAGCGGATTTCCGTCTAAAACCCACGAAGGTCCCGCTCCATTAATTAGAAAGTATCGCCCTTCCTTTCCATAACGCATTTGAATATTAGGAAATTTAATTCTGATTAATTCATCTAGTGTATGTCCCTTCGGATCAATATCTTCACTAGTAATAAAAAAATCTCCTCTTGACGTCATCCCCATAGGATTGTGAGGATCTTTTTCTCCTCTTACATACTTACCACCTACTATAATTTGCTTGTATCGGCTCTCTATGACGACTTCTTCTAGGGTATCATTTCTAGGAAGTAACTCTATGGTCAAGTCGTCTTGATTTTCAATTAAAATATCTTTAGGAAACATCCCTAAATATTGAAGTTGTATGATGTCTCCCTCTTTTGCAGGTAATTCAAAAGTCCCATCTGCTTTTGTCAAATACTCTGTGAGGTCGCCTTTTTTTATGATAGACACCTCTTGCAATGACTTGCCTAGGCTGGTTACCGTCCCTTTTATAGTGGCACCTTCAAATACGCGTGTTGTAGGAGTATTTCTTGTTATAGTTCCTTCATCCGATTTTATAGGTCTATACACTCCTTGGGTGTATTGCCCGAGTAATCGCATATAGTCCTCATTCACTTCTATGTCTTCACTTGCAATGGCATACACTGGAGTATCTTGAGATACATTCAATGTTCCGTAATTTGGGTTTCCATTAGAACTTAAAATCACAGCATCTGCTCCTGCGCTATCCAACACATCATAATTAGAAGGGCCATTGTAGACAAGGGCTTTTACGCTTTCGCGAAAGCGGGAAATATCTCCTCCCCGTATTACGATACGCTCGTCTGTGCGTACTTTATAATCAAATGCCACAAAACGCAACGTAAGGTCTTTGTGCATCGAAACATACTCTTGAACATACGCAATCTCTGCCGCTATATCTCGGCCTTTCATGTCTTCTGAAACATCCCAGAAAACAGTGAGATTAGTCACCTCTTTATTCTCTTTTTTCTTAGAAGAAGGCTGTAATTCAATTTTACTAGATCTATTAAAAAGCAGTCTCACCTTTTCTGCATCAAGCTGTAAAGACTCATACCCAGAGGCACCCACCACCAATTGACTCTCTGCGCTTACAACCTCATGATACTTTTTGTAATTAAAAAATCCTTTGGCATTGGTGAGTTCACCAACCCCTTGATTATTGATTCCTACACGTGCGTTTGCAATAGGTTGCTTCGTTACTGCATCGATCACAGTACCTCTAAAAACGGTTTGTGCTTGTGCTGTTACACCTAGTAATACTATAAAAAGTAGTATATATATCGTATAGTGTTTATTCATAATAAATGCTAGTTAAGTGTGAGTGTTCCTACGGTTGTTTTGCCTTTTTGCTGAAAAAGTTTAATGAGTTTTACCTCTTTGGTTTCTTGCGATGTCGCGTAATTAAGATAGAGTGTGTACTTAAGGTATGATGGAGGTTGTACGTTATCTTCTCCTAAGTATTGTACATTGATAATCCATTCTCCCGGAGGGGCATCATCAAGTGCAAATTCTTCTATGCTATATCCTTTTGTCAATTCGTCTTTTAAGCGTTCTTGATTTGCATACACAGAATGCTCCCATGTAAAATATTTCCCTTTTGGGTTGACAAACTGAATCTGAAAATCTGCTTGAGGATTTGTCCACTCAAAAACAAGTCGGCGGTCTTTTTTAAATCCAACAGCGAGTAACTGATTAGAGACATCTTGAAAACTAACTTTTGATTTATGAAATGTCAATAATCGCATGATTTCAAACTCTGCTGTTTTTTTGAGAGGTGAAAAGTCAAGGTTTGCGGTTTCATTGGCTAATATTTGCTTGTATAATTCAAAAGCTTCCTGGTAATTCCCTATCTGCTGATGAGAAACCGCAAGATCCCTATATGACTGTATGCGATCTGGAGCAAATCTTAGAATCTTTTTATATAAGGCATTGGCGAGTTGGTCTTCCTTAAAAGACTCTAAGTGATACGCCATTAATTTTAAAACTGCTATATCTCCAGATAGAACTTCTGGGAGATTAGAAAGGATGCGTAATGCGGTATTTTTATCCCATTTTTGAAAATAAATAGCGACATCTGTATAAAATAAAATAGGGTTTTCTAGCGGTCTACTTTTATAGTTTTCATAGATCTTTTTTGCGTCTTCAAAAGTAGTTGCACGTTCTAATTGACTGAGATATGCAGGTTTATTTAAGGATTTATCTAAAACGACCACTCCCTCAGATACGTAATCATTTCCTTCTACAAGCGCAGATGGGATTTTCTCTCTTTTATTTTTTTGCGCGTAATAGTCTGTACCCGATTTTGTTTCTACAATAATAGAACCTCCTCTCCCTAGTGTTCCATACAGGTTATTTGCACTAAGTGATGTGATGACTTCAACAGATACAATATCTTGAGGATTTAAAGGAGGTACGCCTCCGTCTATTTGTTCATAAACAATCCCATTAACAACCACAATAGGTAATACAGTTTCTGTGATACTCATGGTTCTAGGATTTACATAAATTTCTTCTCCTGTGATAGGATCTCGCTCTACCCGAATGCCTGAGAGTCTTCTTAAAATATCTCCTAATGTTAAAAATGAAGGACTTATATCTTCTTCGGTAATAATATTTGTTTTAAATCCTACAGCATCCGTATTCTTTTTTCCAATGGCAGTGGCGACTCTTTCTTCTTCTTTCTTTGCTGCTTCGAGTACGACTTCTTCTAACCAGCTACCATCTGTTTCTAGAGCAATTCGCATCCTTGTACTAGCAGTGACGGGTACTTTTTTAGTTTTCATTCCTGGAAATCTAATCTCAAGCTCATCTCCTTCTTGTGCATTTATTTCAAAAATCCCTGAGGTATCTGAAATCACTTCATTAAAGGTTCCTTGAACACCTATTCTAGCCCCTTCAAGAGCGCCCATTTCAGAGGTAATACTTCCCGTTATTTGTACTATATTTTCAGTCACTTGTTCAGTGTCTGTGGAGAGGTCTTTAAGGAGATACTCTAATGCGTTTTTAGGTGTATATGTCGTTAAATCTAGATAAACCCCATCTGTATATAGTGCGACTTCTTCTAGCGGTTCCTTGTTTGGACTTTTAGTGCTACTTACTGTAAATGTCGTGTTATTAAATACGGGCTCTAACCCAGAAAATAAGGTGTGCCCATCCGTAAAAATAAGCGTATATCCTAGTGTTTCAGAGATCGTTTCTGTGACTAAACTATAATCTGAGGTGCCTTCATAATGGGTGTTTTCTAGGAAGTCAATCACAGCTTCTGGTTTTCCTTTGGTCACGCTAAACGTTTTGGATTCTATATAACCAAAAGCAAATTTACGAACCGTAACATCTACATTTTTTAACGTTTTAAGGTACCGTTCTATCAATTCTATTTCTGCGTATAGGTTGCGATTATTCGCTTTCGCGGAAGCGTCCCAAAAAATAGTTACTGCTTCAGGAATAGGTCTGTCTAACGTTTCTTTAGCTCCTTTTTCCAAAGGATAGGATGCATCCATTGTAAAGGCCATCGCATCTTTTAAGTGTGACTTCCAATAATCTTGACTTATAGATCGAGTGAAAGATGGTTTTTTATTACCACTTCCAGCTACCACAAACCCAATGCGATCTCCATAAATTTCTATTAACTCAATACTTACAATAACATCGGTGTCTGTAAATATGTTATACCTTGATAACGGGATACGCTCAATCCCACTTTTCCTTGAAATCGTATGATAAATGGTCGTGTTTAGTATATTATTTTTAGGAATTCTAAAAATAGGATCAATGTCATATATATTGACACGCACACGGATACTATCTGATAAGTTTTCAAGTACGTTTACGTTGAGACTTTTAAGTTGTGTGTCTTTATTTTTGATTCTAATTTTTGATGCAATCTCTCCTCCAAGAGCTAACTCATTTTTCCAATAGCCAAACTTTTCGGTGTCTATCTTAGAATTTCCAATGGTTGTATTTTTAATCTTTTTATCTCCTAATACAATTTCTTCTAAGTTATAGAGTTCTGGAGTAAGGGTAATTGTATTCTTTGAAGAGAGCAAGGAAGTTATGGAACCAATAGGTGTTTTCTTTGTCTTAAAACCGATCATAGAAAATTGAATCACATCCGTTTTTCTGATCTTGTCAGTTCGATAGGTTAATTCAAAGTACCCTTGTTCATTGGTCACAGACCCTATTCCTTTTCCTATAAACCCTACATTTACAAAAGGGATGGGACTTTTGGTTTCTTTATGAAGAATCCTCGCTTTTAAGGTAGTGTAAGGTCCATTAGAAACATATTGCGCTTGGGTGTTTATCGTGTAAAATGCACACAAGAATAAGCAGCATAATAACGTAATATCTTTTTTCATAAGCGATGGTTAGTCGTTAGGTATCAACTTAATGTGACACATAATCGTTAATCACTTACTAAAGATAATCTATAAAATATGACCTCTGGTATATACCGATAAACGCTTACTTAGAATATATAAGCGTATTCATGAATTCGAAACGCCCATAAAATAGGATCTTATTACAATAAGAATTCGTCAAGCTGTGCCTTACCAATATCGGAAGTGAGTTTGATTACTTTTATATCTTTACGCTCGCTAGGGGTACCATAATCTCTATAAATGGTATACTTAAGATAGGGAGGTACGGTTGTAAATGTTTCTTCCCCTAGATATTCAATATTAACCCTCCATAAGCCGTGTGGTGCCTCATCTATCACAAACTCTTCTGTTTGAAAACCAGCTTTAACTTCAGCTTCTAGGCGCTCTTTGTTATCAAACAACGTATGATTCCATTTAAAAAATTTGTCATTAGGGTTTACAAACTGAAACTCAAAAGGGGCTTCTCTATCAGACCATTCTAACACCATACGTAAGTCCAAACGAAAATTAGGAAGTACCCAATCATCGGGAAGCCTCGCGGTATTTATTTTGTTTTTGTGTAATGAAACTAGATGTAATAACTCATGCCCTAGAGGTTTGTCTAAACCAGAAAAATCAACACCTAAAATTTGTTCTCCAAGCATGTTGATATAGAGCTCTAAAGACTTGTCATAATAGCCTGCTTCTTCATACGCTTTGGCAAGGTCTCTATAGGATTGTGCCTCCCGAGGAGCGATACTTGTAATGCGTTCATACAACTTTAGGGCATTGTCATATTCTCCTGCACTCTCATACAAATATGCAGCCACACGTAATACTTTAGGGTTCTTTTGTGCAACTTCTACAAGTCTTGATCGTATCGTTTTTGCTTTTTCTTTATCTAAAGATTGAAAATACAACGCCATGTCTATGAAGAATTCAGCATTGGTCGTATTTGCTTGAGATAGGTTTTGATACATCGTAAACTGAGCCTCAAGACCATCTATAGCCTGGATCTGTTTTACATAATTGGGTTTTAAAGCCTCTAGATTAAGCTGATCAACTTGCTCTGTATATTCGTTTCCTGTGATCAAGGCAGTATCTACAATCTCCCCGTCATTTTCAGACCTAATAAATGCTTTAGTTTTTACAATAAAAGCACCTCCAGAAGCAACAGACCCATAACGAGTTGTTGCTAGTATCGATTTTAAGATCGATATACTAGATATATTTTGAGGATCTATAAAGTTAGGTGTCTGTTCATAAATAGAACCATCAACCACCCATATAGCAGGTTGCGAATTATTACCACCTCTAATGGTAAATACCGCTTCAGTCCCAAATCCTGATACTTGGACTCCTGCAAAACGACCACGTATAATATCCCCTATATATTGTGCATTAGGCCGTATTTCGGCACTGGTAATCGTATTTACAGAAACCCCTATTTGATCAACACTTACCTCGCCAAGTCCCGTATCTGATGTCTTTTTACTTTTAGCTTTCTTTCCTTCAACAACTACTTCTTTAAGTAATTCACCTATAGGCTTCATTTCTACCACTAGTGAAGGTACATCTTCTACTAACATTTCCTTAGGATACATTCCTAAATAACGAATTTGTAATACGTCTCCTACTTCTGCAGGGACTGTAAAACTACCATCTGATTTTGAGAGAAACTCTTCTAAATCTCCTTTTATCGTAATACTTGCCCCTTGAATAGGCCCTGAAGACGTTTTTACAATACCATTAAATGAAGATGAAATAGCAACCATTTTATCCTTAAAAGGAACGCCCCTTTTAAGTTGATCTATACTTTCTGCGATCGATGCCTCAGACAGATTTACATAGCTTCCGGAGGTAAACATGGCGAGAGATCGCAAATACTCATGATTTGCTCTAGATAAACTACTCACCGCATAAAACGGGATATCTCTATCTCCTTCCCATTGCCCTAAAACAGCTTCACCCTCTGAAAACAATAGGGCTGCATCTGTATTACCCGTTGTCAAAATATCATAGGAAGTGGTTCCTTGATATTCTAATCCTTCTACTTCTTTTTTGAGTGCCGAAATATCTTTGTTGATCGTATGTCTTTTGGTAGATAGGATCTTTTCATTAAAGATAATAAAGGTCACATTTACTTCTCCTAATTCTTCAAAATAAGCTTCTATAAAGCCCCATTCTTTTCTAAAATCTCTTCGTTCTGATGAAAGGGAGGCATCCCAAAAAATAGATATATTTTTTTGCGCTAGAAATTCTTTTTTCTCAACGACTTCATCCGTTTTTGTAAGAAATATTTTACTCGATTTATTGAAAAGGCTTCTTACATTATCCCCTCTGAGTTCTATCGTTTCATACCCAGGGGCGCTAATTTTAAGTCGAGAAGCATTTCCAACCGTTTGATGGTATCTCCGGTAATTAAAAAGTCCGTTGGTGCTGGTGACAACACCTACTCCTTGATCTGATATTCCAATTTTGGCACCAGCGATAGGCGCTTGTGTCGTTTCATCTAAAATCTTACCTCTAAAGACCGTTTGCGCCGTAAGTGTTTGTAAAAAACCTATAGCGATCAGTCCAATTAGTATGGTATAATATTTCTTTTTCATGCCTTAAAAGTACATTAACATACAAAGATGGCAAAACGGCAACTAAAAGAATCTTAAAGATTGTTAAAAAGCCCTAATTGGCCTCTATCTGTCTTTAAAAATAGCCCTGTATTTAGGGGCGGAAGGGTTTTATCCTTAAAATATTTCTGTTTGCCTATGTCAAATTGCCTGTGGATGTGTGCCGCATAATTCCCTTCCCCTTTCATTCGCTTGCCATACCTTGAATCATTTAATTGCCCTCCGTGGCAATCGGCTATTTGGTTGAGTACCTTGTCAGCTCTATCAGGTAAGACTTTCCGAATCCAATCCTCAAAAATCCCTCCAATAGCACCATTTAAACGTACAATCGTATAGCCAACCTGAAGTGCCCCTCGTGCTGCTACTTCTTTTAATAAGGGTAAAATCTCATGAGTATTAATTCCTGGGATCATCGGTCCCGCCATCACCATCACAGGAATCCCTGCGTTGCTTAAACGTTCTATCGCTTCGAGTCTCTTCTTGATGGTTGCTGTCCTCGGCTCCATGAGACGTCTTGTCTCTTCAGACAGCGTAGTGACCGAAAATATCACACGACATAAACCATCTTTGGCGAGTTCTTGTAGAATATCAATATCTCTTGTCACTAATACGTTTTTGGTAATAATCCCAACAGGATGCTTGTACTTTAAAAATAGCTGTAACAACTGCCTGGTAATTTTTAATTTCTTTTCAATAGGTTGGTAGCAATCCGTATTACCAGACATCACGATCGTTGCTGCTTCCCAAGAAGGGCTTTGTAGCTTTTTTTCTAATAATTCAGGCGCATTTTTCTTTACTAAAATCTTTTGTTCAAAATCCAGTCCCGCACCATACCCCCAATATTCATGGCTATTTCGTGCGTAGCAATAAATACACCCATGTTCACACCCTTGATAGGGATTTAAAGAATAGCCCATCCCCACATCTGGACTCGTTACTTTATTAACTATTGTTTTAGGAAAAGTGTCTATGTAAATCGTTTTGTGATTGGTCGGTTGTTCGCTTTCGCGAAAGCAAAATTCTAAAAAATCATCGCGCATCTCTTCACTATGGGCTAAAAAGCGATTTGATACGTTTATTTGGGCACCACGTCCATTGATTGATTTCTTCATGAATATGCTTTCGCGAAAGCGGAAACAACAAAATTTCCCCTTTCTTTTAGATTCTAAAATTTGGAATTACCGCAAATTTATGGAATATTTCCAAATTCTGTATGTAAATAGAATTATTTAACTTTAAAAAAATAAAAAGGAAAACCCCAAGGCAAGCTTTGGAACCTGAAAATCAACCTAAGGGTCTAATTATTAAACCATAGATCCCGCTGAAAAAGCGGGATTCCCTCCTGCCGGACGGGCAGGAGTTCAACTAGCTACGTTGAATTCGTCCTTTGGACTCTTCAACGTAGCATTTCACTAATAAACTCACGCACATGAAACGTCGTTCTTTTCTTAAAAAATCTGCTGCTGCAAGTGCAGCCTTTACCATCGTTCCAAGTTTTGTTCTAGGAGGAAATCATATCCCACCTAGTGACACGCTGTATATTGCTGCCGTTGGAGTAGGCGGTCGAGGCGGAGGGGTGGTACGAGAACTAACGCAACATGGCAAGGTAAAATTTGTCGCCCTGTGTGATGTAGATGATAAAATGGGAGCAGCCAGTTATAAATTGCACCCAAAAGCAAAACAATACCGCGACTTCAGAAAAATATACGATAATCACCTTTCTGATATGGATGCGATCATGGTAGGAACACCAGATCATACACATGCTACGATTGCCCTTCCTTTTATGCGTGAAAAGAAGCATGCCTACGTAGAAAAGCCACTGACACATAATATCTATGAAGCCCGTCTCATGGCAGAAACAGCCGCCAAGCAAGGGATTATCACACAAATGGGAAACCAAGGCGCTTCTAGTGAAGGGATTCGTCTTGCACAAGAATGGATTAATGCTGGAGTGATAGGAAAAGTACATCGTGTGGATTGCTGGACCAACCGTCCTGTATGGCCACAAGGATTTAAGCATATCACCCAAGGACAACCTATACCTGACCATCTCGATTGGGATTTATGGTTAGGGCCTGCTGCTGCGCGTCCTTATAATGCTAACTACTTACCGTTTAAATGGCGTGGTTTCTGGGATTTTGGGACAGGAGCGATGGGAGATATGGGATGCCATATCATGGAAACCCCTTTTAAAACCTTAGACCTAGGATTTCCGTACGAAGCAGAGGCGAGTTGTACGACCATTTGGTCAGGTGATTTTGTAGAAGCCGACTATTCTGAGGCGTGTCCGCCGAGTTCTATTGTGCGATTAAAATTTGATTCTCCTACCCAAGGCGATGTCTCTTTAAACTGGTACGACGGTGGGATTATGCCCGATCTTCCTTCAGAATTAAAAGACGATGAAGCTCCAGGGAATAATGGGGGTGGTAGCATCTTTTATGGTGCTGATGGGATTATGATCACAGATACCTACTCTGGAAACCCTCGATTACTCCCTAGCGAACGCATGAAGGATTTTAAACGCCCTGCTGAGACCATTGCTAGAGTAAAAACATCACACGCTGGCGAATGGATCGATGCTTGTTTGAATAACAAACCTACGTCTTCTCCTTTTTCATATGGAGGACCACTCACTGAAGCTGTTTTGATGGGGAATCTTGCGATTAAAGCGTTCCAATACAAAACCCTGAAAAGAGGTAAAAAAGTAGGCGATTGGGATCCGTATACGTATCCTGGACGTCGCACGATTAAATGGGACGGAGCCAATATGCGTGTCACCAATTATGAAGAGGCCAATGCATGGGTAAAAAGGGAATATCGTAAAGGATGGGAGTTGTAGTCTGTAGTCAAAAAAATAAAAACTACGGTGTGTACTACAATGTTAATTTTTATTAGGCACTTGACCTTCTAAATTTCACTTTTAACAACAAGTATATTTTATAGAGAAAGTACAACACGGGAATCCCTATAATAATCGTACCAATAAGTGTTGCTAGCATTAGTTTAAAACCTAAAAAAGGAACTTTTCTTATGTCACCTAAAATCTCTGTGTCTTCAAATAAAAAAAAGACAAAACCAATAGAAATGGTAAAATATAATGTAATCCCTAGGTTTGTTATAAAATCCAAGTTTTCATACACCTGCTCATTAGTGCTATATTGATAAGCATGCATTAGGATAAGAGCAACAGCCGCTACAATAAGCATCCCTCTAACTGCTTTTAAGTTTTTATACGTATCGCCACTGAGGTAACTCGATTGCTTACAACTAGGGCAATACTCTTTGTCCATATGTAAGCATGTAAAGCACATGCCTCTAAAACATTCTTTACATCTATTCTGAGAAAATAAATGGGTGTGTGTATGACAAAAATAAGCTTCTTTCTCTCCGTCTTTCATGAATGCGAGGATTTCTAAAATCTACCTGTTTTTACCTACTCCTTCTTCAAAATCTTAGCCCTATTTTTCAAACCATCTACTGTAATTGTAGGATCTCCATATAATTCAAGTGTAGACGTATCCTGAGCATATAATGCAATCGCTTCTTTTACATTTACATACGCATCTGAAGAATCAGAAAGTGTAATCGTTGCTGTAGTGATTAGCGCTTCTTTCGCACTTAGTTTTGCGCTGCCAGAAAGTGTAAGTTTTGTCTCATTTATTATACCATCTAGCGTTAACTTTGAGGAATCACTTGACTGTAATTCTATGATGTCTAGTAAAGCATACATTTTTAAAGATGCTCTCCCGTCTAGAGTGATTTTACTATTTTGTGACTTTATTTTAAGTGTAGCATCAGCATCACTAAATAACTCAATATTAACGGCTACTGTATAGGCCAAGTCTAGGTCAAATTTTGATCCTTTTCCAGCGGTAAGAAGTAAGTTTTCACCATTTATCAATCTATCTGCTTTTATTCTTGCGCCATTATTCAAGTGTATTTCAGTAATGGTAGAAACCGTAAGTATAATTTTAAGTTTTTTCTTTTTAATAATACGATGCGTCCCGGCTATTTTAAGCGTAGTACCCTCTACTCGAAAGGTAATTACTTCTATCAGGTTATCATCGGTCTCTATGATATATCCATTTGTACTTCCTTGACGTAATTCAATATCAAAATCACCATCAATATCAATACGATCAAAAGGGTCTGAGATTGTTATTTCTTCTATCGTAACGATACCAGATCCTTTAATTTTAGGTAATTGTTGCCCAAACATACAGGTACTTACAAGAAGTAAAATAATGATATATAGATTTCTCATGGTGTTTGTAAGATAGAAGTTTGTGTAGAAGTTTGAAAATTTTCTTTACTTCCCAGGAAAATCTGCTTTGCGTTTTTCTAAAAAAGCCGTAGTCCCTTCTTTAAAATCTTCGGTGCCAAAACAAGCACCAAAAGCGTCTATTTCTGCATCATACCCATTCACGCCATCTGTAAAGCCAGCGTTGATCGCTTTAATCCCCGCAGCAATCGCCACCGATGAATTACGCATGATTTTACTTGCTATTTTCTCAGCAAGCGGTAGTAATTCTTCTAAAGAGACAATATGATTGATCAATCCATAATCAAGTGCCGTATTGGCGTCAATCATCCCTGCCGTCATGATCATTTCCATGGCGCGTCCTTTTCCTACCAATTGTGGTAAACGCTGCGTCCCTCCATACCCGGGAATCACGCCTAAAGAGACTTCTGGCAATCCCATACGTGCATTATCACTAGCCACTCTAAAGTGTGCTGCCATGGCAAGTTCTAAACCTCCTCCTAATGCAAAGCCGTTGACAGCTGCAATCACCGGAGTACCTAAATTTTCTACAAAATCAAATAAGTCTTCTTGCCCTTTTCTGGCGAGCCTTGCGCCTTCTTCCACAGAGAAGTTGGCAAATTCCGAAATATCAGCACCTGCCACAAAGGCTTTATCTCCACTTCCTGTGATGATAATGACTTTGGTAGAAGTGTCTGAGTCCGCTTTCGCGAAAGCGTCATGCAACTCCCCAATCGTCTCCGAATTTAAGGCATTTAACTTAGAAGGTCGGTTGATTGTGATGGTCGTAATCCCATTATTTTGACTAGTAAGAATCGTGTTGTAGCTCATTATTATTCATTTTTCCTCAATCGCAAGAGGGGTTCATTATTGTTTTGGAAAGGTTACCGTAAACACCGTCCCTTTTCCTTCTTGGGATGTAAACGTAATCGTTCCATTATAGGTTTCTAAAATATTTTTTACCATCGCAAGTCCTAACCCCATCCCACTGGTTTTGGTGGTGAATTTAGGTTGGAATATTTTTGCTTTATTTTCTTCTGTAATCCCAATTCCGTTGTCACTTACGGTGATTTGCACGTCATCATTAACAGCTTGAACGTCTACAAATATCTTGGGGTCTTCTGTGTTTTTTGTTGCTTGAATTGCATTTTTCACAAGATTGGTCACCACACGGATAAGTTGAGTTCTGTCAAATTTTGCATGGATGACTTGGTCTGCTTTCGCGAAAGCAATATTGCGTTCCCTAAAAATATCTAAGGCAAGTTTAATCACCTTAGGAACATTTAACGTCTCGCTTTGCTGCGCAGGCATATCGGCAAAGTTTGAAAAGGCAGAAGCGATACTACTCATCGTATCTATTTGCTGAATCAGTGTATTGCTATATTCTTTAATCTTCGTATTAATTTCTGGGTCTTCAGGATCAAATCGTCTCTCAAAGCTCTGTACGGTTAATCGCATGGGCGTTAACGGGTTTTTAATCTCATGAGCAACTTGCTTTGCCATTTCGCGCCAAGCAGCTTCTCGCTCATTTTGAGCAAGCTGTGCCGCGCTTTCTTCCAACTCATCAATCATCCCATTATATGCCGAAACGAGCGTTAATAACTCTGTAGGTAAGCTATGTGTATCTACCTTTTTATTACGCTTGTCTAATTGCGTTTCCTTGATTTTTTCTTCAATATCTTTAAGTCGTAGTGTAATATATCTCGCTAAAATATACGCAAGAAAAATCGCTGTAAAAAAGACAATAAGCGCCACAACCCCAATGCGAATCAAGATTTCTCGCATCTCTTTATTGATAAAAGATTCGCTGTCTTCATATTCAATTTGAAGGATGGCGAGGCGTTTAAATTTTGGGTCATTTACATACGAATACGAGATTTGTTGTGGGATTTCTGTGTCAACACGCTCTACATATCGCTTTTCTAAAGAACCTGCCAACGTATCTAATATACGCTTCGGGATGGTTGGTTGAACAGAGGCTTCAAACAAGGTTTCGGTAGAAGAAACTAAGGCATTTCCATCTAGATCATAAAGCGTTATATTCTCTCCATGAATACGTGCAATATCAAAAACCTCATCTATAAAAATAAATTTGATTTTGTCTGTGCGTAATTCAAAAGTGGTCGTTTTGAGACTGCGGTCTATTTCTTTTTTTATAGAATTTTCCTTACGCTCTAGACGGTCTATATTATAATCTTTTACTTGCTCCCGGTATTGGTAATAGGTAATTCCAGAAATGAGTGCAAAGGCAATAAATACCAATACAAGCATAGAGGTAAATATGCGAAAACTTAAAGATTTTCTATCAAAATTAAACACCGTTACAAACTCATTTGTTAATTCACTAAGATAGTAAGATTCCTATTCTAATGAAGCATCATCCCATCAATAATCAAGGTTAAGCATCTGGATTTTTTTCTTGTATTTTTCGGTATAATCGAATGCCTAGCATCAATAGTACACCTAAGCCTATAATTCCTAAAACTCCATATACCCAATGCGTCGCGCTTTTTGTGACTGCCAGAAAAACTACCGCAAACAAAATAAGCGTAGCACCTTCATTCCAGATCCGCATAAACTTGGAGGAGTATTTATATTCTCCATTTTGTAATTGCTTGTGAATACTCCATGTCTTAGCATGATAGATATATAGCAATATCACAAATCCTAGTTTTATTTGCATCCATGGGGCATTTAACAACCCTGGAGAAATATGCAGCATCAAGAAGGCAAAAAGCGAACAAAGCACCAAAGAAGGCCCCGTAATAATCTTCCAAAGTCGTTTTGCCATGAGTCTTAATTGTTTCCCTAAAATCTCACGATCTGGAGAGGGTTTTTCATTTGCCTCTACTTGATATACAAAAAGCCTTGGCATGTAAAATAAGCCTGCAAACCAAGTAACCATAAAAATGATATGAAGTGCTTTTATATAAGGATAATATTCTGCCATAAGGCAAAGATACAAGAAACTAATAGTATTAAT
>CAYGQJ010000103.1:5373-16371 GCA_964351845.1 uncultured Flavobacteriaceae bacterium | reverse complement strand
ACAGGAATTAAATCGGAGTAATACACGCCCAATCTGTCCAGCTCTTTTTTCTGAAGCGCTCCTTCTTCATCTACCGATACAAATTCATGGGTTTTAACGACTTCTGGAATCACTTTCAATAGATCTTGGGCAATCAACCCTAGTTTTTCGCCTTGTTCTGGTGTTGCTTTCCAGCGAAAACGTACCGGATGCAAGTTTAAAATTTCGCGTAAGCCGTAGTTTAGATCCTGAATATTCCTTTTTTCTCGCCTATCTGATGTGTTAATCGTTCCATCCTGTGCCCAAACAGCGTTCCATCGAAAGCTAGAACTCCCCAAATTAAAAGCGCCATCAGTATCGGGAAAAAGACCTGCATTAAACGATAATCGATTGGAACCCGTATCTTCTATGGTTTCGGTACCTACGCGCAAACGACCATTGGCGACATGAAAACGTTCCTGAGGGAGGGATGTTCCTATACCCACATTCCCGTTTTTCAGCACTGTAACCGCATTGCTTCGGCTTGACGGAGCTGTCCCATTTCCAATAACAAAAAGACGGTCAGTACCAATAAAATTTGTGGTGGACGAAGGGGTGTACTCTGTATTATAAATACCTGCTGTTGTTTCTCTAAAAGAAAGCGCCCTGGTACCATACCCCATAGCGATTGCATTTTGCCCAGAGGCAAGTGACACCGTTCCTAATGTGATCGCTTCTTGACCAGAAGCTGTGGAAGAAGTTCCTAAAGCAAGAGATCTAGTTCCAGAGGCTAATGTCTCAAACCCTATAGCAGTCGCATTGATTCCAGAGGCTAATGTGAAATTCCCTAAAGCTGTTGACCCTAAGTTAGTGGCGGTTGTATAGCTACCCATGGCTGTAGATCGATCCCCAGAAGCTTCCGTTTCAAAACCTAATGCTGTAGCAACTAATCCTGAAGCTACACTTTCTTCCCCTATTTGTATAGCGCCATTTTTATAAAGGATCAAGGCATCTGAAGAATTGTTTGCAGCATTCCCGTTTCCTACAACGAGCAAACGGTCACTTGCATTAAAGTTAGTGGTAGAGGCTGGAGTATATGCTGTGGTATACGTCCCTAAGGCAACCTCTCCGAAGGAACGTGCTCTGACATTATGACCCAATGTAATGGCATGCCTTCCTGTGGCTGATGATTCAGAACCCAAAGCCGTAGATCGTTCTCCACCTGCAAAGGTTTGTATCCCTATAGATACGCCTCCTTCTCCTTCTGCTGTAGCACTGCTTCCTATAGCCACAGAACCTAATCCTGAGGCTGTTGTTTCATTACCGAAAGCGATAGAGGAGAGTCCTGAAGCTGTAGCATCAAACCCGCCTACGATAGAAAAACTTTCTGCGCGTGTTCTAAAACCAAAAGCAACCGAATTAGAACCTACAGCTCCATACTCAGCAAAATCACTATCTGACTGACTAAAGTCAACAGCTCCTGGGCCGATATCTCCAAAAAAATCAGGGTTTCTTCCTACCAAGCGCCAGCCTGTACGGTTATTTTCAGTGATCATTTCTAAGCCAGTTACATTTCCAGCCGTTTGCGCACTGATTGCATACGGAACCGTTAGAAATTGCGTGGTGCCTAAATCTGTAAGCCCCCCTCCAGAATTGACCTGAACGTTTAGAAAATGAGTGTCGGCTGGCCAATCAATAGTGGCATAATCGCCACTGAGCACCGTCCCTTCTCCGATGTTAAGCACAATAAGCCCATTGGCATCTGTAGTGGGGGTATGATTTTCTGTATATACAGTCGTTTGATCATCACCTTGCAGAATCGTAAATTGAATGACAATCAACTCATTCGCTAAAGGAATGCCTTGATCATCACTAATGATCGCTTTATAATTCATGCTATTCTGTGCCATACAGATCAGTGAGAAGCAAAAAGCGAGTATAAAGAGTCCTTTAGTTTTCATAGGTTGTGTTTTGAAGTTGTTTGGTGATCAGACGCATCTGCGCTTGTAAATCTGCGATGGCCGTTTTGTTTTCTAATTGTTCCGTTTGATACGATTGGATAAGTTCTTGCTGTTCCTGAATGGCTTTGATAAGCACAGGAATTAAATCGGAGTAATACACGCCTAAGCGATCTAGTTGTTTTTTTTCAAACGTTCCTTTTTCATCGACAGCTACTAGTTCATGAGTTTTGACGACTTCAGGAATGATTTCTAATACATCTTGCGCAATCAACCCTAGTTTTTCTCCTTGTTCAGGTGTTGCTTTCCAGCGAAAGCGAACTGGCTGGAGGTTTAAAATTTCGCGTAAGCCATATTTTAAACTTTGAATATCTCTTTTTTCTCTACGATCTGAGGTGTTGATGGTCCCATCCTGTGCCCAAACAGCGTTCCATCGAAAGCTAGAACTCCCCAAATTAAAAGCACTGTCACTATCGGGAAAAAGACCTGCATTAAACGATAATCGATTAGACCCTGTATCTTCTATCGTTTCAGTGCCAACACGTAGTCGACCATTGGCGATATGCAAACGCTCTTGGGGACTGGTCGTGCCTATACCTGTATTTCCGTTTTTCAATACAGTCACCGCGTTACTTTGATTAGAAGAACTTGTGCCGTTCCCTATCACAAAGACTCTATCTGTTCCTGCGACTCCATTTGCTGAAGGGGTATACAGCTCGTTATGACGACCAATGACAAATTCAGAATTAGAGAGGGCAATAGCACTTGTTCCCATGGCAAAGGCATTAGGGGCTAAAGTTTGCGAATTAGCACCTAACGCTACAGAATTACTTCCAGTAGCAATACTTCCAGAACCGCCGGCTGTAGCTTGATTACCAGATGCAGTAGATTGAGACCCATAGGCAAATGCTCCAGAACCTGAAGCTAATGTGCTACTACCCATGGCGACTGAGTTAAAACCTCTAGCTTCTGTATTAGATCCAATGGCAAATGATGTAACTCCAGATGCTTCTGTAGAAACTCCCATAGCTACAGCAGTGGTAGAAGTCGCTACGCTTCCAAGACCTATTGCAAAAGAATGGTCACCTGAAGCGCTTGTCTGAATTCCAAAAGCTACAGCAGATTCTCCACTAGCCTGAGTTTGTTCTCCGGCAGTTAATGTGTATTCTCCATTAGAAATGGTATTATGACCTAAGGCAATGGCTAATTCTCCTGTCGTACCGTCTGCACTGATCATGGAATCTGCCATCGCAATATTTCCATTTTTAAAAACGGTCAATGCATTGCTATCAGAATTCCCGACAGGCGCTCCATTTCCTAGTTCAAACAAAGGGTCTGTAGCTACCCAGGTCGTGGGATTTCCGCCTCCTATATTCCCACGTCCAAAAGCGACAGAGAGATACGCGTCTGTATGTAATCCTATCCCATGGGCAAAGGAAACATCTCCTATAGCTTGACTTGTACTACCAAAAACTACCGAACCAATACCAGAAGCTGTATTTGCTCCTCCACCAGCAAAAGAGGAGGTGCCAGAAGCTTCATTTGCACTACCGACAGCAAAAGAATTATTTCCAGATGCAGTCGTCGATTGGGCTAAAGCAATAGCATTAGTGCCTGTCGCACCTCTTGTTGTACTCGCAGAAGCGTTTGTACTTAAATCAATCGCATTTTCGCCTATTGGACCATAATTATCAGGATTACGATCTTTTAATCGCCATCCGATGCCATTACCTTCATCTATATCTTCCAAGCCCATGGTGTTTTCTGCGGTTTGTGCATGTAATGCATAAGGAACAGATAGAAACTGTGTCGTTCCCATATCTATAAGGCCGCCTCCCGTATTGATGTGTACATTTAAAAAATGATCGTCCGTTGTCCAGTCTATTGTTGCATACGTTCCACTGAGAGGTGTTCCTTCTCCGATATTGACCACAATAAGTCCGTTGGCATCTGTCGTCTGGGTATGATTTTCGGTATAGATAGTTGTCTGACCAATGCCTTGTAAAATGGAAAATTGTATAATGACGAGATCGTTAGCTAAGACAGCACCCGCATCGTCTCTAATAATCGCTTTGTAGTTGATCAACTGCGATTGTGCTATGCCTAGATAGAAAGGAAGTATGCAACAACATACAAACAGTAATTTTTGAAAAGTCTTCATCAACGATGCGGATTGGTTTACTCATTGGTGTTTTTGCTTTTAGAAAGTAAACATCAAGATTTGATATTTTTTTAATCGGACTTTTTTTGCATTTTTAAACACGATGTAAGGTGTTGTATGTGAGAAGTATGTGTCTTTTTTCGTTCAATGCTATTTCTTTTTTATACTTTTAATCGTATATGATGTTTACTTTATCTTCTGTCATGCACTAATATGAAAAAGCAACGCCTTATTACTGGATTAAAAGAAGATCGACCCGGCGCATTACGCGACATATACCTTGCCCATCGCAAGGCCTTTTTGCGATATGCAAAGAAATACCCCATTACCACATCGATGGCAGAAGATGTGTATCAGGATGCGATTATCATTTTACGTGATAATGCACGCCAAGGAAAGCTCGACAATTTGAAGAGCGAACTCAGAACCTACCTTTTTAGTATTGGAAAATATTTAATTTATAGTCAGTTGCGCACTCAAAAAAAGGTGCATCTTGTAGAGGATTTTTCAGAAATGTATCAAGAACAAACGTTAATGACTGAGATTGTAGAAGCTACCATTTCGGACAACGAACAACGTGATCAAATACAACTAGCGCTAGAAACGTTAGGGGGAAAATGTCGCGAAATCTTGTATTTATTTTACTACAGAGGCTTCAGTCTCGAAGAAATTGTAGAGAAACTTGGGTATCGTAGTAAGGATGTAGCCAAAAGTCAAAAATCTCGATGTCTTAAAAGTTTGAAGGCACTCGTTCAATCCCCCAATTATGGATAAAGACGTATTGATTCAAAAATATTTGCAAGGAACGCTCAGCAAAAAAGAGGAGCAATTGTTTGAGGAGTATCGTCATAACGATCCTTCTTTTGCGAAAGGAATTCCCTTTTATGAAAAGCTTCATTACGCTTTCGCGAAAGCGGACTATGAACAGACAAAATCACAGTTACAGTCTTTTTATAAAGAAGAAAAGCAATCGGTATGGAAAAAATGGTCCATCGCAGCAACAGTTTTAGCGCTCATGGGGTTAGGGACGATGTTGTATATGAATATGTCCAACTCTTCTGAAAAATTGTATGCACAGTATTTTGAACCCTATAAAAATGTAGTGCAACCCATCGTGCGTGGTGACGTAGAAAAGTCGACAAAAGTACGTGCGTTTATGGCGTATGATGACGGGGATTATGAGAAGGCCATTGGGTATTTAGATGAGCTTTTAGAAGAAAAACCAGAAGCGATCCTAGCACTTTACAAAGCAAATGCACAATTGCAAATGAATCAAACAGAGGCTGCGATTGATATCTTAGCATCTCAAATTAAAGCATCAGATTCCATTTATGCCGAAGCACAATGGTATTTAGCGCTTGGATATTTGAAAATGGATAATAAAACAGCTGCAAAAAGCTATTTGAATGCCTTGCTTGAAAGTAATTCCAATTTTAAAAATAAAGATGCGCAACACTTATTGAAATCGTTGGAATAACGGTTTCCTAAACACTAATAGGAGCAATAGGATAATGCCGATGATCCCAGCAGTTTTTTTCCAACGTCCCTGCAGCTGCTGGATAGGTGTTGGGTCTCCAGAAATGACAAAACCCGCCCAATAATACGGATGTTGTAAGGCAGGGTAATCCACGTTGGATTCAAGATATGCTCGTTTGGATTGCCGAAGCGCCTCATCTTTTGACATTCCTTGATCCAGATATGTGTAGAAATTGGTCATGATTGAGGTCGTTTCTGTATCAGGTACTTTCCACAAACTCATTAATGTACTAGCTGCTCCCGCATGGGTAAAAGCATTGGCCATACTTTGTAATCCTTTGCCTTTGATTTCCTTTCCGATGCCCGTCTCACACGCGCTTAATGTTACTAAATCAGCATTGAGTTGTAGTCCGTAAATTTCGGGCAACGTCAAACGTGTATGTATGGGATCTGTGTTTTCTTTTTCATAAAACTGAATGGTGCTTTGTAATGGATTTTCTGGATGTACGGAAGCATGTGTAGCCAAATGAATAATAGAGGCCGTCGCTACCTTATCAAGAAATGCCGTTTTGGAGGCATCTTGATCTAGATACGCGTCATGATTAAAATACAATTCTATTGCGTTTATTTCATCAGCACTTTTGGTAAGACGGGTGTTAAAAATTCCCTGTTGTGAAGCAAAAGGAGCCATCAACAGCGCTTGATTGGGCAGGGGTGTTTCCTTTTTAGAAAGGGTTGTGGTGATATGAACAATACTGGTTTGTGCTATGACATACCTTTCTTTTTCGGCTATCCATAAAGAAGCCAATGGGATGAGGTGTAATTTATCATCGAGCAACACGGCCGTTTTTACATCCGGTTGTAGGTATTTTTTAAAGAGTGTTTTGTAGATGAGGTCGTGTGCTTCTTTGTTGATGGGCGTTTCTATACGCCTAACTCCTGAACTTACTTCGTCAATAGCAGCTTCTAATGCCTCTGTCAATGGGATTTTATCAAAGTGCTGTGTTGCCCCATGTTCGTTTAATACATAAATAGCATCCTCTCCCCAGAAATAACATAGTGTATTGTACCCTTGGTAGGTTTCTCTCAGGTTTTTTATAAATGGAATAGCGGTAATATCCTTTTGTTGTTGCGCGTTTTTAAGTTCGTTGAGTATAGTCACATATTGACTTTGTAAGCGCAATTGTAAGGCTTTTTCAAAGTCGTTGTTCGCTCCTGTTTTTTTCCACGCTTCATGATATAGGTGCATTAAATTACCATATACATTTTTGAATTGCGTTTCATCTAGAAAAGCATCTTCATCACTGATGCTACCCATTAATTTAATCAGTTCATGTGCTGTTTCGTAGGACTGTCTTTTTGTTTTTAGGTAGGTGCTGTCTTTTGTTTTGGTATACAATGCTTCGGCGAGTTGGGCTTTAAATAGTAGATTGTCGAGCAAAACATTCTTATGTGCTTTTTCAATGTCGTTTAGATCAAGAGGGGCATGAAATGAAGTCGTCTCTCTTGGTATTTCCATATTCACAGAAAGCGCTTCTTCGCTATAATATTGGGCATTTTTATACTCGTTAAGATCCAAGTAATTCTTAGCCAATTTAATAAATAGCCCTGCTCTTTCTGCATTTCTGCTTTCTAGAGATTCTTGTAAGGATTTGGTACTTAGTAATTCATTAATGGCTTTCTGATACTTCCTCTGACTACTATAAATATCAGCGATGCGTTCACTTAGGAACCATTCAGAAAAATGGGCTTTAAAAGCATCCGTTTGGAGTAATTTTTTCAGGGATAATGATTGCTCAAGCGCCTCAGCGTATAAGCTATTTTTTATTAAATAATCGATGTGATACGAATAAAAGTCATGGACAAAGAATAATGGTTGCGTTTGGGCATAGTTTTCAGATTCAAATTCCTGTACCATGTCAGCAATCTTTTGATGTTGATTGGTAAGGGTGTATATTTTGAAGAGCCCACCAAAGCATAGATAGATCGGTGTTTTGTGCGCTCTGGCTTTTTCTAAGGATTCCAGGTAGAAGTTTTCCGCTTTCTTATAATTATGTCTATACTCTTCTACTTTTCCTACTTTATATAAAACAGAATTATAATAAGCAAAATACTCAGGATCTTCGACCAACTGATTACCTTGAAGTATGCTTAGGGCTTTGGCGCCATAATACGCTGCAACAGTAGGTTGATTGTTTATGTTTGCGTTGGTGCTTAATGCAGAATATAACTTCACCTTCGTCATACTTGGTTGCTTCAAGGCCTTTTCAAAGGGCAACGCTTGGTATAGCGGAGTGCTCCATTCTGATATGGGTTTAGAAAAGTTCAAGCATCTATATTCTAGGATTTTTGCTTCTATCACTTCTTGCGGAAGTCCTAGCTGTTGGTATAGGGAATCTGCTTTGTAAATGAGCGGAAGTGCCGTTTTTGTATCTCTTGTTTGTAGAGCTGTTTTTGCTTGCTGTATGTATCCGTCTGCTTGCTCACGGCTTATTTGACTTTGGTTAGTTGGTGTATTTTGAGCGTTCAGTAGGGTTGTACACCAGAGACCACTCAGCAGCATCTGAATAGAAAAAAGGACAAATCTCGAAAGAAAGCGAGCGTACATTTTTGAAAGGCTAGGTTGATGGTGTGTATCAAGTGATGCACTAATATACAAACAACTTGGTAACTTAGAGACATTAGGTGGATTCCTTCAAAATCGGTAACGTAAAAGACTAAAAATGAGTTTACGATGTACTTACATCAACTTAAATCAAAAAAAGTATTGATTTTATCAATGAATATTTCTTGACTTGCGCCATTATTTAAGCAATTAAAAAACTCAGCACTGATAGATGTATCTACCGCTGTACCATTTCTGATTTTTAAAAGATGAGGAAATTTGGTATAGTTTTTAAAACCATATAAAGCTGTAGATAAATGCCTAAAATCATACCCATCGATCTCTATTCTTCTACTATTCACAAATAAGATTTTTATATCAGGGGATAGCTGAGGAAGTATTTCTTCTTGTATATAATCAAATCCTTTTTTCCTGTTATTATAACAAAAGAAGTTTGTGCCTTCTATGGTTGCTAAGTATGCATTGTATTTTTCAGTATTTCTCTTTTTTTTGTAATAATTAAAAGGATATGTAATTATTAGGTATATAAAGAAAATACTTAGAACAGGGATCGCTACTATCATCACGAGTAGTAGTAGTCCAAGGGAATCAAATATATTTTTTATTTTCTTCACAATGCTATGCAATGATACGCTTTTGTACTTTGACTTTGCTTAGTATCAACTTCTGCGTTACTATGATAGAAGGTAAAAAAACAAAACCTCATGCCAACTCCTTCAATTTCTCTTGCAGCGCTTTAATATGATCGCGGAGTTTGGCGGCTTGCATAAAGTCGAGTTCTTTGGCAGCTGCTTCCATCGCTTTGCGGGTTTCTCTGATGCTTTTTTCTATTTGTGGTCGGGTTTGATAGGTCGCAGCATCCTCCGCAGCGAGGTTGATGAGGTTTTCTGCTTCTAACGAATAGGTCGCCTTTCGCGTAAGCGCATTATCCAAACTTTTTACAATCGCCTCGGGTTTGAGTCCATGAGCGGTATTGTAGGCGATTTGTTTTTCTCTTCGGTAGTTACTAGCGTCTATGGTTTCTTGCATGCTTCGGGTCATTTTATCAGCATACAAAATGGCTTTTCCGTTGATGTTACGCGCGGCACGCCCTATCGTTTGTGTTAGAGATCGTTTGCTACGTAAAAAACCTTCTTTATCGGCATCGAGAATTGCCACAAGTGACACTTCTGGCAGGTCTAATCCTTCACGGAGTAAATTCACACCCACAAGCACATCATAGAGTCCTTTACGTAAATCTTGCATAATCTCTACACGCTCCAAAGTATCTACATCCGAGTGAATGTAGCGTGTACGGATATCAATACGGGCCAAATATTTTGTCAACTCTTCTGCCATTCGTTTGGTGAGTGTCGTTACAAGAATTCGCTCATCGCGGGCAACTACTTTATTGATCTCTTCGATGAGGTCATCGATTTGATTTAGGCTTGGGCGGACTTCAACGACGGGATCCAAAAGCCCTGTTGGGCGTATGATTTGCTCGACATAGGCGCCTTCTGTTTTTTGTAATTCATAATCGGCAGGGGTAGCAGAAACATAGATGACTTGATTCTGGAGTGCTTCCCATTCTTCAAATTTCAACGGACGGTTATCCATGGCAGCAGGAAGTCGGAAGCCGTATTCCACTAGATTTTCTTTACGACTTCGGTCTCCTCCATACATCGCACTGACTTGTGAAACGGTCACGTGGCTCTCATCGACCACCATCAAATAATCGTCTGGAAAATAATCAAGCAAGCAGAAAGGTCTGGTGCCGGGTTCTCTACCATCCAAATAACGCGAGTAATTCTCTATACCCGAGCAATAGCCGAGTTCGCGAATCATTTCCAAATCAAAATTGGTGCGCTCGTCAAGGCGTTTGGCTTCTAGATGTTTCCCTATTTCTTTAAAATAATCGACTTGTTTGACTAGATCTTCTCCAATCTGATTGATGGCACCTTGAAGCACATCTGGAGAGGTCACAAACATATTGGCTGGATAAATCCGAAGTTGATCATAGGTCTCAATGACTTCGCTCGTTTTTGGATCAAAGGCTTCAATTTCTTCAATTTCATCTCCAAAAAAGTGGACCCTAAAGGCCATATCTGCATAGCCAGGAAAAATCTCTACAATATCTCCTTTGATTCTAAAATTACCACGTCCGAACTCTGCTTCTGTACGGCTATATAAACTTTGTACAAGTTGTTTTAAGAGCATGGTGCGGGCAATAACCTGATCGCGTTTGATTTCAATGACATTTTTCTGAAACTCTGCTGGATTTCCAATTCCATACAAGCAAGACACCGAAGCAACCACTAGGATATCGCGTCTTCCTGAAAGTAGGGAAGAGGTGGTGCTGAGTCGCATTTTCTCGATCTCCTCATTGATCGAAAGATCTTTTTCTATGTACACCCCCGAAGAAGGAATAAAAGCTTCAGGCTGGTAGTAATCGTAATAGGATACAAAATATTCAACAGCATTCTCTGGAAAGAATGCTTTAAACTCACTATACAATTGAGCGGCAAGCGTTTTGTTGTGCGCGAGCACCAATGTAGGTTTCTGAACGCTTTCTATGACGTTTGCAACGGTAAATGTTTTTCCACTTCCGGTGACACCTAATAGGGTTTGATAGGTTTCGTTTGCGTTAATCCCTCCTATTAGTGATTTGATCGCAGTCGGTTGATCTCCAGTCGGTTTAAAGTCGGATTCTAGTTTAAATTTCATAAGCAAGGTAGTCCTGCTAAAATAGGGTTTTTTACGCTTTCGCGAAAGCGTAAACGGAAGCAAAAAATAAGGGACTGACGATTGTTGATTACTGATTTTTGAGATATCCACTTTCG
>CAYGQJ010000103.1:4125-5273 GCA_964351845.1 uncultured Flavobacteriaceae bacterium | reverse complement strand
TGCGTCATTATGTTTCGCGAAAGCGGAATTAACATCAATGAATAGCTAACGACCAACTGCTAAAAGCTAAAATCCACAATTCATCCTTAAAAAATTACAATTGGGTGACTCTTACTTTTGAAGGAGATAGGTTTGTAGCATCTTTACACCATCAAATTAAAACATAGACGCCATGAACGATTCAAATACACATTATAAATACGAGAGAGCGAAAGCCCGCGTAACAGAAATAAAAGAATTTTACACACATTTAATTATCTACCTTATTATGGTGCCGGTATTTATTTTTATAAATTACTACACAGGTACTTCTTTTCCTTGGGCGATATTTCCCATTGCAGGTTGGGGAATTGGAGTGGTGAGCCATGCTTCTCAAACTTTTGGATGGAATCCTTTGTTTACTAAAAATTGGGAGAAGCGTAAAATAGAGGAGTTGTTACGAGATGATAAATTTTAAAAAAATAGACATGATGGAAAATCAAGAAGATAGATATAGAAGAGCGAGCGAAAGAGTCGCTGAACTCAGAAAGTTTTACGGTAAATTAGGAACCTTTCTTTTAGTGGGAGGCTTATTTTTAGCATTCAATTATTACTCAAACGGATTACGATATCCTTGGTTTTTGTGGATCGTAGGATTTTGGGGATTAGGAATCGCTATCGAAGCATTCAAACTGTTCGGAACGAACTTGTTTTTAGGTAGAAACTGGGAACAACGTAAGATCAGAGAGCAAATGGAAAAAGAAAATAGAGAGTCTTCAAATTGGTTCTAATGGAGCATATAGATCAAGAAAAGTTTGAACGTGCTAAGAAGCAAGTAGAAAGCGAAAAAGGCTGGTACTCACACCTTTTTATCTACATCATCATTAATATTGGAGTACAATTATTTTACTCAGGTGTTTTTGATGGCGGAGCGTATACCAGCTATATTCCTTGGTGGGTGCGTTTTACAACACCTTCTTTCTGGGGACTTAGTTTATTTGTACATTGGGTATTAGTTTTTAAGAAGTTACGTTTTACTTCCTTTTATAAAGATTGGGAAGCGCGTAAGATCAAAGAATATATGGAAAAAGAGGAAGAGGGTTTTATGAAAACCATTATGAACCGAAATCCAGAAAAGAAATAGATTCCCTCCTTCGAGGGAATGAAAG
>CAYGQJ010000103.1:0-4025 GCA_964351845.1 uncultured Flavobacteriaceae bacterium | reverse complement strand
AGGGAATGAAAGAATATAGTCATGGAAGATATAAATAAAGAAAAATTAGAACGGGCCAAAAAGCAGGTAGAAAATGAAAAAGGATGGTACACACACCTTTTTGTATACCTTGTTATCAATATATGTTTGCAGTTATTTTACTTTGGACTATTTGACGATGGAAGAATAACAAATCATATGCCTTGGTGGGTTCATTTTACAACGCCGTTTTTTTGGGGGATTGGTTTGCTAGGTCATTGGCTAAAAGTATTCAGAAAAGTACGTTCTCTAAAGTTTTATAAAGATTGGGAAGCCCGTAAAATTAAAGAGTTTATGGAAGAAGAGGAAGAGGGTTTTATGGGGAGCGTTAGAAAGGAAAAGAAATAGATTCCCTCCTTCGAGGGAATGAAATGAAATACTTAAAAAAGGCATAATGGAAGATACGAATGAAAAAAAGTTTGAACGTGCTAGGAAGCAGGTAGGAAAAGAAAAAGCTTGGTATTCACATCTTTTTGCTTATATCATTTTTTGCACCGTAGAGCAGTTGTTTTATGCAGGTGTTTTTGACGGAGGGAATTTTACCTCCTATATCCCTTTTTGGGTACGTATAATAACACCGACGGTATGGGGGATTGGTGTACTCATACACTGGTTGTATGCTTTTAAAGCCGTACGTTTTAATTCCTTTTATAAAAAATGGGAAGCGCGTAAGATTAAGGAATATATGGAAAAAGAGGAAGAGGGATTTATGGGGAGCGTTAGAAAGGAAAAGAAGTAGCTTCCCTCCTTCGAGGGAATGAAAGGAATCCCTTCTACGAGGGAATGAAAAGAAACTCAAAACAGATTCCCTTCTTCGAGGGAATGAAAGGGAACAAACCATCTAAAAATAAATACGATGAAACGATATAGTATCTTTTTTATCATGTGCTTCACCTTTTTTGGCGTACTCGCACAAGAATCTTTTGTGATTCAAAATGTCACCTTGTTTGATGGGGAGACCGTCATAGCGAAAACATCTGTGCTGATAGAAGATGGTGTTGTCAAAGAAATCGCAAAGCGCATCAAAGGCGATTATACCATCATTGATGGGAAGGATAAATTTTTAATGCCTGCATTAACCAACTGTCATGTGCATGCGTTTATGGTGCCTCAATTATATGAAGCAGCCAATGCGGGTGTGCTTACGTTACTGGATATGCACGGGTATGAGTCTGTACAACAGTATATGACAAACATGCGTGACCAACCGAATGCGGCACGATTGTTTAGAGCGGGATATGCGGCCACAGCACCTGGAGGTCACGGGACTCAGTATGGTTTTGATGTTCCTACACTAGAAAAGCCAGAAGATGCCAAACAGTGGATAGCAGACCGGGTGGCAGCAGGAGTCGATCATATTAAAATTATTGTTGAACCATGGAAAAACACCATTTCACACGAGACGGCAAAAGCACTTATTGAAGAAGCGCATGCGAATGATAAAGTAGCCGTCGTACATATCTCAAAGGAGGAAGATGCGTATCAAGTCCTTTCCAATGATGCTGATGGATTGGTGCATATCTGGACGGATAAAGCCATGCCGCAAGAGCGTCTTGATGCCCTTGTAAAAAACCAAGATTTTTTTGTGATTCCGACTATTTTGACCAATGTCTTAGTGCAACCGCTGTTTTATGGAAAAACAGAGGCAGAAACAGCCGTTGTAGAAGCAGGTTTATTAAAAGAACTCAAGCGATTGTATGACGCAGGCGTACCGATTCTCGCAGGAACCGACCCTCCCAATGCGAATATCAATATGGGAACCGATTTATACAAAGAGTTACAATTTTTTAGCAAAGCAGGAATCCCAGCTATTGATGTATTAAAAAGTGCCACGTCATTACCTGCGACTCGATTTCATATAGGGAAAACAGGATTTGTAAAAGAAGGGTATGTCGCCGATCTTCTATTGCTTTCTAAAAGTCCGCTAGATGACATGGAAAATATATCAAGTATTGAAAGTATTTGGAAAGCGGGCGTTCTTGTTAAAAAATAATCCTTTGGATACACGAACAGAAACCATTTAAAAAATAGTAATTTTATAAAAAAATAGAGTAGACACAGTCATGATGAATGTATTAATCATAGAAGATGAAAAACCTTCTGCACGTAGATTACATAGAATGCTTGCCGAACTTGATGTAACGGTTAATGAGATGTTACATTCTGTGGAGGAAGCAGTAGATTGGTTTCAAAAGAACGCACATCCAGATTTGATTTTTTTAGATATTCAATTGTCAGATGGCTTGTCTTTTGAAATTTTTGATCAGGTAGAAGTTAAAAGTGCGATTATTTTCACCACGGCTTTTGATGAATATGCGTTACAGGCTTTTAAACTCAATAGCGTTGATTATTTATTAAAACCTATTGATGATGAGGATTTGGAGAAAGCTGTCGCGAAATATAAAGAACGCATTCCCAAACAACAAGACGTGGCGCTCAACTTTGAAGATATCAAAAAACTACTAGGCGTTACGGCTGTAGAACGGGAATATAAAAGACGTTTTACTACAAAAATCGGACAGCATCTGAAAATGATTCCTGTGGATGAAATTGAGTGCTTTTACAGCGAAAATAAAGGAACGTATGTCGGTACGACGGAAGGTAGAAATTACCTGCTGGATACGACTTTAGAAAACTTGGAAGAAGAACTGGAACCTAAAACCTTTTTTAGAGTCAGTAGAAAATTTTACATCAACATCAATGCAATTAAGGATATTATTTCCTATACCAATTCGCGTCTACAAATCAAACTCAACAATTGGAACGAGCAAGAGATTATTGTGAGTAGAGAGCGTGTGAAGGATTTTAAAACATGGATTGATTGATTTTTAACAAGACGAAGGGCGCTTCGCTCTATGACGTAAGATCGCTTTGCTTCTAGAATCTAGACGCATCATTTCTGAAATGACGTGAGATCGTTTCACTGAAAGACCTAGGGCGTACGGCTGTTTTTTTGGAACTTGTGATTTGAGATTTTAAAAAAGAGTCAAGATCGCTTTGCTTCTAGAATCTAGACATACAGACCTTGTTTTTGTCATTTGAATTGAGCAAAGGGTACTGATTTTGCGTCTACTTCTTTATTTAAAAATCAATGCGGTCATAATTTCGCAGCGTTTTTAATGCCCATAGGGTTTGTATTCCTGCCCATTCTAATTTCATTCCTTCACTGAGTCCATACCATGTATCCCATCTTCCATCGTTTTTTTGATGATTGATGAGTGCATCTAAGTCAGCATGAATCATTTCTTTGGGAAATAGTGGATATAGGATACTTTTTGGGGAGGGGGCATAGTTCAAACTATGGGGTTTTCCATAAAGTCCCCAGCCGTCATCCGTTTTATCTTGGCAAAGGACGCCATCAGCGAGGATCCATTTTTTTAGATCCTTAAGTGCTTTTTTAGCTTGATCTCTACTTTTAGTGTATTGCAAGAACTGCAATCGCCTTGGTGTACATAAGGAGCAAAAAACGTGTTTTTCTTTGATGCGTTCAATTTCATCCCAGACAAATTGCTCCGCTTTTTGCATCCAAGGAATGTCAATGTTATATTTCTCAAGAATTCCTAGTAAAGGAGCCGTTGTGCTCAAAGCAGCCCATTCTTTTACTGTTTTAAAATGTCCTTCACACGGATACTCGCTTTTAGGTCTGAACATCCACGGGATGCCTCCTTTTTCTGTGGTGATACTTTCAAAATAAGGCATAAAGTCCGCTAAAATAATTTCTTTTGTCAGGTAGCCAACTTCATCCAGGGTTTCCAACGCCATGATGCTAAAAAGTGGCTGACTTTCTGGTGATGCGGTATCTGGTTCCATTCCATGCCCAAACCCTCCGTCAGGATTTCGGTAGGCATACACTGCATGAAAAACACCTTCCATCGGGCCATTTTCAAAATAAAACGCATACAAACGCCTTTCGATCATTCTCGCGTTTGTCAGTATGAAATTTCTTGCGTGTATAAAATTGTTCTTAGATAGTTTCATGCTGTGCTATAGGTGCTTCAAATTACATA
>CAYGQJ010000102.1:9209-16532 GCA_964351845.1 uncultured Flavobacteriaceae bacterium | reverse complement strand
GGAGCGCAGAGACGCAGAAGTTTATACTGAGCCTAGCCGAAGTGCGAAAGCGTACCTACCCTAAAACAAATAGCTATGTATACTAATCAATATAAGTTCAAATACCTAGAATGGCATAGTCCAGAAGAGATTCATGCCACGACAATACAATGGCAATCCACCCTCGATTTTATAGAGATAGAGTGGCATTTTTTAAAAGAATTAATAAGTGATAATACCTTATTACTGCTGTCTGATGACCATTTTGATGAAGCTCAAAAACTCGTATTAAAATTGCAAAGTTGTAAAGAAGAAATACCTGAGATACGCAAAATGCTAGAAGAACACCGCAATGCACTTGAAGTCCTTGTAGATGGTATTAATGAACGTCAAAAAGAAAAAGCGTTTAAAGACAGGCATCTTTTATTAGAATTCAAAGTAAACGATTTTAATGATGCGTACCGAGAAATAAAAACAGCCATTTTTGAGGTGATGAAACATAGTTTGAAAAAAAGAAAACAAAAATCAATTTTAAGTAAACAATAGTTATGAGAACGATTTTGTATAGCGTTATAGGCAGTGTACTATTTCTTTTGACAAGTTGTATGTCAAGCGATTTGGTAGAGAATTGGAAAAACCCTGATATCGATGTGTTTGCCGCAGAAAAAGTATTGGTGTTGGCAATGACAAATGATGTAGATAATAGACAACGTTTTGAAAAAAGACTCGTAGATGAGCTTGAAAAAAAAGGCGTAAAAGCTGTTGTCAGTGATCAGTTTTTTGATGAAGGATATACTCAACGACCCCACACGCAAGAAGAGTTAGGACTATTAGAAAATGCTATGCTTCAAGAGGGGTATGATGCTATTTTGGTGTCAAAAATCATAGGCGCAGAAGACCGAAAGACCTTATTACAATCCTACGATGGTTTTAATACACTCTTTAATAGTTTTGAAGAAGATTATTATACCAATCAAAAGATGTATGCAGAAGATGAGTATATGGAAGTGTATACCGTATATCATGCAGAATCTGCACTATACTGTATTTGTCCTACCAAAGAAAGAGAAACTATCTGGAAAGGCAGTATAGATATCACGCAACCAGATAGCACACGTAAAGCGATCAAAGATTACATCAAAATACTTCTTTGGGTACTCGAGGAGCAAGATGTATTGATCATAAATAATGATGCCTAACATATGAAAACCCTCATTTATTCTACCAAAGATTTTGAAATTCCTTATTTAGAAAAAGCAAATGCAAACACCCATGAGTTGCATTTTACATCAGAACGGCTAACCACACACACGGCGATGCTTGCGGTGGGTTTTGAAGCGATCTCTATATTTTCGGCAGATGATGCGTCTCCTATTGTGTTAGAAAAACTGAAAGATTTTGGTGTTTCCTACATCACATTACGATCTGCAGGTTATGATAATGTGAGTATGTATAAAGCTCAAAAACTAGGGATGCAGGTAGCCAATGCTCCCGACTATTCACCACATGCGATCGCAGAGCATGCCATCGCACTTTTACTGGCCATCAATCGTAAAATTATTCGTGCCAATACACAAGTACAGCAGTATGATTTTACCCTTTCTAATCTCATAGGAATGGATTTGAAAGGAAAAACCATAGGTGTCATAGGAACAGGTCGAATAGGGGCTGTGATCGTTAAAATTCTTCATGGTTTTGAAACCACCATTATGGCTACCGATATTGTAGAAAGTGAAGACCTCGTTCGTGATTTTGGCGTAACCTATATGCCTCTTCAAGAGCTTTGCAAACAAAGTGATGTCATTCTTTTAAGTGTTCCTCTCAACACAGAAACACATCATCTTATAAATGCAGAAACGCTTTCTTATATGAAATCCAATGCCTATCTGATCAATGTATCAAGAGGAGCTATTGTAGATACCAAAGCAGTGTTAGAAAGTCTTGATACCCATACACTCAACGGATACGCAACCGATGTCTATGCACATGAAAGCGGGGTCTTTTTTTATGATCGGTCTTCAGACAAACCGGTTGATCCACTGTTAGATAAGATATTAACACATCCTAAAATTATTCTCACCCCACACCAAGCATTTGCTACGCAAGAAGCGTTGTCTAATATCGCTACAACTACAATCACCAATCTATCGAGTTGGGAAGCAGGGGGGCGGTCTAAAAATGAACTTAGCTAGCGTATGTAAAAAGTTTGATGATTAAACTAATTAATGAGCATGATGTATACGCTTTCGCGAAAGCATACTAGGAATCAAGATCGTACCCTACAAAATAAGACGTATAAAATGAATAAAGCCTGCAGAAAGGCCTCGCTATCTAAGCCTCCTTTTCTTTTTTGAAACCGTAGGTATTTTGATGTATAAAATCGGTAGGGAAGGTATCATCTCCAGGAAAACCTAATGGAATGGTCCCACTGTCTTCAGGGATATAATTGGTTTTAAAAAGATAATCCCATAGACTGAGACTGATCCCAAAATTAACACCGTATTTACCTTCTGGCAATTCATAGGCATGATGGTATAAATGCATCACAGGATTATTAATCACATATTTAAGAGGTCCCCAGGTGATTTTAATATTCGAATGATTAAAATGACCAATGGCAATGGCTATAAAGTGTACAATATAGGCTTGCTCAGGTTCAAAGCCAAACAGGATCATCACTGCAAATATTTTCAAAGGTTTGTATAAGATATTTTCCATCCAGTGATAGCGTAAATGGGCTGCAAACCCCATCTCTTTTACACTATGATGTACTTTGTGAAATCGCCATAAAATTGGATACTTGTGGAGTAATGTATGTGTAAACCACTGTACAAAATCTGAAATGATAAAGAAAACAACCAACTGTAACCACACAGGCCAATTGGATGGATCGATCAATGCAAATGTCTTTTCTGTAATGCCTACATCTTCAAAACCTACCTGCAATACTTTGTAAAAACCACTAATAGCAATAGAGAAGAGGAAGAAATTAAAAAACATATAAAAGCCATCTAACCAAAAATCTTTCCTAAAAATAGATTGTTCTTTACGCCAAGGGAACGCAATCTCTAGAAGCCATACAAAAAGAGAAATAGCGATAAGTCCCCAAAAATAATTGGTGTACCATGGTACTTCAAAGAGAATGGATTTCCAGGTCCAATCTACCGTTCCGTTAAAAGCATTACTAAATGCATCTATATATCTATTCATAATTAATTAAATAAGGTAGTGATGCTATCTTGTGCTGTAGGTAGGTCGTTAAAGTGACTCCATTCTGTCCAAGATCCATCATAATTTTTTACATTTTCATAACCTAATAGCTGCGTGAGTATAAAAGTAGTGTGCGCAGAGCGTACCCCACTATGACAATAGGCAATTATAGGATCGCTTTTTGACATACCCAACACACTATATAATTGTTCCAATTCTTCTATGGATTTTATTTTTTTATTACCGGTATGATGTATCGCTTGCGACCAATCTATCCATTTGCTGTTTGGGATTCTACCTCCTTTTGCAGCCCCTTTTTTTTGTCTTTTACCCGTAAACTCATCGTGAGATCTTGTATCAAGGATCATCGTGTTACGTGCAATCGCTTCTTCCATTTCTGTTCTAGAGACATCATACTTCATAGAAGGCGTTTCTGTTAAGGTAAATACAGTCTTTGTTACTTTCGGAATCTCTTTTGACACCATACCGCCCTTATTTTTCCAATCGGTGATCCCACCATGCAATAATTTTACCTGTGTAAAATCATAGTTCTGCAAGATCCACCATAATCTTGAAGAATCACACAATCCGTTATCATCATAAATGATGATGGTATCATGGGTACTAATACCTAGATTACTAAAAAGCGTCTCTAGTTGTTCTCTTCCAGCCATCATCCCTTTGTAAGGATAGGTTGTATCTTCAATAGCTGTTCGCCAAATATTCAACGCACCTTCTATATGTTCTTCCTTGTAAACTTCCGCTTTTCTGAAATCTATAATTTTGATCGTAGGCGCTGTTGCGATTTTTAGAAGCTCATCTACTTCAATAATATAGTTAATCGCTGTACTTTCTGTTTTTTGATCTGGCGTATGTATGATCGTTGTGTGCTCCTTTTTACAAGAAGACAACACAAGAACCAATGACACTATACTAATCCTCCAAATCATACCATTCTATATTGCTTAAAGACGCTCGTCTTCCTTGATCTTCTACGGGATAATTAGTGACAAGATAATTGACTATAATTTCTTGATTATCTCCTAAGTCCCATAGATTTTGAGTTTCCTGCATCCATCGTATCGTTGCATTCCAACGCTCTTTACTCATTCTATTTTGTGTCACTAATTTGGAGGAGTGGCAATTGGTGCAATTATTTATCACCGTCATTAACCCCTCGGCATCGATAAAACCTGTTTTTACGTGAATTCCATTCTTGATGAGGTCTTCATCTACTTCTTCAACAGCTACATACGTATCAGTATCGTCTTTAAAAGCCGAAAAATCAGGATCTATCATGGCATATATGAGCACACCACCTACAATAGCAATTAAGCTATACACCAATACCATCATGTGATAGATAGCCCTAACGTATTCTTTAAATTTTTCTTCCTTGCCCATTTATGAAACTTTGACCGCGATCCTATGACACGCATTATTCAAATATCCCTTTGGATTCCATCCGGGCAACACCATGGGTTGAGCGACACCTTGTGCATCGGTAGCTCTTGCCCATACTTCGTAATACCCTTTTTTTGGAAAATTGACAGCCGCTGAAAAATGTTGCCAAGCGAGTCGATTTACAGGCTTTTCAATAGGACATGCTTGCCAAGTGGCTCCAAAATCTATAGAGTATTCCATTTTTGACACTTCTAGTTCTCCTGCCCATGCGTGCCCTCTAATTTTTAACGTTTTTCCTTCTTTGATCGTTGCCCCTGTTTTGGGGTAGGTAATGAGTGATTTTACAGGCATGGATTCAATAATGCACATATCTTCATCTTTCACCGTTTCTCCCGGCGCAACAGATTCACAAGGGACACGATAGGCAGTTCCTGTCATTTTTGTGCCATCGTGTACTTTATTTCTAATGCTAATGCGCTCTATCCATTTACCAGAGACAGAGGCTGGCCATCCACCAGCAACCAAACGCAAGGGATATCCATGTGCCAACGGAATGTCTTCTCCGTTCATTTTGAATGCAAGTAATGTTTCATCTTGAAGCGACTTTACCATAGGCGCCCCTCTTGAAATAGGTTCTTTTTTAGGATCTCTGCTTAAGTGTTCATCCACGGCGTGATAGCCAATGTAAACAGCATCTTCTTTAATACCAGCGTCTTCTAACACATCTTTTAAGCGAACACCCGTCCACGTAGCACAGTGAACAGCACCGACGGTCCATTGGTTTCCTTTGGCTGGCGGATTAAATTCACTTCTTCCGTTTCCTCCACATTCTAAGGTTAATTGATAGCTATACTGTTTAAATGTAGTTTTTAGCTCAGCCAGGGTATATGTTTTTTGAGTGATGACAGATTCTCCGTCTATCGTAAGCGTCCATGTGGAAGCATCTATATCTTCAGGGATGAGTCCATTATTTCTAATAAACATAGCTGCGTTGGGGGTGATCTTATCATCCAATAAATGTGCTTGGGCTTCAATATTCCAAGGCTTATCATTTAAAACCACCATTTCTTTGTTCTTCTGGAACATTTTAAATGGATCTGGGTCTTGGATGGCAAGTGGTTGGTAGCCTTCTAGCATGTTAGATCCAAAAACAATTTCGGCTCCAATGAGTGTCGCAAACGAACTTAAGGTGGCTCTTTTAACAAAATCTCTTCTCTTCAAAACAGTAAAATTTAGTATTTATACCATTTATCAATTGAATTTACTGTAATAAAACGCCCTTTTTACCTTTCTATTTCAAAAGAAAAAGAAACCGTAGCTAAGGCTATGCTTGCTTTTTCTTTCTTATATAAAGAAAAAAATTATCATTTTCTTTTCCAATAATTTCAATTAATAACTGATATTATTCTGTAAAACGTACTAATATATGATTTTCAAAATATACAATATGTAACATAGGTTACTTAGAGTTGATTTTAAATAGCTTTATTTTGTAGTTAAAATACGTGAAATGAATTGGATCTATGAACCTTGGCCTTGGTATGTATCTGGGCCTATGATTGCTTTTATTATGTTCTTGCTGCTGATGGTCGGTAAAAATTTTGGAATGTCTTCAAATCTCAGAACCTTATGTACGATCTGTGGTGCAGGGACTAAAGCTGACTTTTTTAAATTTGATTGGAAGTCTCAAAAGTGGAATTTAGTCGTCGTAATCGGTGCTATTATTGGCGGATATATAGGTTCCCATTTTTTAAGTACAGACACTGCTGTAGCCATCAATCCCGATACCATAACTGATTTAAAAGCATTAGGTTTTGAGAGTGCAGGCACTGCATACCTTCCTACAGAACTCTATGACATGAATGCATTGCTAAGTTTTAAAAGCATTGCTATTTTGATTGTAGGAGGTCTTTTGGTGGGTTTTGGAACTCGATATGCCGGCGGTTGTACCTCTGGACACGCGATATCAGGTTTAAGTAATTTACAATTACCATCTCTTATTGCCGTGATAGGCTTCTTTATTGGAGGCCTTGTTATGATTCATTTTCTTTTCCCAATGCTATTTTAAACTATGAGAACAGGTATATATCTATTGATCGGAATCCTTTTTGGAATCACTATGTTTAAATCTGAAGCCGCTTCTTGGTTTCGTATCTATGAAATGTTCACGTTTGAGTCTTTTCATATGTACGGTATTATTGGATCGGCACTCGTTACAGGCATTATTGTAATACAACTCATCAAAAAGTATAACATCAAATCATTTCATGGCGAAACCATACACTTTCCTCCCAAAGCAAAAAGCGTTGCTCGCTACTTGCTTGGAGGTATTATTTTTGGATTAGGTTGGGCATTGGCGGGTGCGTGTCCGGGTCCTATGTTCACATTGGTAGGCGTAGGGTACATCCCTATACTCATCGTGATTGCCGCCTCTATTTTGGGAACCTTTTTATATGGCGTATTAAAAGATAAGTTACCGCATTAAGAAAGGAACAGCTGCCACTGATTTTTTATGAGGTCGTAGATACTAAATTTCGTTTTTTAGGGTTTAATAGAAATCAAGAAGTATAATGTCATGGTTTTATATAATTAGGGATGTTCACTTGCGTGAAAAGATCCTCTCAAAAGAACCCGATAGCATACGAATTCACTTAAAAGTATAGTCCTCTAAATAGTAGGTATTTAAACCATAGTTTATAAACATATAAAAGACGCTCTCGTTTTGCACTT
>CAYGQJ010000102.1:0-9109 GCA_964351845.1 uncultured Flavobacteriaceae bacterium | reverse complement strand
GTGTATTTATAGTTCTCAAACTATTTTTTTTTACGCGAAAACCATAAAAATCAACCACCTTTATTGAGAATATGATAATTTTAAATCGGTTTTAACTCCAATTATACTAGGCTTTTAAAGAAAATCAGGTGATAAAGCACTATTTGTGTTTAAATAAAAAAAGAAAGTCAAAAGCTGCACTGGTGTGTTTTTATATGACCAATTAATTTACAACACGCATTTTTCTTTGTTATTTACTATGTCATTTATTTTGACGTAGATTTAACTGTGAAAAAGTGAACAATTTTAATTTTATAACCATCATTACACTAGTAGCTTCTTACGTATTAGCTGTTATTTTGATTCCTAAAATTAGATGGATTGCAAAGGCTCGGAATTTAACAGATTCTCCAGACAATAGAAGTTCTCATAAAGATTCGATACCTACGATGGCAGGTGTTGCTTTTTTTCTAATCATATTATTTATTTCAAGTATCATAAACCCTTGGGATATCCATGGGGTAGGAATACATTTAATATCTGCTCTTGCATTAATGTTTGCTGTAGGAATCAAAGATGATTTGATGATTTCAACACCAAGAGCAAAAATTGGAGGCGAAATACTAGCCGTCCTATTTATATTATTCTGTAATTGCTTACAAGTTTATTCCTTAGAAGGTTTTTTAGGAATACATCAAATTCCAACGTTTGTATCCTATGCATTTATTATTTTATTGATACTAACCATTGTCAATTCGTTCAATATGATTGATGGAATTGATGGTTTAGCATCTAGTATGGGGATCGTTATTTTTGCGATGTATGGATTTATTTTCTATGTCTTAGAATCAAATTATTATTTTTTACTCTGTCTGTGCCTCATCGGGATGTTATTGGGCTATCTCAAATTTAACTTATCAAAAACAAATAAAGTCTTTATGGGAGATACAGGCTCCCTAATTATTGGTTTTTGTATTGGTTTTTTATCCTTAAAATTTTTATCGACAGATGCGTCCTTATTAAGAGCACATAGTTTTAATCCAGAAAATAACCTTATTATTATCGGCGCTATCTTTTTCATTCCATTGTTTGATACCTTACGCGTGATAGGCGTTCGTTTATTAAACAAGAAAAGTCCTTTTGGGTCAGATAACAACCATATCCATCATATCTTGATACGTTCAGGTTTATCTCATTTTAAAGCAAGTCTATTATTGTGTTTTATCAATGTAATTATCGCAACCATTCTCATTTTGTTATCTCCCCATTTTACGAGCTATCAAATGGTACTCACTTTATTGGTTTGTTTTATGTTATTGACGGGAATTTTTTATAAACTTAACGTTCATGTAAAAATGAAACTAGCCACTTGATACCTACTATTCATTTCTTGTTTTGTAATAGCAAGACACTCAATCCAAATGACAACTAACGCACTATGAAATATACACCACGTAGAATCTTAATGGCTGTAAGCAATCGCTTAGGGATTACCAACCTTATTTGTAAACTCTATGGACTTCAGAAAAAGTCTCAAAATAAGCATCGGATTCCGCAGGACAAGGTATTCGAGATTTTTACAGATTCGGCAGGTAATCGTATGGAACTCCTCTCTGGTTTGAGAGACCGTATTAAGCCATCATGGCGTATCATGATCAATCCTGCGTATACGGTTATTGAAGTGCCATCCAAAGATAGTATGCAACAAAGAATGAATGCGCAAACAAAAGCATTAACACGCATCGAAAACTTCTTACACACACAGTCACTTTCTTTTGTAGGCAATGATGTATTAGAAATCGGTGCCTATGATGGGTCTTCTGCCTATGCATTTGCTTCTTTTGGTGCAAAAGGGGTGCTGGCAACAGACATGGCAGCGTATTACATCAACCAAACACCGGGTGGAATCGTATCTCAGGAAACTATTGAAAGAAAAAATAAAGAACTCGCACAAATTAGGGAAGCCTATTCTAAAATGATTGATGCAAAGGATGCAACTAAAGTACGTTTTGTAGAAGACGATATCACAGTATCTTCCGTAGCATCGGAGTCTATGGATGTGATTGTAAGTTGGGAAGTTCTTGAACACATCACCAATCCTAACGAAGCATTTAAACAAATGGCGCGTATCCTCAAACCAGGTGGTTTTGCTTTTCACGAGTACAACCCCTTCTTTTCTGTAGATGGGGGGCACAGCCTGTGTACCTTAGATTTTCCGTGGGGACATGCCCGTTTATCTGATGAGGATTTTGAACGCTATGTAACAGACTTAAGACCTAATGAAAAAGAAGTATCCCTTAGTTTCTTTAGAAATAATCTTAATAGGATGACATTAACACACCTTCATGAATGTATGGAACAAAACGGCTTAGAAGCCTTGAGTATCATTCCGTGGTATTCTGAAGAGGATCAGGCAGGATTAACCAACGAGATGCTTACCCAATGTAAAGCGATTCACCCTACGGCAGAACACGTTGATTTGGTGGCTCCCATCGTATGGGTACTGTGTAGAAAAAAGGAATAGACAGCTTGATCGGGTTCATTTCTTGATAAAAGCATCACTAGAAACCTATACACAGTGAGAGTAAGGCATTTTTTGCTTTCGCGAAAGCAAAATAAAACCCATTACACAGGGGAGTCGTATGCTACCTTTTTCAAGAAATATTTTTGTAAATTGACGATAATAAGATAAAAAAAATGCTCAACGATAAATCAGTATTAATCACTGGAGGAACAGGTTCTCTGGGAAAAGCACTTACCGCTACGATTCTAAAGAAATGGCCAGACATCAAACGATTGGTTATTTTTTCCCGAGATGAACAGAAGCAATTTCAAATGGCGCAAGAGTATCCTGTCTCCAACTATCCTCAAGTACGATTTTTTATAGGAGATGTGCGCGATAGAGAACGATTAATCAGAGCATTTGAAGGGATTGATTATGTGATTCATGCCGCGGCAATGAAGCACGTGCATATTGCTGAGTATAACCCTGATGAATGTGTTAAAACGAATATTGGAGGTGCGCAAAACGTCATAGACGCCGCATTTGTATGTGGTGTGCAAAATGTTGTAGCCCTCTCTACAGATAAAGCATGTGCGCCCATCAATTTATATGGCGCCACAAAGTTGACTTCAGATAAATTATTTGTCGCAGCAAACAACATAAGAGGAAAACGCAACATCAAATTTTCTGTCGTTCGCTATGGAAATGTGATGGGATCCAACGGATCTGTGATACCGTTTTTCTTAGACAAACGCTCCGAAGGGACGTTGCCGATCACCGTAAAATCCATGACGCGATTTAATATTTCTTTACAAGGAGGCGTTGATATGGTCTTACACGCCATGAGAACTGCTTGGGGAGGTGAGATATTTATCCCTAAAATTCCATCGTATAGAATTACAGATGTGGCCCAAGCGATAGGACCTGATTGTGATCATAAAGAAATAGGCATCAGACCGGGAGAAAAGATTCATGAAGAAATGATTACGACCTCAGATGCTTTTTTCACCTACGATCTAGGTAAATATTATGTGATTATCCCACAAACACCGATCTGGAATACAGATGATTTTGTGGCTAATTTTGATGCAGCTTTAGTTTCAGATGGCTTTTCCTATAATTCAGGAACCAATACAGAATGGGAAACTGTTGATTCGCTGAGAGCCTTAATCAAGGAACATGTAGACCCTAATTTTGTAGCCTAATATGAAAGCAATACCCTACGGACGACAACACATTACCGAAGAAGATATTCAGGCGGTTGTTAAAACCTTACAATCAGATTACTTAACTCAGGGGCCTAGAATTGCTGAGTTTGAGGAAGCTTTCGCAAACTATGTGGGGAGTGAATTTGCCGTTGCAGTGTCTAATGGTACCGCGGCTTTGCATTTATGCGCTTTAGCTCTGGGTGTTAAAGAAGGCGATAAAGTCATTACCACACCCATCACCTTTGCAGCCTCTGCAAATTGCGTACGCTATTGTGGCGGGGAGGTGATTTTTTCAGACATAAATCCTGATACCTATTTATTAGATATTGATGCCGTGAGAACCTTATTGGAAAGTGCGCCAAAAGGCACGTATAAAGGGATGATTCCCGTGGATTTTGCGGGTAGAGCCAATGATTTGGAAGCCTACAGAGCATTGGCAGATGAATACGATCTTTGGATCATAGAAGATGCATGTCACGCCCCTGGAGGCTCTTTTACAAATAGTCAAAATAACGAACAACGCTGTGGAAATGGAAATTATGCCGATTTAGCCATTTTCTCTTTTCATCCCGTAAAACATATTGCTTCAGGCGAAGGGGGAATGATTACCACCAATGATCCAGAGCTGTATCAAAAACTGCTGCAGTTACGAACGCATGGGATTGTCAAAAATAATGACCGCTATACCAATTCTGTTGCATTTGCGGGAGGATCAGAAGCCTATCCTGGATGGTATATGGAAATGCAAGATTTAGGCTATAACTATCGTATTACTGATTTTCAAGCAGCTTTAGGAGTAAGTCAACTCTCTAGAGCGTATGAAGGCATAACACGAAGACGAGAGATCGCAGCAACCTATGCTGATGCGTTTACAAATAAATCGTATATCAAAGGACAATCCAACGTAGTAGAAGGGCATGCCTATCATTTATATGTGATCGAAGTAGAAAATCGACTCGGGTTGTACAACCATTTACGAAGTAAACAGGTGTATGCACAAATTCATTACATCCCTTGCCACTTAATGCCGTATTATCGACAATTTGGTTGGAAAGAAGGCGATTTTCCGCATGCAGAAAAGTATTATGCACATTGTATAAGTCTTCCGATGTATCCTACATTGACAGCTGAAGAGCAGGCGTTTGTCATCAACGAAATAAATTCATTTTATCATGCGATTTGAAATCCCAAAGGAAGACATCATAAAGGGATTGATACGTCAATTAACTTCTTTTTTTAGTATCTCAGATACTGAAATCAATGTGATACATGCCTTAAGTGACAACGTATTGCAGCGGTGCGAATACAATTTCTCCAACAATGAGAATAAATATTATTCACGTGAAGGAGAGGTTTATTTTAATCCTTATCATGCGGGGCAATACACCGTTTTTTTATATTATTTTTCAAATACTATTTTTAAAGAGCAAAAGGCTCATGTATCCTTAGCGGATAAAGTCTATTATCTCAACAGAACCATGAATGGTTGTGATTTGTTTTATGAAGTCACCTTACCAGACATTTTTATGTTAGACCATCCGTTGGGATCTGTGATGGGAAGAGGTCAATTTGGAAACTATTTTGCATTTGGTCAAAACTGCACTGTAGGGAACAATAACAATATCTTTCCTGTGATTGGAGAACATGTGACCATGTCTGCAAATACCATGATTTTAGGGAAGTGTATCATAGGAAATCGTGTGATTTTAGGAGCGGGCGCTTGTGTGAAAGACCAAGACATCCCTGATGATTCCTTAGTATTTGGAAGTTCGCCTAATTTGATCATTAAAAAACGAAGTTGAACCCATGCCCAATCTATTAATCATTCCAGCACGCGGCGGTAGCAAACGAATTCCGAAAAAGAATATCAAGGATTTTTTAGGGAAACCTATTATCGCCTATTCTATTGAGGCCGCTATTGGATCAGGATTGTTTGATGAAATTATGGTTTCTACCGATGATGAAACGATTGCAGAAGTGGCGATCCAATACGGAGCGAAAGTACCGTTTATGCGAAGCAAAAAAAATGCAGATGATCATGCGACCACATTTGATGTGGTAGAAGAAGTGCTTTCGCAGTATACCGCTTCCAATAAAACATTCGAGTATACCTGTTGCCTGTATGCGTGTGCACCTTTCGCGACAGCTAACAAATTAAAAGATGCTTTTCAACTTCTTCAAAAAGAGAATTTTGATAGTGTCTTACCCGTAGTGCCTTTCGGGTTTCCGATTCAAAGGGCTTTTAAAATAGATGAAAACCATAAAATGGCCTTTTTCAATCCCGAATTTAGCTTGACCAGATCCCAAGACCTAGCGCCAAGTTACCATGATACAGGACAGTTTTATTGGATGCATACGGCAACATGCTTGGAAAAAAGGGCCATCATCACAGATAATACAGGAAGTATTGTGGTGTCAGAAATGGAATCACAAGATATAGATACAGAAGTAGATTGGAAATTAGCAGCATTAAAATATGAACTCCTACAAAGCACTACATAAGCAAAAGTTCGCTGTAGGAAACTATGCGATCGTGCCTATTCGGTATGAGGACCGTATGCACATCCTACAATGGAGGAATGAGCAGGTGTATCATTTGCGGCAAGAGAAGCCTTTAGCGGAAGCGGACCAAGAACATTATTTTAAGAACGTCGTAAACGCACTTTTTGATCAAGAGCAACCGAAGCAATTGCTATTTTCATTTTTAGAAGACGGGGTATGCATCGGTTATGGAGGGTTGGTACACATGAATTGGATAGATAAGAATGCAGAAATCTCTTTTATCATGAATACCCAATTAGAGAAAGATCATTTTTCAACGCATTGGCAAACATTTTTACAGCTTATTGAGCAAGTGGCCTTTGAGGAATTATCATTTCATAAAATATTCACATATGCCTATGACCTTAGACCGCATTTATATGCGCCTATTGAAGCATCAGGTTTTGAGAAGGAAGCGACTTTAAAAAAGCATTATCTATTTAATGGAGCGTATAAAGATGTGATTATTCATAGTAAGTTTAACTCAAATGCACAGTGTTGATATGAAGAGAACGACCTACATTATTACTGGAGCGAATAGAGGATTAGGAAAAGCTTTCGTAGACGTTTTGATGGAAAATCAAGATGCGTTTGTGATTTCTATTTCACGAAGTAGGAACGAAGAGCAACGCGAGTATTCGTCAGAGCACTTCTACTTTTTAGAAGCCGATTTATCCAACGATGGTCTTGCGGAGAAACTTTCGGTTCTTACCAATAAGATCAATACAGAAGCTATTTGTTTTATCAATAATGCGAGTATTATTGACCCTATCATAAACATTGAAAATATCACCGAAGCGGCTATAGATAAGACCCTAGCTGTGAATATCAAAGCAACGATGGTGATCACACAATATGTGCTTCGACATTTTACGAATCATTCTTTATCATTTGTCAATATCAGTTCAGGAGCCGCACAACGAGCGATACCGCATTGGTCATTATATTGTGCTTCAAAAGCATTTACAGAGATGTTTTTTAAGGTCACCGAAAGTGAATACCCGCAACATGCTTTTTTCAATATCAATCCCGGAGTGATGGATACAGGCATGCAAAAAAGCATCAGAGCCACCGATTTTCCTGATGTGTCTAATTTTAAAGAGTTACAAAAGGAAGGGAAATTAAAATCTCCTTTAGCTGTCGCGAAAGAAATACTAAACACCATCTCATGAAAATAGCTGTTATTTCTGATATTCATGGCAATGTAGATGCACTAGTTGAGGTCTTACAAAAGGCGAAGAAAGAAGGGGTAGATCATTTATTGGTGCTGGGGGATATTGTGGGCTATTATTACCATCCTGACACCATATTAGAAGTACTCTCAGAATGGAGTTTTGATCTCATTAAAGGAAACCATGAAAAAATACTGGAAGATCTCATCGCCGATCCATCGATAAGCGAAGCTATTCGGTTGAAATATGGGAGCGGACATCAGGAAGCGATACAGAAGTTGACAGAAGCGCAATTAGCGCTTTTAAAGGATGTACCAGAAACGAAGTCAGTGACATTTGATAGGACGTCATTATTGATGTGTCATGGGAGTCCGTGGTCAAATGACCATTATATCTATCCAGATTGTGACAAAGAGACAATAGCGAAGTGTGATTCAGTCGCACATGATTTTGTGTTAATTGGACATTCACACTATGCGTTTGCCATTAAAAATGCAAATAGTATTTTACTAAACCCCGGCTCCGTCGGTCAATCAAGGCAACTAGGAGGGAAGGCATCCTGGTGTATCATCAATACTGTAAATGGTTGTTTTCAAATGATGTCCACCGATTACAATACAGAAAAATTACTAAGTGAAGTCAAAGAAAAAGACTCCGATATTCCCTACTTAACTGATATTTTAAAAAGAAACTAAAAGAATCTATGAATAAGGCTTTAAACATATTAGTGACGGGTTGTGGCGGAGATATTGGTCAAAGTATGGCCAAAATTTTAAAGGCGTTAGGACATCATACTTTTGGTATCGATATTTCAGCTAAAAATGCCGCTCAATTTGTCTTTGATACGTTTGAGACAGGTCCCAAAGTATCTGATGATACCTATATCAGTGATCTTGAAAAGATTGTTGCAAAAAATAACATAGATCTTATCATCCCGGTATCCGAACACGAATTACGGTTTTATACAGATAGCTATGAAGGTTGCCCAAGTATTGGAGGCGCTAAGGTGTTAATGGCGAATCATTTTTCAAGAGAAATTGGTTTTAATAAAAAAAGTACCGCCTTATTTTTAAAAGAACACGAATTGCCTAATCCTAGGTTGTACACTTTAGAGAGTACGGATATGATCTTTCCTTTGATCGCTAAGCCTAATACGGGAGCAGGGAGTTCTAATGTGTATGTTGTTGAAAATCTCGAAGAATTTAGGTTCCTAGCCACTAAAAATGATCAATTTATTTTTCAAGAATTATTGGATGGCACCGAAGGGGAGTTTACCTGCTGCACCTATAGATCCAAAAAAGGAGCCATTAGAAACATTGTTTTCAAACGGGAGTTAACTTCGGGTGGCTATAGCGGTTATGGTGAAGTCATTGAAGACGCTAGGATAGATGCCTTACTCGAAGCGATAGCAAACCTGTTAGACCTAGACGGGAGTATCAATATCCAATTACGAATTCACAAAGGAAAGCCTGTTGTTTTTGAAATTAACCCACGATTTTCTAGTACCGTTTTATTTAGGCATCTGCTAGGTTTTACCGATGTGGAGTGGTCTATACAAGAATTTTTAGGAGAAGAAATTTCTGAGTACACAAAAGCACCTGTGGGTAAATGCTTTTACAAAGGATATAATGAATATATTGCTTAGGTATGGAATTGACAAACATCATCGTATCAGAAAAGGAATGGAATAAGGAGTTGATTTCTAC
>CAYGQJ010000101.1:0-17219 GCA_964351845.1 uncultured Flavobacteriaceae bacterium | reverse complement strand
TAATTGATTTGATCACTCTAAAGGCCACCAGTTACAAACTGGCGGGAGCGGGGTAGTGCACTAGGATTCTCTTGACCATCTCTAAAGATTAAATGTACATGACTTGGCATAAAACAGTATGCAAATACTTCCATTCCTTTATGTTCTCTGCAATAATCTATACTATCACAAAGTACTTTAAAATAGACCTCTCTTGTAAAAATATCTATCCAGTATACCGTTGCAAAACTTACAAAGTACGCACCACTCGTATTATAAAACTTGTATTTCCTACTCATTGTTTAAAAATACAAAAAGCCATACGTATGTCACGTATGGCTTTTTGCTCTTACTCTTGACGGCACCCGTCACAGATGAGCGCTAGCGGGGACCTAATTTGATTCATCGCCAGATACTAGTTCCCATATAGGATTTAATATAACTTGTATTACTCCTATAGTTTGTTGTTGAGTAATACCATTTATTTTTGGTTTAGGCTCTAATTTTTTTAAAATCAAATCTCCAGAAACTTTTATTTGTTTACCAATAATATCTTCATTCCATCCGCTAATACTATCAATATAATATACTTTTTGATCATAATTAGATGTCACAATAGCTCCAATTTTCGTGTTTGTAGCTTGGCCTATTATTATAACTGGTTCTTTTTTCTTTGTAGTTGCACAACTATAAAGAATTAAAAAGAAAATCAAAATTTGTATTGTTTTCATAATTTATCGTTTTATTGGTACTGTCGTTATCCCTACACTAAAGACTTGTAAGTTAAAAGATCCATAAGGATCTACTACACTACTAAAAGACTTAAGACTACTACTATAAACCTTCATTCCCGGTTGCCCTCCATTCCCTCGATTTCCATAATAAAACCAATAGTCAAACCTTACTCTGATTATTGGTTTTCAATTATTTATAATCTTAAAATACTCTATGATCTTTTTTACTACACTACTAACAATGATTATTAATCAAGTTTTAAAAGTGACAATTTGAACCATTACCTTAATGCATTTGCTATTTCTTCAAAAGATACTATTAACTCCAAAAACTCTAACTCATCAAGTTCTCTTTGTGACCATTCTATAAAAGATAAAAATTCTTTAGGTGCATATTTTGGAATTATTTGTAATGTTTTACCCTCTTTGAAAGAAAACCATATACACTCAATGTTACAGCTTGGACAGATTCCTGAATGGTGATCTAAGGTTTCTAATCCTACAAATTGATTATCACAGTTACCCATATATTTTTTTGCCCCTCTCCAATTTCATACCATTTATTTTTCATTTCAAAAGTTGTTTTAATGCTTCTCCGTTAGGCGTATCCTTGTTGCTGTAATCTAAAAGGATAGTAACTAACGTCCATTTTTAAGGGCTTTTGAACCTTTTTTGAGTGTGCCAGTCTTAGTGTTGTTTCCCTGTCGACATGTAGTTTAAAACATCCCATTTGCAATACTTACGAAGCTACTGAATTGTCATATACTGTCATAATCCTTTTGGATAGATTTTTGATACCCATACCATAACGGGAAGAACTTTCGTTATATTTGTGATATAATACTTCTAATTATGGGAGCAGTAGAGTTAAAAAATAGAATACAGACTTTTTTAGATAATGCTAAGGACGAGCGTATTCTTAGTATCGTTAATAGTGTTTTTGAAAACTACTATCAAAATGATCAGGTGGCTTTCCACCCTGATGGTTCCCCAATGACTCGTAAAGAATACAAAATAGCTTTGGATACTGCCGAGGCTCAAATCGAAAAAGGAGACTTTATCAATGTAGAGGAATTTGAGCAAGAAGAAGACTAATGATTGAAAAAGTTGCCAAAGTAGTTTGGACTCGCCAAGCTAGAGAATCTCTTAATTCCATTTTAGATTACCGTTATAAAGATATTCCTGAAGCTAGAAAAATAGTAAGAAAAGATATTATAACAGCTTCAAAAAATATTGTATTTACAAAACAATTTCAGGAGGATGAAATCCATCCACAATATCGAAGAATATTTATTCGAGATTATAAGATATTATACAAAGAAGATATAAATTACGTCTATATTATGAATGTTGTTTGTTCTCTTGGCATATCTTAATATTAACAATTTATTATTCTGTTCCTGTTTATAATAGTGATTTATTAGACATGTTCACTATACCATTTGATTCTTCAATAATCCATTCATTGTTTTTTACTAATTTTCTCGCTAGCGCTCGTCTGTAACGAGTGCCTACAAATATTTTAAGCCAAAAACCCTATAGGGTCAATCTCAAGTGCTACATCAGGATCATCTGCTATATTTCTAGCGCTTGAATATTTCCAGTCCACAGGGTTAATTACAAAACCAGAAACAACAGGATTGTTATGAATATAATCTAATTTTTGTTTAATTACTTTTGGACTCCATAATTCAATAGGTTTATTGTGATACTGCCAAAATTGATATTGAGCAATATTCCCTTTTTTCTTAACTGCTTGTTCCATCATCCACAACAACCACTCTTTTCTGCTCTCTTGAGGGTTTTCTTGTATACTAGCAATCATTTTCTTAGCAGTAAACTTCTTAAAATCTCTGAGTAATGCGCTTGGATTCTCTTGATCATCTCTAAAGATTAAATGTACATGACTTGGCATAAAACAGTATGCAAATACTTCCATTCCTTTATGTTCTCTGCAATAATCTATACTATCACAAAGTACTTTAAAATAGACCTCTCTTGTAAAAATATCTATCCAGTATACCGTTGCAAAACTTACAAAGTACGCACCACTCGTATTATAAAACTTGTATTTCCTACTCATTGTTTAAAAATACAAAAAGCCATACGTATGTCACGTATGGCTTTTTGTTCCTAATTATATGATTTCTTACTCTTGACGGCACCCGTCACAGACGAGCGCTAGCTGGGAGTATTAATATTTTATTTATTAATTGGCTAATACTCTCTTTCGTTCTACCACCAACAACAAAACCAATTAACGATTTCGTTTCTCTTTCAATACCATAGATTAACCAATTTTGATTTTCACCATTCGCAATCTTTATAAACATTTCATCTACTTCAAATTTACAGCCTTGTTTATCAAAGTAAGGAACTTTGATCGCATTACTAATCTTGAGCATTCTAGATAAAACAGTGTTCTTTGAAATTTTTAGTATCCTTGAAATACTCCTAAGCCCACAGCCTTCTTTTAAAAGATCAATAATGAATTCATTTGTATTACTATTATATGCTTTATACATATATGCAACTTGAAATCGTTTATTACAAACTTTACATTTATATCGTTGAGTTTTATTTTGAAATCCATTTTTCACAGATATACCATTACATTTCGGACAGTGTATTTTTTCCATGTCCTAATTTGATACACGACGATTTAAAGAATCCTTATTCTAAGACCTCTTAGCGATTTTCCTTTTTAACAACATATCAATTAACGAAGAAAAACAGTAATTAACTTTTTAGCTAACTGCTGTTTTTCAATAATTTAAATTATCATCTTTGACGATGACCTATTTTGGGACATCACCCAGCTTACTACATTACCCCTTACCTAGTTATTGATTTCATATTTAGATTTGTATTTAGATAATAACTTCATTAATTTATTTCTTAAAACTGAAATATCTTCTCCATTAACTTTTTTGAACTCATGTGATCGTGCATCAAAATAAATATCTTCTAAAGAAAATATATCGTATAATGAATAATTATTATTTACAAATTCGTTCATTTGATTTCTTATATTTTCATCATCGATATACCAATCATAAGATTTTACCAAATACCCATGATTTATTTTATCATTTTCTAGAGCTATTTCTAAAGCAGGTAAGTAATTTTTAAAAAATATATAATCTTTCATTAATTTTGAATATTTGTTTAATTAAAATCTATCTTTCCACGATCGGTCTCCATGACTTCCTTCCCATGGTCTATGTCTCCTTATGCCACCACGTCCTCTCCTATGATAATGAAAGATTGACCATTTTCCATTACGTAAAAATTTAGGAAGTGAAAGCCATTTACCTTTGGAACTTGGATATTTTAAAGGATGGAAATCAAACCTAGGTTTTGCTCCATAACCATAACCTTCTGAAATTGTAAAACCATTAACCTTTCCTCCTTTTCCTCTAACAGCCTGAATTCTTAGTCCCGACACCTTACCAAACCCTGCAGTAGCTAATAATATTCCTCCTTGTATTGTCCCTTGTGCAGAAGAACGTCCTCCTATAATGCCAGCGCCATAATAATCCCCATCTATAAAAGAAGATATTTGTTCAAATCCGGTTCTAGTTTGATCAATAGTTGCTCCCCAGCCTGCTTTATAAATTCCATATCCAGGAATAAATTGTTTAAAACCTCCTGCATCATTAAAACCTTGCTTCCAAGCCGCAAATGGATTTGATAATATTAAATCTATCCTATCTGAGATTTTATCACCTAAATCTTCAAACTCATAACCAAAACCATTGATAACTCCTCCTATATATCGATTACTCCAACTTCCATTATCTGAAAGATCTCTTTCTAAAGCTCTTGCTGTTTGCTTAAAGAAATCTCTAGCAGCAGCTTTTTTTCCATCACCTCCAGAATTCCCAGCAGATGTTCTATTTTCCCTTCTATTTTCCCTTCTATCATTTTTCTGAGAATTCCCTGCAGATGTCCCTTCAACTATAGAGACCCCTCCCGTCACTTGTTGATTTCCAAAAGCACTATTTTGAACTTCATCAGCAGAAAGTGTTCCTCCTGTAAGCAATGTTGTAGTAGGACTCATCCCATCTGCATCAATAAAGAACACAGGGTTATCAAACGCATAATTATAAGGAGAATGTCTTCTCATTGCTTCAGCTAATGGATCAATATTCATCCATCGTCCTAATGCAGGATCATAATTACGTGCAGAAATATCATACCAATCCAGTCCAAGTTCTTCTCCGTATTCTTTTCCACCAAAGGCAAACTTCTCCGCCATGGAGTTAGCGTTAGAAGTCACTACGTCATTGTAACCTTTTTGCTTTAATCCGAATGGATAATAGTCTAGCTTCCACATATTTCGGATAATGCAAAAACAAGACTACTATACTGATAACCAGTATATTATTCTCAAAGAGCTTATTGTTTTATTGCAAATCTTCATTTTGTGATTATTATCCTTTAATTCCTTGTTTAGTTCTAAAACTACAAAAAAAACAGTAATTCATTTTAATTAGAATTACTGTTTTTAATTACTTAGACATCAAATTAAAATCACTACTTAATTTGAAACTATATTTTAAGCCTTATTTGCTTTAAGCGGTCTAGGTCTAACAAAAACTTTATGTGTAGCTCGTATTTTTTTTGTAATCACTCTTGTTTTTCCAGAACTATCTGCATTTTTAATATAGACTTCATCTTCAATGATACCATCTAGGTAATGTATTCCAGGTTCTCTAAATTTAAGATCAAACAAGTTGATAGTATCATTAGTAAAAGCTCCTACAGTATCTAATTTAATATTATTCATTAAATATTTATCATCATAGTTAATGGAACGAGTTTTAGTATAATAATATAAGATATATCTTGATCTCTCATCATTTGTTGCCAACTTAGTATTAACTGTATCCAAAATGCCTTTGTAAACAATTTTACCATCAATTATCTGGTCTTCATATATAGTATCAGGAACACCGAAAGCAAATTGCATTTGGTTATTTCCCCTCATATGTATTGTATCAAGAGTCCAAACTCCTACTTTTAAGGGTTTATTTTCAATAGGTTTTTTTTTACAACTCATTAGACATAAAAAACTAACTACCATTATTATTACGTTTAGATGCTTCTTCATGCGCTTTTTTTAATTTTAATGCTTTTTCATTTTGAACTTTATTTTCATCTTCTGGATTAACAAGTGTGTCCTTATTTTCTGTATCAACATAATATACCTTTGTCCCGCTGGAACTATAAAAACTAGAAAACCCCTCAACATTAACGATTTGTATTTCTTTTTTGTCAGTAGAAACCTCCCCATCAGTATTTGTAGTTTCCATAGAACCTACATTAGAGGCAATCTCTGCAGCACCTTCTCCATATCTAACTAGTCTTTTACCATCACTCATTCCTTCCTTAAGGTCCCTCACTTTATCATTCATCTTAGATGCTGTATTTTTCATACTCTTAGTTGTACTTACCGTAGCATCAGTCTTTCCATCTCCACCTTGTTTATTGGTTTTCGTAGACGCTACTCCTTTCATACCATCAAGTGATTCTATAGCGACTTGATCAAGATCACCACGCCCTCTATCTAATTGGCCTTGATCTCCTTGTTTTCCATTTTCATTAGTGACAGCTACACCTCCTCTATTTGTTTTTCCTCCTCTTTTCCCATATGGACTATTAAAACTTTTACCATCATTTTTGAAAAAATTATATACCTTATTTTGTGATCTTATTATCTTAGACGCAACCCATAATAAGCCAACAATAGGTCTTTTTAATGTAGATTTTGGGCCAGGACCGCCACCTCCAAATGGTCGCATCCCATCAGGGTCAATAAAGTACACTGGATTATCAAATGCATAATTATAAGGAGAATGCCTACGCATTTGTTCTGCTAAAGGATCAATATTCATCCATCGTCCTAGTGCAGGATCATAATTACGTGCAGAGATATCATACCAATCAAGACCCAATTCTTCTCCGTATTCTTTTCCGCCAAAGGCAAACTTCTCCGCCATCGAGTTAGAATTGGAAGTCACCACGTCGTTGTATCCTTTTTGTTGCAATCCAAATGGATAGTAGTCTCGCTTTTACATTTTTGAGATAATGCAAAAATAAATTTAATGCACTGATAATGAGTATATTATTTTCAACAAACTTAGTATTTTATTGTGAATCTTCAATTTCATAGTATTATCCTTTCTATATCAATGAACGATAAAAACCAATAGTCAAATCTTACTCTGACTATTGGTTTCTAGCTATTTATAATTATGTTTTAGTTCATGACCTTTTTTACTACACTACCACTAATTTGACCCATTCTCATTAGTGTCCATTAGTTTGTTAGATTTTCGAACACGAAATTTTAATTCTCTTTTATCCATAATATATTTATGTATTGAGGAACATAACTTGATGCAAGAACGAATAAATAAACTTTTTTTATCTCTTTCGTGTGCAATTGTCCTCTTGTATCTTGAAATATAATCTATATATTCTAATTCATTGACAAAAATATATTTACCATGATCAATTGATTTCAATAGTTCAATTTTCAATTCAAAATATAAAATATAAACCTTAGAAATATCGGTTATTGAGAACTCTTCAAATTCTCTGAATAAATCTACTGTTTTACTATCAAAATGTTTCTCAATAATTCTATCCAATAAGAAGTAAACTTCTGATTCATTGGAAAAAAAAATTGTCGTCTCCTTATCTACTCCAATGAAGTATAATAAATTTCCCATATATTTTAGTCTTGTGATTTTGTAAATAGTACTCTAACTTCATCTATTTCATTAGTAATAACTTCAACTTGGTCAAAACCATTCTTTTTTGCCTGTCTACCCGTCCATGTATTAAATGCAGCTTGTTCAGGAGTCATGCTTCCACCCATCCAATCTACATTATTTATAAATGAACTCAAATTATCTGAGATTTTCCCATCTGCACCATAGGTCCAAAGACCCTCAACACCTTTTATATCATCGCCAAATGTTTTCAGAGCATCTTTAAACATTTCAGTTCCAACTCCCTGCCCCTTCATTCCATCAGGAACATTAAAGTCTAGTTTCAAAATCCCACCATCTAGTTTTGCACCTCCAGATACAATATTCTCTGTACCTCTTATAGAATATTGGATTGCATTATCTGCCTTATTAATCACCTTTCCTAATTTTCCCAATTTACCGAGCTTAGCTCCGGGAACAAAACCAACTATTGCCCATCCAGCAGCTTCAAATCGGTTGTAATTATTTCCATCAAAATCTCTACCTGAAATAGCCCCATAAATATCTTCAACGGGAGTACCATAGCGAATAACTTGCTTACCAAATTCCTTAGAACCATTCTTAATTCCAGTTGCAGTACTTTCTACAGTTCGAATCATAGGTGTATTAAACCTTTGTCGTAAATTACGAACACTCACAGGCTCATGGTTTGGAATATCTACTGCTCTAGGAATATTTGGAGAAATCTCACCTTCTAATCCCTCAAGCTCTATCTTCCAAATAGGACTATTATGTGCAAATTGATAATTGGATATCGAGAAAAATTCTTCTGTTATTGGATCACTTCCAAAGAATCTACCTATTTCTGGCATGTAATTACGATATCTAAATGTAAGCCAATTAAGTCCAAGTTCTGTTTGTTGCTCTTGTCCTAAGTAATTAAAATTCTCTGCGTTCGAGTTAGAATTACTCGTCACCACGTCGTTATACCCAGAATGTTGCAATCCAAATGGATAGTAATGCTTTTCTGAAATGATTTCTGATGTACTATCTATGACTCCGTCTTCATTACTATCTGCATAGGTAAGTCGTACATTTCCTAAATGGTCTGTATAATTAAACGCATATTGATAAGAGGTACCTCCTAAGGTCGTTGATGGTTCTACGTAGCCTTCGGGATGTGAAAATAGCTGTAAGCTCTCAACACTTCCTGTATCTTCATAGATATAGCCTCCTGCATACGAGGTGGTTTTAGTAATCCCTTGTGAGTTGTCTACGAGCACTTTTGCGAGTTTGATTCCTGTGGCATCATAAATATACGTAATTGTTCCGTTTTGACCTCCTACTTCATTTATTATGATACTTGTAGGTAAATTTAAATGGTTATACGCAATATTGGTAATCTTTTTATTTTGATCTGCGGTTAGATTACCATTCACATCATAGGTGTAATCATCTCCAAATCCTACACCGCCTTTAAACCCTTCGGCATTACCTGATTGATCATCTACGTTTTGTAGTTGATTGCCTTCATAGGTGTACGCCAAGTCATCCATGACTGATATACTCGTTGATCCCGCTTGATGATCTCTTTTAAGGGTCATTATGTTTCCGTTTTGATCATAGCTTACACCGTAGAGTGAAAACGCATCTTTGGTATTAAAATCAACTCCTTTTCCGCTAGATGCCATGGTAATTCTGTTTAATGCATCATAGGTGTACGCATAGCTTCTTTCTTGTGAATCTGTGTTGGCTGTACTCCAAACTGTCTGCGCAATATTTCCATTATACAGAGGCGTTGGGATAATATCCTGTGATGTATCAAATCCTTCTGTATCGTCATAATAAAGTTTGAATGTAAATAAATCAGTTCCGCTCTCAAAACCAATAGGATTGATATCCGTAAGCCATCCTCGTACATTATAGGCATAGTCTACTTTTTGAAGACTCGTCTCAGCAGTAGGGGCATACACGCCAAAATTTCTTATCGCTGCGCCTTGATCTCGCATTGAGATGTCTCCTACTAAAGAAGGGAAGTTTTGAGTCATGGTATGCGTGGCTACCACAGCTCCATTATGAATAAAAGAAAGTATATCTCCTTGTCTTTGAATGGCAAAATGATCTTCTGCTTCAAAGTCGGTATAGCCTATTATGTAGGTGGTGACTCCCCCTTCACGTATTCGTATGCGATACCTCCCTGGATTATTCCACGCAAATAAGAAACCGTAGTCAATCTCCCCGGAATAAGCAGCGTTGCTATTGTCATTAAATCCTACCATATATCGTTTGTTAGCCACCACATTTGTAAAAGATAGTACGCCATCGCCATCTAATCTTTTTGTGGTAGATAGCCCTGCATTGTATAAATCTGTAGGATCTGTTTTTGTAATCAGTGTTCCATCATTAGACACGCTTACATTCACAATATCTTCATAGGCATTATCAAATAGCTGCCCTCCTACTCGTTTTGATTCTAATTGTCCTAACTCATCATAGGTATTACTAGAAATCAATTGTAAAGGCTCCGTATTTATTTGTTGTGAGTGACTCAAAAGTCTGTTTTGATGATCATAGGTATAATACTCTTTAGTCACTATGGTTTGATGTCCTGTCTTTTGGTGTGTGGTGCTACTTTCTACTACGTTACCCGTAAAATCAAGACGTGATTCAGAAGTGTCTTCGGTATCGAGGTAGGCATTAACACTTACTCCATAGATAGGTCGTGCCTTCTCATCATACCCTGTGACCGTCGTAATCCAATCGTCAGTGCCTAATACGCGAACTTTAGCTACGGTAGGGAGTCCTTGAATGTTGTTTGTCAATGAATTTCCAAACACCATAGTAGGAAGGGTAATGCCAGTATGATCTACATAACTATCGTAATAATTTACGGCATATACTGTAATAGTATTCGTTGGGAATATCCCATTGGAATAATAGATTGTATCATTTCCTATACTTGTGGCTGCTGTTCGTGTTTCATTAAAGCTACTTTGCGCATTAATTGTTGTTTGTATAGAAGTATTAGAACTCCCTCCCGTTGCTTGATACATGCCTGTATATACTACACGATTAAGTGCATCGTATTTTGTAAACAGGTATTGGTTGTTTTCGCGTAAGCGGGCATCTTGTGTTAATACAGGGCGATCTAGCGCATCATAAAAAATGTATTCCCATCCTTTGGCAGGAATTTTCTTTTCTATAAGACGATTACGATAATCGTATTTATATTGATATCCCAATTTGTCAAGTATTTCTTGATCGTTAGTAACAAGAAGGTTGTTACTATCTATTATTTGATTACTTGCTTCTGGTGAAAGCACAAAAGTTAGATTCCCAAAATCATCGTAGATATAATAGGTATCATGTGGAATCTCTTGGTCATAGGTTCTTTTTAAAACAACTTGTCCTTTTTTATTTGTGAATTCTTCTATGGCATGATCTCCCTTTTTTATAACAGTAAATTCCTGCGGCGGGTCAAGCAATCCAATAGGTGGCTCTGAAGCTTCATAGATTTGTTCAAAATTCTCATCTTGTATAATCGTTCTTGACAATCTGTTTGCTGGATAAACCCCTACTAGTTCTAGAGATGGTTGCGTGATATCTGCTCCACTAAAAACAACATCAAAATGTAATACATCATCTCCTTCATTGTCTTGATCACTGACGGTATTGGCTGTATAGATATAATGGATGGCATGATCTGTAATCGTATCTTTTTGAATTTTCCAACTATTCCCAGGAGCTCCTTGCCGTAAGGGTCTATTGAGGGGTGTATTTTCAAAAAGCGTTTCGCTATACGGGTTTTGGGTATTCTCATATTTGAGCGTGTTATAAAAAGTTTCAATACTATCTTTTAACACCCCTTGATTGGTAAAATCAAGTGAGTTTACCATCGCTGTCGGTGTTGCATAAGGCAGGTATTGTTTATGAGTACGTCCCAAAGAATCATAAACAACCATTTGAATAATATTTTGTTTACTTCCCCCTGCTTTTACAGAAACCGATTGCTTGGCTCTTCCTAAGCCGTCATAGTAGGTGACACTCTCTATTTTCTGTTGGTCATCAACTACGCCTGTTTGCGTAGCGACTTGATATGCTGTTGTTTTTACGTAATTTTCTGTTGTTGTTTGTCCAATAACAAATACTGGAAATGCCAACAATACGAATATGATTATTTTTTTCATCTTACTGATCGTATTAGTTATTAGTTATTGATTTTATAGTTGTATTCATTTCTACTTAAAATATTGCCTGTTGCATCTTTAACAGATTGAAGTCTATATAAGGTGTCGTATTCATAGTACATCGTATAGCCGCGCGGGTCGGTCATAGAGGTAACTCCTATTAATGGATCATAGGTATAGGAACTTATCTGGGTATGACTAAGTGCTGGATCGTTTCGCATCGCATCTAATGCTTGCCTTAGCGCTCCTTCATTCCCTACGTACCCTAATGTTCTATCATTGTCTGCGAGTGCTAGACTTCCTAAAGAAATGGCATACGAGGATATTTCTGAGTAGGTTCCATTTACAATTTTTGCAATAGGATATCGACTATCATATCCCCAGATATAGGTAACTTCATTCACTCTATCCGAAACAGAAGGAGTTCCCCCACCTGTAGAGACATCCAATTGATAGGTTGCTTTTATATTTCCGTTGGCGTAATATTCAAAGAAAATACGCTCTTCATTAGGATTATTAGAAGAAAATCCTGTTGTTGGATCTATCAGGTTATTGGTGATCTCAATGGAAGCAGGATAAAATCCATTGCCTGCAGCGGTATAATTACTTTTTCTAATATTTACAGCATTATCTACGGTTGTCGTAACCATAACAGGCATTTGGACTTGGTTGCGTGCCTGCATTTGTACATACACACTTTCTGTAAGTTCTGATGCGTACACATACGCTTGTTCTATTTGCTCATTTGCTTCAAGGGTGGTTGTTTTCTTTCGTAGAAGGTGTCCGATACTATTATCGTATTCGTAATCTACGGTTGTTTGTAATTGTATGTTATCTGAAGGGTTCTCAAAAAACTGGGTAGATACTTGTTGTATCATCCCACCTACAGCTCCTTGAGCAAACGATGTTCTCATCTCAAAAGAAGGGGCGTATGACGTGACATGACGCTCCCAATCTGGAGTAGGTAGCGGTGGATATGTATAGGCACATTCAAAAGAACTATCATCTGAATAAAAGATTACAATGTCTTGACTTCCTGTGCTAAACTGCCCATAATTCTTTTGTTGAAAATCAAAAGTAAAACCGTCTACGTAAGATTTACTCACTAAGACATCAGCTTGCTTTTCTGGTTTGTTAATAACATACATTCCAAAACTCCCAAAATACGTGTATGCAGATGCATTATCAGCTAATTCACTAGATGTTTGCTGTACCGCTTTTCCAGAAGTGTCATAGACTTTGGTATTGACTTCTTTTCCTACTGCCAACGAAGGTCTGTACGAACTTACATTAGGTGCTACACCTGAAGAGTAGAGTCCTGTATGTTGATCTACATAAAAATCATGTTGTATATACCCTCCGTTATCTTCTGGGGTTGTTCCTTTTTTAAAGACCTCATATACCCGAGAATAGGCTACATGTGGTTGACTCCCCCCACTAGAGACTCCTGTTACAGCAATAGACGTAGCCTCTTCAAGCATACAATCTTCTCCAATACTTAGCCCATTATTTATGGTATAAAATTGAGGCTTGAAGATGACATTTCCAGAAGATTCACTTGAGGGTGTTTTCTCTACTCTATAGATATACTCTTTTTCTGTAGCCAGTGCTGCAGTATCGGTATAATCTTTAATTGTTTTAATACGAATCCCTGCTCGTTGGACATCTGCTAGTTCTTGTTCATCATCTAGAATAGTTTCAACTCGGCTTACTCGCGCTAATTGTGTAATATTATCATTAGGATTGACTAATAGCATTTGATAACAGCCAGGTGTTAAATAAACGCTCATCTCTCTATTAATATCTAGCTGTGTTATATGAAGATCATTATTAAAAACTAAATCTACATTATCAATTAATAAATCACCAGTACCTAAGTCAATAATTTGATTAATATCAAGGATGGGTTGTGGCCCACAACTCGTAGCATTTGAGGCTTTAAAAATAGTAGCAATCATGCCTAATCCTGTAGGGACATTCCCCCCGTTATTATTGGTCTCTACATATTTTACCGTATAATTCCCAGCTTCTTGAATATCAAAACTTGTGTTGCTGGAATTAGGTTTTCCTGTAGCTCCATATTCATCTGCACACCAACCTATTGAATTTCCGCCACTGCAATCACAAAATGCCTCAGCAGCCTGACAGGATACATCATTAGCAAGACTCCCTACTAGGGTTTGGATTCCATATATTTGAGTATGGGTGTTTTCATTAATATCTGCGATTTCCGCAGGAGTGGTATGTAGTTCAAATTCAAAATCAGTATATCCGCCAGTAGGGTAGTAAATTCTTGACAGTGTCCCTTTTATAGCATGACTAAAATTAACAGAACGATCTGCACCGCTAAACGTATGTTGCCCTACCGTTACTTCTGGAAAGAGAACCTGATTAGAGACTTCCCCGTTATAATACCCCATATAATCTTGCCCTTTACTGACTACAGAAGGCACTTGCTCTGGAGAAAAATACTCAAAACGATATTTTTGATAAAGATCACCTGTGTTTGATATAATATCAATACCATCGAGTTTCAATCGAATATCGGAGGGTTGTTCTAAAGAAGGGTCTTCGGTATCTAAAATTCCAAAATAGGACGTTATAAAATCATACGTCTTATATTCTTGCGTTGGCCCATCTTTAATCGTGATTTTATCAATAGCGTCAGATGCCCCTATATCATGACGGTTTTGATATGTAATAGAAACAATTTCTTTTCCATTATGGAGAATGGCATCTAATCGTTGTTGTTTAATTCTAATAAAAGGAACAGAGCTCGTCACATACGGAGGCTGAGGAACCGTACTGGGTGTGTTATCATTTATGGTATAGGTATATGAAGAAAACCCAGAAACACTAAAATTCTGTGTCCAAAGAGGTAACTCGGTATAATTAAACGTGTAGGTATCTCTCCTATTTGCAGACTCAACTGCTGTAAGTACCCAAGAAGAATTATAAACTTTAGTGACCGCAAAATTTTGATTCATATCATCTCCATCATAATGTGTGACCTCAGCCTCATTAAAGTAATACTTTGTACCATCTGCTCCCGTTATTGTCCATTGGGTGATGCTTCGCATTCCATTTGTAGCGTTGGGAGCGGTTGTTAAAAACTCAACGATAATATTAGGATTATTGAGTGCGTAGGCTTGGCGGGTAGCAACATCAAAAGCGATATAATCGTTAATACCAATCGCATTTAAACTAAAGAAATCTGGTTGTGTTTCATCTTCATTGGTACTAATACGATTCATAAAGTCAAAATACTTCACTACAGAATCACGAGACCTAAACAACGTACTTTCATCACGGTATTCCAGCATATTATCACGTACACTATCATTCCAAAAACTTTTATAGGGCGTCATCCCAGACTGTATATAATCATCTGGATTTCCATTTGTAATTCGGGAGATACGTCCCCCAACTGCTAGATTCCATCCTAATCCAGCACTGGTTGCAAGTTGCTCTACTTTAATACCAGAAGCATCATAGCTTAGACTTACTGGAAGACTCAGTTCTCTTCCTTGATGCGTATATATAGGAACTCCAATTTCTGGAGATCCGGCATACATATTAACGGGTGTATTCCCATATTGCGTAAAAGCTTCTGCTTCCGGAGAATTAGGAATAGGTACAGAGCGTACCAATTCTGATTCATAATCAAATGATGCTTCCGAATTTGAAATCTGCGAAAATAACTCACTACTCAAAAAAGGGAACATGAATAAACACATGATGACACATTTGTGCTTAAAAAAAATTGTTTTTCTTCTCATAATAATTTGGTTCTTATATGGCACAACAATGCATATCTAGACATACCCACCAATGGGATATATCAAGCACATGAGCAGATGCACCTATTTTTAATAAAATTTATGTGGGTGTTTTTACCAGCTATCTTTTAGACTGGCGAGTACATTTGATCAGATGTACAGGACAAAAATATAGTAATAGGATGGAGATACCTCATAAATCGCCAAGAGACGACTGAAACTACTGATTATTATGAGTTTGAAGGTGTAAAAAGGGGTATTATACGCATAAAAAAAGCCCTTTCAAAGGGCTTTACATTTTCTTAATTTCTGCAGGAGGAGGCGGACATACAGGATGCATGAACTCCTCAGGTATTTCTTTGGAGGCTTCGCTTTGATAAAAACCAAAAGTAGCAGTCCACCAATCGATTAGTGGTTTTTCTTCTGTGAATAAAAAAGCACCATCAATTACCGCCTCTTTAGCTGATGTGTCTACACTCACAATAGCCACAAAAAAATAGTGGTACGCTCCGTTTTCATCTGTAGTGTACGCAAACTGATTATAACTATATGCATTGCCTTTTAAACTAGGCATGATATAGCTTCCATAAGAAATGGGTTTTGAAGTTTGTATATACTCTTTGTAGGCCGCTAGTTTTTTATAGGTCCATGTATCTTTGGGAGGGTTTGCATTTTTCATAGCCTCAATACGCCCTTCCATAATGGGTTTCACATAGTCCTTTCCCAATTTTTCAATGTCATGAAACTTTTCATTTTGAGCATGAATTCCTGAAAAACTTAAAAAAATAACGAACACTAGTATATATCTTCCCATAAGTACATTGTATTATTTTTGCTCCTAATGATACCCCCTAACAGACAAAGCATTTCTATTACCCTCGCTTCTTCTTTTTTGTAAAATAATACCCAACACTTAATTGAAATACCTGATTGGTAAGATCATCAGTCCCTCCAAGGGGTAATGCACCATTTGGAGTTGTAATTAATGTCGGAATCCCTTGATAAAAAGTAAGCTCTACAAAAAATGGATCCATATCATATCCTACACCCACACTAACTCCATAATCAAAAGAACTGTCTAAATCTCCTACATCTACATCACCTTTATCAATACTGAGGAGATACCCAATTTGAGGCCCTACAAGAAGGTAGGGCTGAGAAAAAAACTTAAATTGTAAAGGAGCATTCAAATAATTGAGTTTGTAGTCTAAAGCGAAGGAACCAAAAGTAGTTCTTATCTCACTATCCTCTCGATCTCCTTGTTGTGAATATACAAGCTTAGGACGAAATGCTATTTTTTCTGTAAGTTCCATTTCATAAAGTGCGCCTATATGGATACCTAATGGAGGGTTGACGCTAAATTTTGACAAAAACCCATCATTCAATCCTGCAAGATTCACTCCTCCATAAACTCCAAAACGATTTTGTGATTGTAACTGGCAACTAAGAGAAAATAGTGCTAAAAAAAACGCGATTTTTAAAACGGCTGTCTTAAACATAAATTTATTTTATTAATGATCTAGTACAAATTGGTCATAGCAACTTACGAAAAACACCTCAATGATCCGCAATAAATGTTATGGAAATTGTTATTTTACAATCATTTAAAACGTTACACCAACACCGTCTTACCTTCACGTAACACAACCATTTTTCCATTCACCAAAATCTCCAAATCACTCCCATGATCGATACTAAAATGGGTCCCTTCTTGGGTCACTTCAACCGTAATAATTTGTCCTCGGTAGTTGATTTTAAACGAGTAGCTTTGCCACGCATCAGGGATTTGAGGTTCAAATGAAAGGGTACCTTCACGCA
>CAYGQJ010000100.1:0-17526 GCA_964351845.1 uncultured Flavobacteriaceae bacterium | reverse complement strand
GACAAACCCACTATCATCAACCTAACAAATCACTCGTATTTCAATTTAAAGGATGCAGGGAAGAGTTCTATTGCCGATCATCAATTACAGATTCTAGCCTCCACCTATACACCTGTTGACACCTTATTGATTCCAACGGGTCACATTGAACCTGTAGCGAATACCCCTTTTGATTTTAGAATTCCCACGGAAATAGGCAAACAGATAGATCAACCACACGAACAACTTCAAATAGGGACTGGTTACGACCATAATTACGTACTTGACGGAGAAGGCTCAAGAATGGTAGCAACCGTCAAAGAACCTACTTCAGGACGCGTTATGGAGGTGATTACGGACACTCCTGGGATGCAGTTTTATAGTGGTAACCGTATTCATCATGACATCCTTGGTAAGCATAGTATTCGCTATGGAGATAGACATGGTTTTTGTCTAGAAACACAGTATTTCCCGGACAGTCCGAATCAGCCGCATTTTCCATCAACAGTGTTGAACCCTGAGGATACGTATCAGTCAACGACTGTTTATAAATTTAGTACTTCAGAATAACTTCACATACTTATTTCAACTCTATAGTCTTTGTTAAAACACTTGTTGTTTCAGCATCTGCCAAACCATTAAAATTGGGTTGCTTCCCTCCTACATTGACCATTAAAGAACCTTTGACAAACTCAGGTTGGCCTTCTTCGTTGAGTTCAGCATATTGCTTAGGTGTGATTAGAAATTCAACCGTTTTGGTCTCTCCTGTCTTCAAATGCACTCTTTGAAAACCAACTAAGGATCGGATGGGAGCATCATTTGTGCTGTCCACATGGCTCATATATACCTGTACTACCTCATCACCGTCTCGCCTTCCGATGTTGGTCACATCTACTTTTAGAGGAATGCCTTTCTTTAGTTCAATCTCCGTATCTACTATCAGATTCTCATACGTAAACGTCGTATAACTTAGTCCATGTCCGAAGGGAAATAAAGGATCTCCTTTAAAATATTTATAGGTTCTGTTTTTCATAGCATACGATTTGAAATCAGGTAAATCCTCCACCGATTTGTAAAACGTAATCGGGAGTCTTCCTCCTGGATTATAGTCTCCAAAAAGCACATCAGCGATCGCTTTTCCTCCAAATTCGCCTGGATACCATGCCTCGAGAATCGCTGGGATATTTTCACCTGCCCAATTCACGGCCAGCGCACTTCCGTTCATCAAAACCACAATCGTTGGTTTTCCGATGGCTTGTACTTCTTTCATCAATGCAATTTGTGTTTTAGGCAATGTAATATCCGAACGATCGCCTTTGTCAAAACCTTCTAATAAAACAGGCATTTCCTCCCCTTCAATATTGGGCGATAAGCCCAAAAATAAAAGCACCACATCCGATTTCTTTGCCGCCTCGATCGCTGGTGATAACAGATCTTGATCTCTTTTTGCCCACACAAAATGCGCCTGCGGATCGGTATGATAATTAAAGTACTCAATCTTGACATCATACGCAGTTCCTTTTTGTAAGGTACGATCAAAATAGCGCGTTTTTGGTTCGTGATCATCACTAAATTCAAACTGAAGTTCTCCATTAAAATATACTTTCCCACCGCTACTCGCTTTCAATCCGATGCGGTACTCGCCATCTTCTTCAGGGACTAATTGCCCTGTCCATTGTACAGAGAATACATCCTTTTCCAGAGCCTCTATTGGCTTTTTAGGCATCCATATAAAGTTAATCAGCGAATCATTACGTACAAATGCTGGCTCCCCTTTCCAATCCATCGTTTTGTAATAGCTTCCTTTTAATCCCGTTTTATCACCATTTTTCAGGACAGATGACGGAATTGGTTTTAAAATCGGCCACCCTTCAGCAACGTCACTTCCTAGTGCATAATTCACCTGAGCATTAGGCAACTTCGCTTGAATAGCTTTTAAGGGCGTTATAAACTGATGGGGGGTTCCGTGGTAGTTTCCTAACAAGGCTTGTTTGGAATTTGCATTGGGTCCAATCACAGCAATCGATGTGATATCTTTACTTAAAGGCAGTGTATGATTCTCGTTTTTTAATAACACCATCGATTCCCGAGCCACTTGCTCTGACAAGGCATAATGTTCCTCGCTTGCCACAACATCATACGGTATGTTGGTCCATTTTACATCTTCCGTGGGGTCGAACATGCCTAATTTGAATCGGGCAGTAAACAATCGTATCAGTGCTCTATCCAATTTAGATTCGTCGATTAGTTCTTTGAGAACGGCTTCTTTTAAATTGGGATCATATACATTTCCACAGTTCAAATCTGTTCCGCGATCAACGGCTAAGGCACCTGCTTCTGCGGCTGTTTCTGTCAATCCATGTCGGTTGGGTTCCCAGAAATCACTAATCGCCCAGCAATCGGAAACGACATAGCCGTCAAAGCCCCAATCATCTCTTAATATTTTTTGAAGTAACAGATTACTCCCACAGCAAGCCTCATCGCGATAGCGATTATAGGCACACATAATCGAGTGTACTTTGGCTTCCTTAACGGCAGCTTCAAATGCAGGTAAATAAGTTTCATACAGATCTCTGTTAGAGGTCTGATAATTATCTTCATGTCTGGATTTTTCAGGACCACTATGCACGGCAAAATGCTTGGCAGTTGCGACGACTTTCAGGTATTTTGGATCGTCTCCTTGCAGTCCTTTGATATAATTGACACCTATTCTACTGGTGAGATACGGATCTTCCCCATAAGTTTCTTGTCCTCTTCCCCAGCGTGGATCTCTAAAGATATTGATATTGGGTGTCCAAAAGGTTAATCCCTGATAGATGCCTCTTTTACCCGCTTTCGCGAAAGCGTGATGCTTCGCACGAGCTTCGTCCGAAACAGCGATTCCCATCTGATGAATCAGCGGTGCATTCCACGTCGACCCCATGCCGATGCCTTGTGGAAAGACAGTAGCCTCCCCTGCACGGGCAACACCGTGTAAACATTCATTCCACCAATTGTATTCAGGCACACCCAAACGATCTATGGCTGGCGCATCGTATCGCATTTGTGATACTTTTTCTTGTAATGTCATCTGAGATATTAGATCCGTAACACGTTCTTCCACACTCAAATTCAAATCCTGAAATCTAAATTCTTGGAATTTCTTTTCCGCGCAAGAAGACATCATTAAAATGCTCATTAAGAAGATGATATGGAAAGTTCTATTTTTCATAACAGGTACTTTTATTCGTTTGTTTTTAAGGGGTATTCAATATTTTTAAGAGGGATTTACTTCCACAATTCTTCCATTTCTTCCAAGGTTTTCCCTTTGGTTTCTGGAACGAATTTCTTCACAAATAGCAATGCCAGTATGCCCATAAAACCATACACCCAATAAGCAAATCCATGGTTAAAGTATTCGGTGAGATAGCTGTTGTCATCCATCATTGGGAAGGTGATAGACACGGCATAATTCGCAATCCACTGAGCCGCAACCGCAACTGCCATCGCACGTCCGCGAATTTTATTTGGGAAAATTTCAGAGAGCAAGACCCAGGTGACGGGTCCCCAACTCAGTGCAAAACTCGCCACATAGACCATCATACATAGCAATGCGAGATAGCCTGTGGATTCGGCAAAGAATACAAAACCTAATGAGAACATGGCAATGGCCATTCCTAGCGCACCAATCATCATTAAGGGTTTTCGACCGTTCGTATCGACGGTTTTTATGGCGACTATGGTAAATAAGAAGTTGACAACCCCTACGATGATGGTCAACAATAATGCGCCATCGGTATCTGGGTTAATGTTTTTAAAAATTTCTGGGGCGTAGTACAGCACCACATTAATGCCTACAAACTGTTGTAATATGGACAACACCACACCAATCACAATAACCAACCAACCAAATGATAAAAGCTTTCCTGTAGCTGGTTTATTGATTGACGCATTGATTTCGTCTAAAATTTGATAGGCTTCTTCTTCTCCATTAACGTTGATCAATACAGCTAGAGCTTCTTCAGGTTTATCTTTCAGCATGAGGGATCGTGGCGTATCGGGTACAAAGAATAAAAACAGTAGGAATAACCCTGCTGGAATCACTTCTGAAGCGAACATCCATCGCCAACCTACTGCATTCAGCCACGCATCTGAGCCTCCTGATTTTGAGATAAAATAATTCACAAAATAGACCACCATAAACCCAGCAACAATCGCTAGTTGGTTGTACGATACCAAACGTCCTCTACTATTTGCTGGGGCAATTTCAGCGATATATAAGGGTGATAACATAGACGCTAGACCAACTCCAACACCACCAACGATTCTGTAGATGATAAATAAGGTGGAAAAGGTATGGTCTCCTTCCCCAATGGTTCCTACCAATAACTCTGGCATCGCAGAACCGAGAGCAGAGATTAAGAATAAGATTCCTGCCAAGATGAGTCCTTTTTTCCTGCCTAACCATTTGCTCACAAAACCACTAAAGGCGCCTCCAAGGATACAACCAATTAAGGCGCTTGAAACGATAAAGCCTTTGAAAGCGTTGGCCGCATTTTCACTTAATCCTTTTGGAATGACGAAGTAACTCTCCAAAGAGCCAACTGTTCCTGAGATAACACCTGTATCGTATCCAAATAATAGTCCGCCGAGGGTAGCAACCATCGTGAGTTTGAGAAGGTATTTTGAATGAGTTGATGATGACATAACCAAAGCGTTTATAGGTACTGATTTATGATGTTCTCAAAGAGTTCTTGTTTTCCACTTTGTGGTGTCAATTCCCCATTTTCTTGTGCGATCTCATACAAATCCTTGAGGCTTAACGTGCCTTTCTCAAAGTCCTTCCCTTTCCCTGAGTCGAAGGATTGATAGCGGTCTGTTCGTAATTTCGCGTAAGCGGAAGCATTCATAATCTTTTCTGCCGTCAATAGGGCTCTTGCAAACGTATCTGCACCACCAATATGTGCATAAAAAACATCCTCCATATCGGTAGAATTTCGTCTGATCTTCGCATCAAAATTAATACCGCCTCCGTTGAGTCCATCAGCCTTTAAAAAGACGAGCATTGCTTCGGTGGTTTCTTGGATATTGTTCGGAAACTGATCGGTGTCCCAGCCATTTTGGTAATCGCCTCTATTGGCATCGATACTTCCGAGCATATTTGCTTTTGCTGCCACCGCTAATTCATGTTGAAATGTATGCTGTGCAAGTGTGGCATGGTTGACTTCAATATTTAATTTAAAGTCTTTGTCTAGTCCATATTCGCGTAAAAAACCAATTGCAGTCGCGGCATCAAAATCATATTGATGCTTCATAGGTTCCATCGGTTTTGGCTCGATAAAGAAACTGCCTTTAAAGCCTTGCGATCTTGCGTAATCTCTTGCCATCACTAGGAACTGCCCCATGTGATCCAATTCTCTTCCCATATCTGTATTGAGTAACGACATATAGCCTTCACGTCCGCCCCAGAATACATAGTTCTCCCCATCTAAAGCGATGGTAGCATCTAAGGCTAATTTTATCTGTGCGCCGGCTCTTGCAACGACCTTAAAATCTGGGTTGGTAGCAGCACCATTCATATACCGCGGATGGGAGAAGCAATTGGCAGTACCCCATAATAATTTGATGCCTGTCTCGGCTTTTTTCTCTTTGATGTAGTCGACAATGGTTGCGAGTCGTTTTTCTGATTCGGCGAAAGTGGATCCTTCTTGCACGAGGTCAAAATCATGAAAACAGAAATACTCGAATCCTAGTTTTGAAATGAATTCGAAGGCGGCATCTGCTTTGTCTTTGGCGGCTTGTATAGGATCTGATGACTGATCCCATGGAAAGTTTTGGGTTCCGGGGCCAAAAGGATCTGATCCTTGACCGCAGAAGGTATGCCAATAGGCTATCGCGAATTTAAAGTGTTCGCGCATGGTTTTTCCAGCGACTATTTTATTCGGATCATAGTATTTATAGGCTAAAGGATTATCTGACTCCTTACCTTCATAGGCTATCTTTTCGATTCCTTTAAAATATTCTCGGCTTGCCATAATGCTAACTGTTTTTTAATGTCATTTCTAATTCGTTTCTCCAATGGTGATATGCTTTTTTATAAGCAGTGATGTCTTTACTCGGGTGGTAGGACATCACATAGTCGTTGTCATTGATATTTTTTGTGTAGGTGTCAAAATCACCGTCAACAAGACCCGCAGCTCTTGCTGCTCCTACGGCACCTGTGGTATTATATATGTTGATTTCTTGGTCAATGAGCGTTGCAATGGTGGTCGAAAATATAGCCGACTGGAACAAATTGTCATTTCCTGCACGAAGCTCATCGATAACGGTTGTATCTTTTTTTAAGAGTTCCATACCATACACAAAAGAAAACGCAATGCCTTCTAATGCGGCACGATATATATGCGCATCCTGATGTCTATTGAAATTAAGGTGTTTGATGTGAGAACCGATGATTCGGTTATCAAACATCCGTTCTGCACCGTTTCCGAAAGGCAGGATCACCAAACCATCCGAGCCGACGGGAACACCGTCTGCTTTTTCATTCATTTCTTGGTAGGAAGATGCTCCTGTGTTTTTAAGTAACCACCGGAATTGAATCCCTGCGCCATTGATATTGAGCAATCGACCTACAGTAGGATTTGTTTTTGAATAGTTGACATGCGCAAAGTGATTGACTTTACGGATTTCGTTGAACGTTGTTTTTTGCGTCACTGCATAGATCACTCCCGAAGTTCCTCCAGTTACCGCTACTTGGCCAGGTTGAAGTACGCCTAAGGTGAGTGCATTATTAGGCTGATCGCCTGCTCTGTAGGTGATGGGGATGCCTAGAGGCAATCCTGTTTCTTCAGATGCTTTTTGAGTGATAATTCCTTGCGAAGTAAAGTTTTCGACAATGGTTGGTGTGAGTTGGGGATCTATATCATAATAGGCCAATAACCAATCTGCTACACACTCATTTTGATAATCCCACAGGATGCCTTCAGACAAGCCATTGCTTGTGGTATTAATCTCGTCACTTAGTTTATAGGCAATGTAATCGCCGGGTAACATGTATTTATGAATCTTATTATAAACGGCGGGCTCGTTATCCTTCACCCATTTTAATTTGGACGCAGTAAAATTACCAGGGGAATTAAGCAATTGTTCGGTACATTTTTTTGCTCCCAATTCTTGAAATGCTTTTTTTCCGATGTCAACCGCACGACTATCACACCAGATAATAGCAGGTCGTAGTGGATGGCCTTGATCATCAACGATGACGAGACCGTGCATTTGGTAGGAGATCCCAATCGCTGTTATGTTGTTTACATCAATACTGGTTTCGGAAATGACTCTTTTAATGGCAATACACGTGTATCGCCACCAAGCCTCTGGATCTTGTTCTGCCCAGTCTGGGTGTATCGATTGAATCTCCATTTCATTGGAGGGCTCGTACAAACTCAAAATATTTTTTCCTGTAGCAGCCTCCACTAAGGCTACTTTAACAGACGAACTGCCTATATCTAGACCTACATAATACATATTACAAGGATTCTCTCAATGTTAGTGTTGTGGGAACATAATGTTGCATGGGTTCATCTTGCGTGATGAACTGTGCTGCTTTGGTGCCTAATTCTTTAAAATCTGTTGAAATAACGGAGATTCCCTTGTAGATGAACTTTTTCATTGGCGTCTCGTTATACGACAGAAAACCGACATCGACGCCAGGCTCAAAATCATGCCCTCTACATTGCTCTAGAAATCTGCCTAACATGCGATCACTCACACTTATATACGCAATATTTTTTTCTATCTTGAACTCTTTTGGATCTGTGATCACCTTAAAATCAAACTGAAAATCTTTACAGAATTTTTCAAAGAAAACAATCGTCTCAGTGGGATGATCAGTGAAGGTTGGGTATAGAAAATCGATTCGTTTATACTTTCGAAATAGATCGGTAGCGCCTTTTAGAGATTCATAAAATGACCTGCCAAAATCTTGAAAAACATAATTATCTTCTGAAGTCGCATGTATATTCCAATCGATCAATAACAATTTGTCTTTGCTGATCTTAGCAATGGTATCTAGCACTTCTTTATGATCAAAATTCATCACAATGTATTTGTAGTACTTCCCTACACTGTTGTTGATGATCGTTTTAAAATTATCGATGTTATAATGATGAAACTGAACATCGGTGCTGATGGTATCAGGTACATTATTAACAAAGGAGTGATATAATACTTCTTTGTAGGCCTTAAAGGTATCGAGCACTAAGAGCACTTTCTTTGTTTCGGTCGCCACATAATATCCTTTATTAGGCACTGATGCTACAATACCGTGATCTTTTAAAACCGAATATGCCTTAAATACGGTATCTCTTGAAAGCTGATGTTCTTTACAAATGGTATTTACAGAAGGGAGTGCTTCGCCTTTTCTTAACACATTCTCACTTACGGCATCACTGATCGCGGTGACAATTTGTTGATATTTTGGAATATCACTTTGGTGATCAATAGTTATTATCGTTTCTTTTATATTCATACTGTTCTGTTCCGGTAGGTAAACTTATGAAATATAATTAAAGTAACCATCAACAGGGAGCACTTTTGTGGTACTAAGGTTGATTTTGGTAGGTTTGGAGGAGGCGGTAAACTTGTTTTGTCGTCTGATTATTTTGATAGGAGCTGCTATATACTGTCAGAAATGACAAGCATACTATTCTATTGAGCTTTATTTTCTGGTATCTAAAAAATTCAACACCTCTTCTAATTGCCCATTCCAATTATCAAAATCATGCACTCCTTCGGTCTTTATTTGCTTCACACGAAACCCTTTAGATGTGTAGAGCTGGTACAATGGTTCAACATAGTTCTCAGCATCATTGGTACCTGTAGAAATGAAAATACGTAGATGTTCGTTCTCTGAAAAAGCAATGGAAGATAATGCTTCCTTGCAAGGATAGGTAATAGGTGATAACAAAGCATAGTTTTGAAATAAATCTGTTTTTCCTGAAAAATAGGCAGCACTAAGACCGCCAAAAGATATTCCAATTAAACTCCGTTGTTTTATTTTTAGTGAAAGTGAACCCTCAACATGAGGAATCAATTCTTCTTCAAAAAATCGGATATAGTCGTCATTACAGAAAAAATAGGTATTCCGTTTATCTTCATTAGTTACTGCATCGATCGTACTTACAAATACATAATATGCATTTGGTATTTTTCCTTGTTTCGTGAGTTCTTTGATCCTGTTTAAAGTTCCATTTTCTATCATTTTACGCCCATCTGTCATGTATACTACAGGTATATTTATAGCATCTATTGAGACACCATAGGTCGTAATCGAAATCTTTTCAGAAAGAAGCTGGCTATCTAAAACAAAAGATTCTTCAATAGGAATAGCTTGCTCACACTGGCTTAGGGATAAAAATGATATGACTACCGAGATAATTTTTATGAAACCAAACCCACTCATAATGCAATTATTTTAAAGGTGGGTATTTAATTCAATCGCATGGCTTGATTAATTTTCTCATCATTGATGATGTCCTGAAGAAAGGTTTTCTTATCAAAATCTTTTTTAAACGGCATTTGTCTATAAAGCTCATCAAATTTATCTTCAACCGTTTCTATCATAAAATCGGCATCTGGTTTTATTACGTCTTTAAAATTGGAAAATTCATCTCGATTAAAAAGTAAATTCTTAGCATCTATAATCTTGTTGTCAAGCGCAAATTGCACTTTTTTATGACAGCGGCACGGGTTTGCTTTATTTACCAATCCACACTTATTATTCATATAATGAAACATATCCTTTCGAGCTCTTGATAATCGTTTTCTATAATTATCTTTTGAAATACCAAGGATTTCAGAACCTATAGCCTGGTCTGCATCAAACATTTCTCCCAGGATATAAACAAGCCGTTGATCTCTATTCAAGCAGAGTAACATGCCACTCATACACGAATAATTCATCTCTTTGATCAATTTTTCATTGGCTTTCTTCTCTGCATCTGTCATGGAGGTATCTGGTGTGTTTTCTAGCGCATTTGCATGTACTTCAAAGCTGGTAAAAACATCCTCAATAGGTTTTCTTTTTGACATTAAAAAATGATTGACGACAATACGATAACACCATGTAGAAAATTTACTCTTGCCTTGAAACTTACTCAGATTCGTTACAATTTTTATCAACGCTTCTTGTGTCAAATCTTTGGCGTCTGCAGGATGACGTACCATCTTCCAAGCCACATTATAGATAAAGGGTTGATGCTTCAATAAAAGCTCTTCTAGGGCTTGCTTGCTTCCATTTTGAGCTTCGGCGACCAGTGTTGCATCTGTTTTATCTCCTGTATATGTTTTTAAAAAAGGATTATCCATCTTAGTATGTGATTTAGTATTTAGATGCAAGTTTTTGTGAAGTGTGACAACTATGAGAAAGTAACATGAATCATTATTTTAAAAATAAGTAAATATGTGATAGTACGCTTTCGCGAAAGCATAACCTACAACAAAAAAATGAATCCAACTCGTCACACATCAACGATTACAGAATCCAAAGAGCATAACTTTTAAATAAACATACAATGAAAACTTTAAAATTAGTAGCCATAACGGTTCTATTTGCTTTTGGATTAAGTAACACCAATGCTTCCGCACAAAATGCCGATGCTAAATTAGTACACACGCAAATCGTTGAAAAAAGTGCGGATGATGTATGGAAAATCGTAAGAAACCTAGATTTTTCAAAATACTCATCAACAATAGGTAACGTAAAAGTAACAGGAAATCATGAGGCAGGAGCATCACGAGTATGCGCTACACCAGATGGGAAAGGGCAGTTCAAAGAAAACATACTCGCTTATGATGACACCAACAGAACCTATACCTATGCAGTTGTAGAAGGTGTCCCTGTAAAAGGGCTTATCAACAACTTTAAAGTAGTTGATTTAGGGTATAATAAATCGATGATTGTATGGTGGTCCAATTATGAGGCATTTATGAATAATCCGCAAATGACTGAAGAGCAGTTCACAGCATTTATGCAATCGTCTATTCAAGAGATTACTACAAATATGGCCAAAGACGCTTAAATGTTATTTCCCCCAAGAGTAAGAAAGGCTCACCATCTATGTGAGCCTTTCTTTTTATGTGAAGGTTCCTAAAAAATAAACAAGCTATTAAGAATCTCATAGCACAAAATATTATGAAACTCTACAAAATACTATTATCTACAGTAACTATTATGTTTTCATCCTGGATGCCTATGACAGCGCAACAATCATCTTTTAAAGAAGAATTTCTCAAAAAATGGAAGAATGCTACAGAATATACCCTAGAAGTAGCAAAAAAAATGCCTGCCGAGAAGTATGGTTATAAACCCAATGAGGGTATGCGGACTTTTGGCGAGCAAATGGAACATATAGGCTACGCAATGACCTATTTATCTAAGAGCGCTATAAACGGTAAGGAAGCAAAATACAAAGGAAGCCTTACTGATAAAGATGCTATTATTAAATACTTGAAAGGACAATTTGAAATCATTAGGGCTGCTGTAGAAAAGATGGAGCATTCAGATTTTGAAAAAACAGTTTCGTTTTGGGCAGGTCGTATGACACGCAGAAAAATCTTAAACATCGCTTTTGATCACACCACCCATACGCGCGCTCAGACCATTATATACTTACGCATAAATAGTATAAAGCCGCCTGCATATATCGCATGGTAACGCTAGCTATAAAATCTCAAAATTTAAAGGACCCTAGCGTTATATCTTGGTTTTTTTATGCAAAGTTGTCACAGGTAAGCCATTTCTGAATCAAAGTGTAAACAAAGAAAGTGACCCTTTTTATATCGCTTTCGCGAAACCTGTCCTGAACCAAGTTGAAAGGGCGCAATTAAAACATATAAAAATGAAAGTCAACAAAACAGTACAAATTAATGCATCGGCGACTACCGTCTGGGAAACGTTGTATAAAAACTATGGCCAAGCTTGCGACTGGGCTAGCACCGTAAATGAATCTAGCTTTCGTAGCGTAGCGGGATCACAACATGGAGGAAGAACTTGTTCAACCACCTTTGGGGATGTAAGTGAGATTATTGACCATGCAAATGAAGAAACCATGGAACTACAATACCATCTAGATGATACGCCTTTCATTATGAAAGCGGCGACTGCACACTGGAAAGTCACCTCTACAAGTGTCAACACCTCTGAAGTTACTATGAACCTTGATGTAACCCTTGCCACGCTGCCTGGCTTACTTATGGGCTGGATGATCAAACCTAAAATGACAAAAGACATCTATCAAACCATTGATGACTTAAAATACTTCATAGAACATGGAAAGCAATCGGAAGCCAAAAAGAAATCTGATGCTAACTATTTCAAGAAAAAAGGCAGAAAAGCCGCATAACCTTAAAACATATAAAAATGAAAAATAGACCTCTTTTAGTAGCTATCATAGCCATCATGACAACTACCTTCTCTTTTGCACAATCTATGGAGAAGAGTTTTAAAACAGTTCGCGTTGAACTTAAAATCAATGCCCCTGCAGAACGCGTTTGGGAAGCCATGGTATTGGATTATGGCGAAATATCAAACTTCTCACCTTACATCTATACCTCTGAGTATACCAACGGTTCTCTAAAAGGAGAAGTAGGTGCAAAACGAAAATGCAATTTTAATGAAAAAGGCACACAATGGTCTCATGAAGAAATCAAGGCTATAGACCATGAAAATAGGGTCATGCGTAATGTCGTTATCGATGGAGCAAAACTTCCTTTGAATTTTGATAATTCTCAGGCATTTTACCGTGTAAGGGACAATGGTGATGGTACTTCTACAGCTTCCTATGAGTTCCAGTTTAGAACCAAGCCTGCTTTTCTAGGTTTTATAGCAAAAGGCGGATTCAAAAAGCAGTTAAAAGGGACATTGATCGGCCTTAAACATTATGTAGAAACAGGAGAAATCGTAAGAGGGGGAAATGGAAAATATAAAGAGATCAAAAATAAATACCCAGCACCTACAGTAATCAAAAGCTAAATTTAAAATAACAAGATGACACATCAAGAAGTAGCAAACAAGTTAGTAGCCCTACTAAGACAAGGGCAATTTGAAACCGTTTATGATGAGCTGTTTCATCAAGACGCACATCATATAGAACCGCAATCAGCCTATTTTGCAGATGTAAAAGGTGTAGATGCGATAAAAGCAAAAGATGCCGCAATGGGAGAAAATATTGCAGGTGTAGAGGGAATGGAGGTTGGAGATGCGATTATTGCCAAAGATTATATCGCAATACCCTACAAAATGACCGTCACGCTCAAAGATGGAAACAAATGGCCTCTAGACGAGATTATTGTGTATAAAATAGAAAATAGTAAGATTGTTTCAGAACAGTTTTTCTATTAAAAATTAGTGGTTGATAATTCCTTAGAAACCCTTAGTTCGTTATGAATTTACTGGGGGTTTCTTCTTAAAATAAATTATACCCGTAATGATGTTAAAAAACTAAATTACACCCATTTTCAGGCGTAAACACTACCCCATAATCTTCACTAGTAACTCTTTTAGCAAATCTGATGTAGCAAATGCACTGGCTCCTACCCCTTTACTTTTCACATCGGCTTCACGTAACAAAGCGATGGCAGCACTTACACGTTTCATAGGATAATGACGTGCGGCAGTGGTGTACTCTCCTACAAAAAAAGGATTGACACCTAAGGCCCTAGCTACCGTTGTTTTATCTTTTTGTGGGAGTCCGTGGTAGCGTAATAGGTTAGAGAAAAAACCATATAAAGAAGAGATGGTAAGCACCAGCGGATTGTCTTTCGGGTTTTGTGTAAAATATTGACTAATGCGTTGTGCTTTTACAATATCTCGCTCCCCTACTGCCTTACGAAGTTCAAAATTATTAAAATCTTTACTGATTCCTATATTCTCCTCAATCGCTTCTGGCGTAATCTCACTCCCTTTTGTGAGAATAAGCATCAGTTTTTCAATCTCATTATTCACTTTACTGAGATCTGTTCCTAAATACTCAACGAGTATGTGTGCCGCTTTGGGATTGATGTGATATCCTTTTTGAGTCACTAATCGCCGTAACCAATCACTGACTTGATTTTCATACAGCTTTTTACTCTCAAAGTGAATCCCATTTTTTTTCAGGGCTTTAGCAAGTCCTTTTCTTTTATCTAGTTTCTTATACTTATAGCAAATCACTAGTACGGTAGAAGGCTGCGGATTCTCAACATAGGAAGCTAACTTATCTATGGTACGAGAGAGGTCTTGTGCCTCTTTGACAATCACTACTTGTCGATCTGCCATCATAGGATACCGCTTGGCATTTCCCACAATATCCTCTACGGTGACATCACGGCCGTACAAAACCATTTGGTTGAATCCCTTTTCAGATTCGTCAAGGATATGATCTTCAATATAATCTGCAATTTCATCGATAAAATAGGCTTCTTCTCCACTTAGAAAGTAGATAGGGTGTATGATCCCGTTTTGAAGGTCTGATAGTATATCTTTTGCGTTTTGCACTATGAATGTTTGGTATAAAAAAAGTATTTTGCGGTCATGCAAGTACTCGAATTTCCAGCATATGATTTTCGTCTCAAAAATAGCGAAAACAAACCGTATATTTTTGACCCCATACGTAAAAAATTTATTCACCTTACTCCAGAAGAATGGGTACGGCAACATGTGTTACAGTTTCTCATACAAACCAAAGGCTATCCGAGTAGTTTAATCAATGTAGAAAAAGAAATTAAAATATACGATACCAAGAAACGCTACGATATTGTGGTATTTAATTCCGACGGGAGCATCTTCCTCGTGGTTGAATGTAAGCGCCCTAGCGTCGCTATCACACAAGCTACGTTTGATCAAATTGCCCGTTATAATCTATTATTAAAAGCCGAGTTATTGATGGTGACCAATGGACTACAACATTACTACTGCGCTATGGATTTTGAACAGGAACGGTATCACTTTTTAAAAGAATTACCCAATTACACCATAAAATGATGCTTTATATCTATTATATGCTTTCGCGAAAGCGGAAAACCCTTTTATTTGCAACGTGAAAACAGCGATCGTTATACTCAATTGGAATGGACGCGCTTTATTAGAGCGTTTTTTAGGAAGTGTCGTACAGCACAGTGCTCATCTTGCAACTATTTACGTGGCAGATAATGCCTCAACAGATACCTCTATAGCCTATTGTGAGAAGCACTTTCCTAAGGAGGTGATTGTCATTAAAAACACAGAAAACGGAGGCTATGCCAAAGGATACAATGATGCGCTACGCCACGTAGATGCAGATCTGTATGTGCTTATGAATAGTGATGTGATGGTAAAGGAAGGATGGCTAGAACCGATGCTTTCTACCTTTGAAGCATCTTCTGAAATTGCAGCCGCACAACCAAAAATTAAAGATCTAAAGCGTCCCTCCTATTTTGAATATGCCGGTGCTGCCGGTGGGTATCTAGATGCTTTGGGATATCCGTATTGTAGAGGGCGTATTTTTAATACCTGTGAAGAAGATACGGGACAATATAACGATACCGTAGATGTACAATGGGCCAGCGGTGCCTGTCTTTTTATAAAAGCAGCTCAGTATTGGGAGCTTGATGGTCTAGACGAAGACTTTTTTGCCCATCAAGAAGAGATCGACCTTTGCTGGCGTGTAAAAAATAAAGGATATCGTGTGGTGGCTGTAGGCGATAGTGAAGTATTTCACCTAGGCGGTGCCACGCTCGCTACTTCAAATCCAGTAAAAACATTTTATAATTTCAGGAATACCCTTTTTGCATTGGTAAAAAATAGCCCTGGGTCATACTATATTATACGTATTTTGTGTCGTCTAATACTAGATGGAATTGCCGGAGTTAAATTTTTATTGGAAGGAAAACCTAAACACGTATGGGCGATCTTGAAAGCGCATGGTAGTTTCTACAGCTATTTCCCTAGTGTATTAAAAAAGAGAAAGGCCTTACCGCAACGCAGCGATTACTACACGATAGGGTCTATTGTTTTTCAATATTTCGTAAAAAATAAAAAGTCATACCGGGATCTTTTATAAAAACGATAAAAAACTGTTAATCGCTATTTTAACATTTCCATTTTTGGTACTTTTGAATAAACCCAAAACAATCTAGAAAATGAAACGTATATTAATAGTGTGTGGTGCTTGCTTGTTACTAGCAACATCTTGTGTATCAAAAAAAGAATATGCAGCCCTTGAAGCAAGACAACAAGAAACCCAGGATTTATTAAATTCTGCAACGGTAAAGTTGAATTCTTGTCTGGAAGAAAAAGCAAGTGCAACAACCCGTGTTACTTCTCTTGAAGAACGCATTGCCGAATTAAGAAGAGATCGAGAAGATCTTATCCAGAGTTCTAAGGAGATGACAATGCTTACACAACAAGGAGCAACCAATCTTGAGAAATCACTAGAGAGTCTTAAAGAAAAAGATTTAAAAATAAATCGTTTACAAGATGCCCTTACGAAGAAGGATAGTGTAACCCTCGCCCTTGTTACAAGTCTCAAGAAAGAAGTAGGCCTTGATGATCAAGATATTGAAATCAATGTGGAGAAAGGCGTTGTATTTATCTCACTGTCTGATAAGGTACTTTTCAAGAGTGGAAGTTATAATATCACAAATAGAGCTAAAGAGATTCTTGGTAAAGTAGCTACGGTCATTAATGGGAAACCAGATTTTGAAGCTTTAGTAGAAGGCCATACAGATAATGTACCTTACCAAAAAGGGGTATTATTAGATAACTGGGATTTAAGTGCCAAACGTGCGACGGCTATTGTACGTGCCCTTGTAGAACTTGGAGCCAACCCTTCACAACTCATTGCCGCTGGTAGAAGTGAGTATGTACCTTTGGTACCTAATGATACTGCAGAAAACAAATCAACAAACAGACGTACTAAGATTTATGTACTTCCAAAAATCGATCAATTCTATACGATGATCGAAGAAGAAATGAAGAATCTAGAAACTGGAGAAGACGGAGGAAACTAAGAAATTTCTTTGAAACAAATAAAATAAAAGGTAATAAACAGATCCCGCTGAGAAAGCGGGATTAGTTCAACTAGCTGTTTTGAAAAATCCTAAGGACAAATTCAAAACAACGTTTCACTAATAAAACGGCTACCCTCGGGTAGCCGTTTTTGTGTTTATAAAGAACAAGTGTATGTAAACCTACTGCGGGTTATCGCAATAAAAAACACTTTTTAAAATGTTAATTTAACGCGATAGATATTACGGTAAAACATCAAAATCATCGATAAAATGCATAAAAAATAAGCTGAAATACGCAATTTTAACATTTCAATCCTTTTATATTTGTAATTTTTATCTAGATTAGCGAAAAATTTAATTTTAGCATACCCAAATTATAATACCCAAATCATAATACCTATATATTAATAACAGTAACCCCAAATTACGTTGACTTACAATAATTACCTACTTAAAACTATGAAGAAAATTACCTTAAGACGCACGGCGCTTGCTTGTGCGTTATCGTTATGCGCTGTCACAGGACTCTTTGCTCAAGATGGA
>CAYGQJ010000099.1:0-17546 GCA_964351845.1 uncultured Flavobacteriaceae bacterium | reverse complement strand
CCAACAAGATCTTGATCTATATTAAAATCGATATAACTATAATCTGCTCCAACTACAAAATAGGTGTCTTCTTTTAGCTTTATGGGATAATTAGCACTTCCTCTAAATCTATTAAAAGAGGTTCCAGTCTCTTCGGCTCTTTCAGGTAAACCCACATATTCTATACGTGCTAACTCTGAAATCTGTGCTTGTGCAAAGCCACTTAATAAGAGTGTTATAAAGGCTACTTTCTTAAAACGTTTTATCATGTAGGCAGGTGTTATACTTTCTTATATAATTTTTTGGCAAGCATTCCTATGCTTAATCCTTGCGCAATAATAGAAAATAAAACAACGACATACGTGATGTATACAATTAATTCGCTAGAAAGCGTTTCACTTAAACTTAGAGCAAGCGCAATAGAGATCCCGCCTCGTAAACCTCCCCACGTTAAAATAGTAATGGTCTTTATTGGTTTTTCTTCTTCATGTTTTAATAATGAGTAGGGCAGAAATACCGAAATAAACCGAGCTAATAATACAATCACAATGGTGATAATACCCAGCGTTAAGTAATTGATGTTAAACGCTAATAAGTGTATAGCGAGTCCTATTAATACAAATAGAATTCCATTAAAGACATCGTCTAAGATCTCCCAAAATTCATTAATCGCAACCGACACTTTACTTTTATGATCATTAATATGTACTTTATTTCCTATGAGCAATCCAGCAACTACCATAGCTAGTGGTCCCGACACATGAATCATAGAGGCGATGGTATAGCCTCCTAAAACAACGGCAAGACTGATCATCACCGCTAGATTTGAATTGTCTTTTAAACTTGTAATCAATTTTAAACCTATAAACCCTATGAGTAATCCAAATAAGATTCCACCGACAGCTTCTTCTAGAAATAGCGTGCCTATCTCTGCACCTATTTCTGTATGACTATGATCGCCAGTGGCTGTTGCTACTAATAAGATTCCAGAAAAAACAACAACGCCAATCCCGTCATTAAATAACGATTCTCCTTCTATTTTAATACTGAGACTCTTTGCAATGTTTGCCTGTTTGAGAATCGCCATCACAGCAATAGGATCTGTAGGGGATATCAACGCGCCAAACAGTAAGGCATGAACTAAAGGAAGCTCTAATCCCATAAGTGATGCCACAAGATATACGAGCCCTCCCACAATGGCTGTAGAGATTAAAACACCTGTCGTTGCAAAAAGTAAGATAGATTTTTTTTGCGCTGCAAGCGCACTTAAATCGACGTGTAATGCTCCTGCAAATAACATGAAACTTAAAATCCCATCAAGGAGTAATGTTTTAAAATCTGCATTGACAATAATGTCACAGAAAAATTTGTAAAAACTAGGAACAACATATTCACTTATGGTAACAATGATGACTAATACTAAGCTCAAGAGCAATAACCCTATGGTGGAAGGCAGTTTGATCCATTTACTATTTATGTAATTAAAGAGTACGGCAATGGTAAAAACAATACTGAATGACTCGAACATAGTTTCAGGTTTATAGGTTATTTTTCTGGGTACGCTTTCGCGAAAGCGTATAAAGGCTCAATATATTTTTGAAGGCAAATCCAGGTCTTTTATATCCTTTGTATCTATACGTAGCTGGTACCAATCTTCTATTTGCACCACATCTCCTGTGAGTATCGATGGCTTTCCTATGTAGGGGAGTATTTGCTCGTTAATAGGGTTTCCATTTTTGTCGGTAAGCAAGTAATATTCTGAGATATTATTCTCATCGGTGGTCGCTAATACGGGCGGAATTCCACCAGAAATACAGAGTGCAGCACAACTTCGATGGATTTTCCCTTTGCCGGGTTTCATGACGCCAAAGTAGCATTTAGGGTCAATGATCTCTCCATTTAATTCCATCCCTCTAACGAGATGTCTTGTCTTAGGCAATCTATGGGTAGCAGCGTTTTCTAGTAATGCTATTTTCTCATCGCTTGTAATTTGTAATAATGTTTTGCCATTGTAATAGATGAGGTTTCCCTCGATACTTAAGACACTACCAGATAAAGGCCCTGCTTCACTTCTTATTTTTTGTAAAAAAGGATTGGCGCTTGATTTTCCAAAACCTAATAACAAGATATTCTTGAATGAGCGATCTCCTGTTTTAACCCGTAACATGGGGTATGGCATTTCGTGATATACCCCTGTGATCTTTGTACTTGTTGTTAACTCAAAAGTGCTGTTTTTAAAGGTGTTTTGAGAAAAAGCAAAAATCAACGCACCTCCTACTAATAATAGGATGCCAAAAAGCACAAAGGATTTAAGGCCTTTCTTTGTCTTAGGAGATACACTATCGATGTATCCAACATAAAAATCATCTTCTTTTTCTTCTTGTTTCATAATTAAAATGTGACAGGTTCGACTTCGGTTCCTTCTGCCAGTGCTTCTGGAAGGATATAGACCTTATTATTTTGATTTTTTAAACGGTAGGTCGCTACTTTTTCTGTAAACGGTGGTGGCGACTGTCCATTATGAGGCAAGTATTGATATCCATGCCAAGGACAGGTGACACACCCATCGATTACTTTCCCTTCGCCCAAAGGACCTCCTTGGTGTTTACATACATTAGCAATGGCAGAGAGTTTGTTGTCGTATTTAAAAACAGCGACACGCTCATTTCCTACCACAAAAATCTTTGCCCTGTCTTCGGGGATTTCATTGATCTCACATACATATTCCCATCCTTCTTCGGTGTGTGTCGTTTTAGAATTATCGATTTTAGATTCTTTAAAAGCAGTTATTATATGTAGTGATGCAATGGTCAAAAATCCTACACCTAAAAAGGCAATTACCGCTACAGAGGGTTGCTGCTGAAAGGCTCCTAAAAAGACATGAAGCACTACCAATAGATACGCCACATAAACGAGCATGTGTAATCGTTTCCATGTTTTTGGAGAGAGGTTCTTAAGCCAGAAATCATGACTGGTGGCCGCCATCAAAAACAGAATAATCAAAGCAAAAAAGCCTAATACCTGAAAAGGGAAATTTGCCAGAGAAGTATACTCCATATTGGAAGTAAACAGGGCATATATCGGATTTACATTTCCTAAGGCATGGAATTGAAAAAGTGAAAATCCACCATGTACCAACGCCGCTATAAACATACTGACGCCTAAATGTCTTCTGTTATACAGAATGGGTAGTAACCGAGGGTATACTCTAGCCAAGGGTCCTATGCTGAGTATGATATGTAATAAGACAATGGCTAAGGTCCCAAAAGCTCTAATAATTAAGGTCTCTGCACTTGTCTCAGGATTGGTCACTACCGTAATTCCAATAAAACTGATGAGGTACAAGAGCATCCCTATCACAATCCAGGTGTCGTATGTTTTCTTGTGCTTATTCCAAAGCACCGATTGATAGCTTACTCCCATGATAGGTCTATATTTTGTATTTCAGTATTCTTTATTCCATCGTACAGCTGGATCTTTTTTATCGATTTGTCGATGTCAAAAGTATACAGTCCTTTTTTGTCAATACTCCCCAAGAAAGCCCCTTGTGTATTATCTGAAGTGAGTGCATACACCACCGTAGATGCGCTTTTTAAAGGTTTCTTGATCGCAATCTGTAACTGATTCGTAGTTGCTAGTTCTTCTACACGTACCTGTAACTGATCGTTATTTATAACGGCATGAACCGCCTCAGAAGCAGTCGTGATTGCTATATCTTCATCTGTGCGTAGTTGTTGCTTCACACTTTTAATAGCAAACACAATGAGTACGATACCCACGACTGTCAAAACGATCCATAGGATCTTATGTGCTTTTCGTAATCCAGATGTCATACGTTTGTTTTTGAGGGTTTTACTAATTTTAAAAATAAAAGAGGCCAAAGTCCGATGGCGCCAGGAACCAATAAGAGCCGTACAGTCCACGGACTATCTTTAATAAGTGCATCTAGTTGATTAGCGCCTCGCACAAAGAAATAAATTCCAAACAAGAGGCCTATTGCAAGATAGATGAGAATAATCGTCGGAATAATTTGAGCTAGTATCTCCATAGGGTTATATTAAACTTGGGTCCGTAATAATTTCTAATAACGCTGGTCCGTTGTGTGCTTTTAACTGCTCTAACGCAGGAAGTAGCTCTTCTCTTTTGGTGACTCGAATCCCTAAAGCACCACAGTTCTCCGCATATTTTGCAAAACTCACATTGTGTAATGAGGTTTTCCAAACATCTAATTCTGCTGCTTTTTGTTCTTTAGAAATCTTCCCTAATTCAGAATTGTTAAGCAATACGTGTTTGATATTCATATTGTACTTGACAAGGGTCATCATTTCTCCAAGGTATTGTCCAAAACCACCATCTCCAGAAACTGACCAAATCGGTCTTTCTTTTCCTTGTGCTGCCCAAGCGCCCATGGCTGCGGGTAGTGAGAATCCAATAGACCCTAAATATCCAGACATTAAAATCGATTGATTTTTAGGTTCAAAATAACGTCCAAAAGAATAGGTGTTATTCCCTACATCTACCGCGATCACCGCATTGTCTGGTGTGACTTTATTCATGGCTTCAAACACCGCAATAGAACTTAATCCTATCTCACTTTCATCTTTTAATCGGCTTGCTTTTTCTTCCCTCCAGATCGCCCAACGTTCTGCAATTTCTGGTCGTCTATCTACCGTGTTTAATTTTCCTTTGGTATCTTCTTCAAGGATGTTTAGGGTTTCAGAGATTTCGCCCCAAAGTGCTGCATCTACTTTGTGAAATTTACTTAAAGCGGTTGGGTCATAATCTACTTGAATGATTGGTTTTTTAGGTGTGATCCCTGTATGATTAGAGAAGGACGCTCCAAAAACGAGTAATACATCACTTTCATTCATAAACCAAGAAGCAATAGGGGTACCACTTCTTCCTAAAACCCCACAACCTAATTCGTGTGTATCGGCAATAAGACCTTTCGCTTTAAATGTGGTAATGACGGGGCAATTTAACGCTTTCGCGAAAGCGGTAATCGCCTCCATGTGAAAGCGTGCACCATGACCCACAATAATGGCGGGCATTTTTGAGGCTGTAAGCATATCGACTGCCTTTGCTATCATTTGCCTTGGCGGCGAAATATTCATGGGTGTGATTCTGCCTTCGGGTGTTTGTGCTTTTTCACCCTCAGGTTTTGGCATAAACGCAACTTCATCCGGAAAGGTAATATGCGATACATCCCGATTCAGCAACGCGCTTTTTATCGCAAGACTCATGAGTTCGCTATGCTGCGAATTTTGCTGTACACTATGGTTAAAATGGGCTACAGTTTGAAAAGCACCGACAAGATCTACTTCTTGAAAAGCACCAGTACCTAACACTTGGGTGTTGATTTGTCCAGAAAGCGCAAGGAGGGGAGCGCGGTCTACTTTTGCATCCCACATTCCGGTAAACATATTGGTGGCTCCGGGTCCTGCAATACCAAAACATACAGCGGGTTTCCCCATTAATTTCCCATACGCCGAGGCAGCAAAAGCAGCAGCACCCTCATGACGAATTCCAAAGAATTGGAAGTTTCCTTTTTGTTCTTGTCGCATCATGGCATCTGCAACGCCTAGATTAGAATGACCTACCATTCCAAAACCAGTATTGACACCCCAATTGACCATGGTTTCGACCATGACATCAGAAATAGTGTCTTGATGGGTGTCTTCTTCTTGAACCGCTACAAAAATTTCATCTCCCTCTTCTTTGACTTCAAAAGTATCTACTCCATCATCAAATCCACCAGGAGGCATTCCTGTACACGGATGAAAGTCCCAACCATGCCAAGGGCAACGTAACATGCCGTTCTCAATAGATCCTTCTCCTAAGGGGCCGCCTTGATGCGGGCACTTATTATCCAATGCAGAAAATTTTCCGTCATAATGCGTCAAACAGATGCCTTGATGTCCAGCAGTCACTGTTTGAACACGCCCTTCAGGGAGTGTCTTTTTATTATCGAGAACTTTATACCATTTTTTTGTTGTAGCCATGCCTTTTAATTTTTATTGAATGTTGTTTTTGAATTGATCTTGCCGAATGCTGACCGCTCTGTAGGAATATTTAATGAGCCAAAAGAGCCCTAAAAGCAACATCATAATGCCAAGAATAATCACATAGAGTGTTGCGTTTTGTGACGAGCCTAATTTTACACTGATACCTGCTATGAGAGCTGCGGTGACCAAACTGGCAATCGCAATATAAAAGAGTACCATCGCTCTATTAAGCAGTTTTAACTGTACGAGTTTTCTTTTTATAATAGCTTCACTTTTATCTTCACCATGAATCAGTGTATTGATTTCACTGCTTAAAGTGACCATCATATTTGAGGTTGATAGAATGAGTAATCCTATCCCCGGAATGATTGTAATTGGGATGTACCAGTCTTCCATAGAGCTATTCTTTTTTAAATAGGATTTTGAGTGATTTATAAATGGATTAGACACTTATCTGTTATATTGTTGTATGGCTTCTTTAAAAAATCGAATTGCTTCAGATTCTAGAAGATGTGTGGTAGGAAGAATGGCGCCTTTAAAATCTTGATCTAACCATTTGCCCCTACTTAATTCCGCTGAAGAAGGTGGTGTAAAGGCTCCCTCATCATTATATCCACTGATGTAAAAATAATGTGTATCTGATATCGAGTCAGGAATTGCCAGACCTATCCCAACAGAAATCCCCGAATCATCATCTAAAGAAGCATACGCCCCCGTATCAAAATGATGCGGCCAGATACGAACTGCTGAAACTAGATGGTTTGACGCTACAACATGCGCTATAGTGTTTTGTGCAAGAACTCTGAGGTGAGCTAGATGCGCTAGCTCACTAGGGTCTGTCAATGTAAATGTATCGATTTCTTCAATTGAATAAGGAAGATCGTAATGAAATTCATACACATATTCTTTAGAAAGATGCTTCTTAGAAAGGTCTTGTAGCCACTCTAAAATAGCACTGTGTTTTTTTCCGTCAAGAGATAATTTGGTGTTTCCTTTTTGAGAACTCCACTCCAAAGAAAAGTCTTTGTAGTGTAAAGAAAGTTGATCTCCATTTGGAGATAGATCGTAGGTTTCTAGACACAGAGTATGTATATCGAAGCCTAGATTGGTATGACTATCGTCTTCTTTTTTTTCTAGAAAGCTCATGTTAGCAGCCGCTAGGTATTGTGCTGCCAGATGCATTTGATCTTTTGTGGGTTTAGATTCCGGCATAGTTGATTCCTGTTAATTTATGCATGTCTCTATTATAGGTAGAGAGGTCATTGTGATTAAACTTTGTAATATCATCATATCCACAGGCTCTAGCCACGACTTTAATCAAGCTGTTTGTGGCGTCAAAATAGTTATGCAATTGCTTTGCCGAACTATCAATAATCAAACGACTGCGAAGCGATTCTTTCTGAGTAGCGATTCCTACGGGGCAGTTGTTACTCCCACAGGCACGCATTCCTAAACACCCTATGGCTTGTAGTGCGGAGTTGGATACGGCAATCGCATCGGCTCCTAACATTAACGCTTTCGCGAAATCCTCCGCAACCCGTAATCCACCTGTAATAATAAGCGTTACATCTGTCGCGCCAACTTTATCTAGGTATTTCCTAGCTCTTGCCAATGCAGGTATAGTAGGAACGTTAATGTGATCTCTTAAAATAGTAGGCGCAGAACCTGTACCGCCACCGCGACCGTCTAGAATAATATAATCGACACCTACATCCAGTGCAAACTGAATGTCTTTTTCTATATGACTTGCAGCCAATTTAAATCCAATAGGAATGCCTCCTGTGCGTTCTCTTACTTCGGCAGCAAATGACTTAAAGTCTTCGACGCCATGAAAATCTGGGAACGTCGCTGGAGAAATGGCAGTTTCACCTTCTTTCAATCCGCGAACTTCTGCAATTTCTTTACTTACTTTATTCCCAGGGAGGTGTCCGCCTGTGCCTGTTTTGGCACCTTGACCTGCTTTAAAGTGAAATGCCTGCACATTGTCTAGTTTGTCCCACGAGAATCCAAATTTCGCGGAAGCGAGCTCATAAAAATACTTGGAATTATTGGATTGCTCTTCAGGCAGCATACCACCTTCTCCAGAACAAATACCTGTGCCTGCAAGTTCAGCCCCTTTTGATAAGGCGATTTTTGCTTCTTTAGATAAAGCGCCAAAACTCATATCACTTACAAACAACGGAATGTCTAAATGAAGGGGTTTTTTTGCCTTTTTGCCGATGATAACCTTGGTCGCTACATCATCTTCATCCAGCAAAGGTCTAGAGGCTAATTGCGCTGGCAAGAACTGAATATCATTCCACTTGGGAAGCGTGTTTCTATCCACGCCCATCGAAGCAGAAAACCCGTGATGCCCTATGTTTTTGAGTCCGTTTTGAGCCAATTCTTTAATATAGCTAGTGTACGGTTCTGTATCTTCAGGATGGGTGTCTGCGTAGGTTCCCAGATATTCATCACGATTAAAAGGTTGTGGATGGTCTGCGAGATAAGTGTCTACTTCATCACCATCTACAAAGAGATTTCCTTCTTCAACCTTCGTAGAAAATTTATGGAGCGCTTCATCATTATTATATTCAGAGACGCCTGTATCTACCCGATAATCCCAGTCATGTACACCACAAATGAGGTTATGACCCTTTACATACCCGTCTGACATTAACGCGCCTCTGTGATGACAACGACCGTATAATACAGAGATGTCATCATCAAATTTTACGATGACTAAATCAAGTCCATTGACGAGCGCATGCTTTGGTTTTTTATTTTCTAATTGAGAAATTTTTGCAATCAAAATAGGGTTCTTCATGTGGGATAAATTGTTGGTATTATACGTTTTGTTTTAGTGTATCCTATAGAATACAATTCAAGTCACGCCAAGTGCTTGAATAAAAAAATAAATACATCTTAAGACGGAAAAATAGGGTAGAGCTAACTATTTTTTAGATAGGTAGAGTCCCATTTTAATTTTCCAATACGGTATTTGCTCTTCAAAATAGGTAAAAAATGCCTTTAAACTAGTTGCATCGGCTACTTTTTCTTGTGCATTTGCAATTTGCTCGACTTCTTGAGGGGTGATAAATTGGTAAAAATCGAATGCCATGCCTTCTTCATGAAGCTTGATAATATGATTGTATATAGAGCCAAATGTGAGATTTCGGGCTTCTGCAATTTCTTCTAGAGAAAGCCCTTCTTCAATGTATTTACGAGTCTCCTCATAGGTTTTGCCTCCTTTTGGTTTTTTAGGCTTTGCAGTATGTGCTTTGATTACTTTTAGAAAATCAGTGGCGTATTTATCTAGTTTTGCTTGTCCCACACCACTGATCGCAAGAAACTCAGCTTCGGTGGTGGGTTCTTGATCTTCCATGTCTTTAAGACTGGCGTCACTAAAGATGATATAGGCCGGGACATTTTCATCGCGTGCCAATTCATTCCGTAATTCGCGCAGTTTTTCAAATAAAGTGCCTTTTGGTTTTTTAGGTTTACGTTCTTTAGGAACTTCAATAATGGGTTGGATAAGGTTGGCTAGTTGCACCTTGTGCCCATTAAATAAGACCTCTTTTGCTAGTGGGGTGAGGAGAAGGCGTCCGCTTTCGCGAAAGCGTATTTCCAGCAACCCCTGATTGATCATTTGAATGATGTATTGTTGCAGATCTTTCCATGCCACATTTTTTGCCACGCCATAGGTCTTGATATGTTGATATCCTTTGTCATACACCGCTGCGTTTTGAGAGCCACGTAAGACATCAATGAGGGTTCCGAGGGCTTCTTGCTCTTTGAGGCGGGCTACGCCTGAAAGTACTTTCTGGGCTAGAATCGTACCGTCAAAATATTCAGGATTATTTTTACAGATATCACAATGCCCACAGTCGTTAGTAAGAAATTCACCAAAGTAATTGAGCAATACCTTCCTGCGGCAGCTCAAGGCTTCGGCATATTGTTGCATGCGTTCTAGCTTGGCTGTTTGATAGTCTTCATTGGTGCTGTTTTCTATAAATTTACGAAGCTGTATGGTGTCGGCATAACTATAAAAAAGCAAGGTGTGTGCGGGAAGTCCATCTCTCCCTGCACGTCCTATTTCTTGGTAATAGCCTTCTAGATTTTTAGGCATATTATAATGGATGACCCAGCGTACATTACTTTTGTCAATTCCCATCCCAAAGGCAATCGTAGCGACAATAATGGGAACTTTGTCATTGATAAAATCTTCCTGAATTTGTGCGCGATCTTGTGCATTAATACCCGCATGGTAGGCTTTTGCATCGTGATTTGCATCTTGTAACTTTTGAGCAAGTTGCTCGGTGCTTTTTCTACTCAGGCAGTAGATGATTCCACTTTCAAAGGGGTGACTATCTAAAAACGAGAGAATTTGTTTTATTCTATTTTGACCAGGTCGTACATCGAGATATAGGTTGGGTCTATCAAAAGAGGCTACATAGCGTTTTGCGTTAGGGATCGAGAGTTGCTCTGCAATATCATCTTGTGTTGAGGTATCTGCTGTTGCTGTGAGCGCCACTAGTGGTGTGGTAGGGTATCGTTTTTTAAGATACCCTAGTTGGGTGTAGGCAGGTCTAAAATCATGCCCCCAAGAGGAAATACAGTGTGCTTCGTCAATGGCAATTAAGCTTATTGGTGATTGCTGTAATACCGTATCTAATAATGATAAGCTTTCGGGGGCTACATACACAAGATCCAGTTGACCTTTCTGTAAATCTTGGAGTACGTTGTCTATTTCTTCGGGAGATTGTGTGCTGTTATAATAGGCCGCTTTGATCCCATTTGCTTTAAGGGCATCTACCTGATCTTTCATAAGCGCAATAAGCGGTGATATAACGAGTGCCGTGCCAGGGAGGGCTAATGCAGGAAGTTGAAAACACATGGATTTTCCACCTCCGGTAGGCATAATAACCAATGCATCTTTTCCAGAAATGATATCTTGAATGATATCGAGTTGGTTTTCACGAAAGTGGTCATACCCAAAATGGGTTTTAAGAAGGGTATGGAGGGTGTTTTTTTCTGCAATCATATAGATGGCAAGCTACTAAATATGTCTTTTAATTAAGAAAAAACGATGCTTAAATATGCACTTTTTCTCAATCATCGAAATTAAATGGCTTTTTCCTTAAAATACCTCATGGGCTTGTCCGAAGGTCGTTTACTGAACTATAATTTTTTTGACAATGGTTTTGTCGCTGTCACGTATGGATAGGAAATAAATGCCTGTAGCCATCGCAGAAATATCCAATGTATGTTCTTGAGACGTGTTTTGGTTTTGAAAGTGTCTTGTTTGGATTACTTTACCGTGTATATCTGTGATCGTAGTGGTTAACGCTTCTTGGTTTGTTGAATACTTAAAGGTGATCTGTTGTGTTGCTGGGTTGGGGTATACTGAAATATTGTTTGCAACAAATTCTTCAGCACTTAAAGGGTTAGATCCTTCTACGATGGTAATGGATTGGTTGGGATCTATATCTTCTATACGGTCTGTGATGCCACTTAACCAAGTAACTTCAATATAATCAACGATGGTGGCTTGTCCTAAGCCGAATAATTCTGTAGCGCTATTTTGATTCATATACCCTTCGCCACAAAGAGTGTAGCCATAATATACGTTATCGCCCACACCTACTTTTATTCTGGAACCTATGCCCATTCGGTTGCTGGTGGTTCCTTCTAGTTTTACTTTAAGCCAGTTATTATCTGTGGTGCTTCTATTATTCCATAAGGAGATAGGCTGTCCATTTGCATTAATCACGACAATGTCCTGCAATCCATCATTTTGAATATCTCCAATGGCGTTTGAGTAACTGATGAAGGTGTCCTCTTCGATACCGGTATTTGTGGTTACGGTATAGTTTTGCGTCCCATCATTGATATAAAGTGCAGATGATAACCGGCCGTCACCTCCATTGACACTAGCGCTTACATACAGATCTTTATGAGTGTTATTAAGAACGTCCAAAGACAAAGCACCCCAACCGATACTGTCAAAACGAGTGCCGTTTTCTAGTGCGATATTTGTAAACGTGCCATCGCCGTTATTTAGTAAATATGCATTTCCTACGGTGACATCTTCTTCAAACGGAGGGTAAAAATTAGTGACATAAAGATCTAACCATCCGTCGTTATTAAAATCATCTACCGTAGTAGACATGGCACTCATAAAAAGATTTGTACCACTTTCTATGCTTACATCTGTAAAGGTGCCGTCTCCGTTATTTCTGTAAAGTGTGTTTGGTGTGGTACACTTATCATTTGCGGTGTAGATGTCTTGATCGCCATCATTGTCATAGTCAAAAAAGGAAGAGCAAAACGTAATATATCCCGCAGTATCTATACCTGCGACAGCCGTCGTGTTGATGAATGTGCCATCACCATTTCCTTGGTAAAGTAAGTTGCCTTGTACTTGATCGGCATCACGTATGCTGATAAAAACATCTAAAATGCCATCATTGTTATAGTCTCCCCAAGAAGAACCCCAATAAGGAATAGCTACATCAGGAAGCCCAGATGTATCGGTAATTTCTGTAAAGGTGTTTCCGCCTTCATTTCTATATAACCAAAGATGCCCTAGGTCACTGGTGGCAAAAAAGTCATTATCTCCGTCATTATCAACATCGACCCAAATAGCATGTCTCGCCTGAATGTTATTGCTTGAGATTCCTAGATTTATTTCTTCAAAAGTACCTTCTACATTTTTAAAAAATCGAAAATCACGCGTCGCTGATGCAGGGACCGTAATATCATCCCAACCATCATTGTCAAAATCAAAAAAAGAAATACTAGGGCCTAGTACACTTGTGCCATATACTGTTTGCTGATCAAAAAGTGATGGCTCATCATTTCTAAATTCTATTTGACTAAACCCTTGCTGAACGATAAGAATAAAAAAGAATAATAATCTCTTCATATAAAAGCAATTTGAGTATGTCAAAGTACTAAAACTTTTTCAAACCTAAAACTATGTTCAACCTGTATAATGGGGGTTTAAGACGATGTAAATCCGATTTACCCTCCTACGTTATTAGGATTGTATCCTAAATAGGGAACCTCATATTCTTTAAAAGTAATGCCATACTCTTCTAACTCCTTAAGGATAGGTGTGTATACTTCTTTTTTTATGGGTAGTTGTACACCTGGCGTTGTAATTTCGCCGTTGAGAATACGCAATGTCGCCATCGCTACAGGAAGGCCTACAGTTCTTGCCATCGCAGTTTCTATTTGGTCATTTCCTATATTGACCATGGTAGCATCTATTTGTTTGTGTACTCCGTTAATCTCGTAGCCAAATTTGTGGTACATCACAATCATATCTTTATCATCAGGCTGGAGTGTCCACTTGTCTTCTAGAATACGTTGCAAACATTTTGCAGGCGTAGCATTGACAAGGCCTAGTTTCTTTTCAGCATTAAAAATATCGAGTTCGACCAATTTATCCCAGAGCAGATCATCTTGATCTATTTTGAGATAGTGGCGTAGTTTTAGCTCCACAGAATCTGTAGGAGAGTAGGGTAGAAACAGATTTAAAAAGCTTCTATAACTCATGTTTTCTGTATCCTGAAGTGTATAACTATCATCTGTCATACCCATCATTACAAAGATATGCCATGCCTTAGAAAACCCTACACGACGTATGGTTCCGCGGTATAGCGTTTTGATATCATCTAGCCCGTAGATGGATCTGTATTTCAAGGAATTTCTATTGGCATATCCTTCAAAACGACCATGACCTTCGATCTCTAAAAATTCTGTACGTCTAAAAAGGCGTTGATACGGGATGTATTTATAGGTACCTTCTTGAATAAACTCGGCAGCGCCTCCTTGTCCAGCAAGTACCACATTACGAGGATTCCAAGTAAATTTATAATTCCATAAATTAGTGTCACTCTCTGGTGCCACAAGCCCCCCTGTAAAACTCTCAAAAAGCACCAATTTGCCTCCGTTATCTCGTATGCGGTCTATGACTTGCATCGCGCTCATATGGTCAATGCCAGGATCGAGTCCTATTTCATTCATAAAAACAAGCCCTTTCTCTTTGGCAGCTTCATCAAGTGCTTCCATTTCTTTAGAGATATAAGAAGCGGTCACCATAGATTTGTTATACGTAATACAATCGCGTGCGACTTCTATATGAAAACGTGCCGGAAGCATAGAAATAACAATCGTAGCATTTTGGATGGCTTCTGTACGTTGGTCTTTATTAAAAACATCAAGCATCATTGCTTTCCCCTTGGGATGATTGCCTACCAATTTTTGAGCATTTTCCAAAGAAATATCACCTACAATCACTTCTAAGTTTTCTGTAGATGCTTTATCGAGTAAATAATTTACTAGTTGAGAAGCAGATTTTCCGGCTCCGATAATTAAGATGGTTCTTATAGACATATTTGGTCGTAAATTTGTGGAGTACGAATGTAGGTATTTGCTTAATTATATAACAAGTATTTTTATGAATAAACGACTTTTAGTAACAGGAAGCATTTTAGGTTTTTTAGGAGTAGTGATTGGTGCCTTTGGTGCGCACGGTCTTGAAAAAGTATTAGATGCCGATGCAATTGCTACGTTTGAGACGGGCGTGAAGTATCAGATGTACCATGCATTATTGCTGCTACTGGTGGCTTCTTTCGCTTTAAGCGAAAAAACAAAAAAAACGCTTCACATTCTACTCTTGACAGGGGTCGTCTTGTTTTCAGGATCTATCTATGGTCTTGCTACAAATGCACTTACCTCCTTTGATTTTAAAACCATTGGGTTGATTACACCCGTGGGAGGAACACTTTTAATCATTGCGTGGGGCGTTCTTATTGTTAAATTCTTCCAAATGAAGAAATAGAATTCCTAGAAAAATAGGGCTAACTCTCAGGTATTTTTTACCTTTGCGCTTTAAAAACAACACAACAAATACCATTTTTATGGCTTCTAACACTTCAGTTACGAAAACGATTGCGTTAAATTCTTATGGAATTCATAATGCAACTGCTCATTACCAACTAGAACCGCAAGAATTACATGATGTTACTGTAAAGAATGACATGGGAAAAACAGCTTCTAGCGGAGCACTTGCTGTTAATACAGGAAAATTTACGGGGCGCTCTCCGTTAGATAGATTCATCGTAAAAGATGCAAAAACCGAAGATTTAGTGTGGTGGGGGCCTATAAACATCCCTTTTGAGGCAGACGCTTTCGCGAAATTAAAAACAAAAGTTACTGATTATCTTTCTGGAAAAGAATTGTACGTAAGAGATAGTTATGCATGTGCAGATGATGACTACAGACTAAATATACGTGTGATAAACGAATATCCTTGGTCTAATATGTTTGCTTACAATATGTTTTTAAGACCGACAGAAGAGGAGCTTGAAAGCTTTGATCCTGAGTGGACGATTCTGAATGCTCCCGGATTTCTTGCAGATCCCGAAGTAGACGGAACGCGTCAATCTAATTTTGCAATTTTAAGTTTTACTGAAAAGACGATCATTATTGGTGGTACAGGATATACTGGGGAAATTAAAAAGGGAATCTTTTCTGCGTTGAATTTTATTCTTCCTGTAGAAAAAAACACATTGCCTATGCATTGCTCTGCCAATGTAGGTGAAAATGGAGAGACCGCTATCTTTTTTGGTCTTTCTGGAACTGGAAAAACAACCCTCTCTGCAGATCCTAACCGTAAATTGATAGGTGATGATGAGCATGGTTGGACTTCAGAAAACACGATCTTCAATTTTGAAGGCGGTTGTTATGCAAAAGTGATCAATCTATCTGCCGACAATGAGCCTGATATTTATAATGCCATCAAGCAAGGTGCTATTTTGGAAAATGTAATCATGGATGACAATGGGGATGTAGATTTTGCAGATACATCTATTACTCAAAATACACGAGTGAGCTATCCTATTGATCATATCAATAATATCAAAATACCTTCGTTAGCAAAGAATCCTAAGAATATATTTTTCTTAACAGCAGATGCTTTTGGGGTATTACCTCCGATCTCAAAATTAACACCAGGACAAGCAGCCTATCACTTTATAAGCGGATATACAGCAAAAGTAGCGGGTACAGAAGCAGGTGTTACAGAACCTGTGCCTTCTTTTTCAGCTTGTTTTGGAGCTCCTTTTATGCCTTTACATCCTACAAAATATGCAGAGATGTTAAGCAAAAAAATGAGAGAAGCTGGCGTAAATGTATGGCTAGTCAATACCGGATGGACAGGAGGTCCTTATGGCGTTGGGTCACGTATGAAATTAAAATATACAAGAGCCATGATCTCTGCAGCAATGAACGGAGAATTGCCGTCTGAAGTTACGAGAGAGGATTACCATATACATTCTGTTTTTGGCGTAGCACAACCACGTACGTGTCCAGGAGTTCCTACAGAAGTATTGTCTCCTCGCGCAACTTGGAAGAATGATGAAGGCTATTATGCAACAGCACATAAACTCGCAAAATCATTTAAAGAAAACTTTAAAAAGTTTGAATCGTACGCGAGTGAAGAAATTATGAATGGACAACCACCATTAGGATAGGTTGTTTTAAATACTATAGAGACGTATCTAACGTCTCTTTTCCAAAAACTATAAAGTTTATTTATAGTTTGTTTAGGGGTGAAAGCGGTTGTGTATACAATCGCTTTTAACTTTTTATGCTTTCGCATTTTGGCAAGCTCAATATAAATCTCACTTGCGTGAAAGCATAAAATAGATGAATAGCAGCTTATACATAATTTCTGAAATTTTTAATAAGCCTTTAGTCTTGCTTCATTTTAGATCGCTTTAAATCGCTCGTTTTGTCACCCAAGTGCGATATCCAATAATGGCTAGTTGCCATTTTTTTGCTTTGGCTAGATCAAGTCCTTTTTTAGAAAAGGATGGAAGTATAGCCTTGTTTAGTTTCGCTAGGATTTTATAAAAATTCATAGGGTAAAAATAAACAAAAGCACTTAACCATCATATCCCTGTTTAAAATTGATTATTTTTAAGGAAAGTCATACGGATCTATGCGTAAAAAAATAAAAATACTCTTGGTTTTGATATCTGTCGTCTTGGTATTTATAGTGGTTTCTAATTACACGATAGCGTCCTATGCGCAAGAAAAAACGTATGATGAGGTTTCTGCAATTCAAAAAAACAAGGTGGGACTGGTGTTGGGAACGTCAAAGATGTTACAAAACGGTCGTGTCAATTTATACTTCAAATACAGAATCGAAGCAACCGTAGCATTATACAAAGCAGGTAAAATTGAGTTTGTGTTGGTCAGTGGTGATAATAGTACGAGTTCATATGACGAACCCACAGATTTTAAGGAAGCACTCATTAAAAAAGGAATTCCGGAACATAAAATATTTCTAGATTATGCAGGGTTTCGGACCTTAGATTCGGTGATACGCGCCAAAGAAATATTTGGACAAGAAAAAATCACCATCATCTCTCAAGAATTTCATAATGAACGCGCGATTTATCTTGCTGGAAAAAACGATATAGAAGCAATCGGTTTCAATGCTAGAAATGTTTCTAGACGCTATGGCTTGAAAGTACAGCTGCGGGAATATCTCGCCAGAACAAAAGT
>CAYGQJ010000098.1:14763-17757 GCA_964351845.1 uncultured Flavobacteriaceae bacterium | reverse complement strand
GTTAATGGGTTAATGGGTTAATGGGTTAATGGGTTAATGGGTTAATGGAAAATACAGCAGCTAATTATTATACAGGAAGGTATTACTAATTACTTTTTAACATGCTTCTTATTTTATTCAACAAAAGTGTATCATCCTGAACACCTTTTTTACATTTTTATTTTTCCTGACCTGTAGTAATAACACGCCTCTTTACAAAATGGGATATGGATGTAGATATTGGACATTTAGTTTTTAAGTAAAATGATTAAAAAAGATATCCCAAATCCCAAAGCCATATACAAGAACATCGCTAGAGGATACAAAACTAACGTCTTTATAGTCACGATTACTTTATTTTTTAGAAAGAGCGAATTAAAGGCATATATAAGATAGATTACTAGCATTAAAAATGGAATATACTGTAATGTTTCTGATACAAATTTGGTCAAAAAAAGACTCATTGTCGCAAATAAAGTATAAGCCCCTATGGCATAAAAGGAAATGGCTAGATACTCTGCAAGGGTATATGATTTTCTAAAAAACAACTTTAGTGAAAGGCTCAATGTCAGGACAAACAACAACAAAAAATTATTGATGTTTTTTGACATAAATTTTGCAGTAGTAATAACACGTTCAAAATTGGGATTATCAATACCCGTATTTGTCACTTCTTGGAACGGGTCATATTTTATGATAGATCTAAAAAGCACTAATAGGATCGTTGTTAAAATAAAAAAGGGAACTGGTTTGTAATAGGTTTTTCTTCTTCCCTCTAAAAATTCTCGGAATAGCTTCCCTGGGTTAAGAAATAATAATTTTACTGTGACTAATAATGGGGCATTTACAGAGAAGGTACTGTTTAGAAAATCTAGGAAAGTGTCTTTTATGGTAATTTTTGCCACCTTATTTCTTTGTCCGCAATGCATACAAAAGTTACCTGCTGTTTCTGTGTTACAATTTTTACACGTTTTACTTTTTAGGTCCTTTTCCATAGATCTACTTCTTTACCCGCTTCTCATTTTGCTTCACAAAGGCTTCCCATCCTGTGTAACTTTTTCCTGTTTCTATTTTGCCGGAATTGTAAAAATGACAAACAGCTGCGGCGAGTCCGTCGGTGCTGTCTAGGTTTTTAGGAAGTGTCTTTATTTTTAAAAGGGATTGGAGCATTTTAGCCACTTGCTCTTTACTGGCATTTCCGTTTCCGGTAATGGCCATTTTTATTTTCTTAGGCAGGTATTCTGTGATAGGTACTTCACGACTCAATCCTGCGGCCATGGCAACGCCTTGTGCTCTTCCTAGTTTGAGCATACTCTGCACATTTTTCCCAAAGAATGGGGCTTCAATGGCAATCTCATCAGGATGAAAAGTATCGATCAGCTCAATGGTGCGTTCAAAAATAAGTTTTAGTTTGATATAAGGATCATTGTACTTGGAAAGTAACAACTCATTGAGTTGTAAAAATTCCATTTTCTTATTCACGACTTTGATCAGTCCAAATCCCATGATGGTGGTCCCGGGGTCAATTCCTAATATGATTCTTTCTTCTTTCAAATGAGACGTTCTAGTGTTTACCAATTAAAATTTACAATGGCATTGTATCGTTTCATTGGTATTATTTGTTACTTTGTTTGTTATGCGAGGCGTCTCCCACAAAGCTACACAATTCTTAGGCTATAGTATCAAAATTCTGATTTTGGCTATAACCGTCTTTTTGGTGGGAAAACGACTCACGCAAGATACGACTCCTATTCTGGAACATGTCAAAAATAATTTTACTTCAATATTTACATATAGCAATATAGCAATATTACTATTATTGTCTATATTTAATTGGGTATTTGAGATTCTAAAATGGCAAGCCTTAGCGGGTCATTGTGATCAGATCTCTACACAAGAAAGCACAAAACAGGTATTAAAAGCGCATATTACATCGCTCATCACACCTGCAAAAATGGGTGAATACGGTGCCAAAGCTTTATTTTTTCCCATAGAACAACGCAAACACATTCTTTTCTTAACGCTATTAGGCAATGGTTATCAAATGCTGGTCACCACCATTTTAGGCAGTATCGGTATTGGGGTTTGTGTGTTGCAGCTGTTTCCTTCACTAAAATGGTATTATATCATCTCATTACTTTTAGGAGTGTTGATTGTTTTTATGATCCCTCAACGCTTAGCTAAGATCCGATGGAGTGTCAAAGGATACTCTTGGCAACGCATCCGTACTTTTATAAAAACCATTGCTTTTCCCATCAAGCAGAAAGCCAGTTTCTTTTCTTTTGTGCGGTATGTATTGTTTGCACATCAGTTTTATTTTTTACTTATCTTATTTGGAGTAGACGTTACATATCTACTAGCCATAGGGCTTATCACTACGATGTATTTAGTGAGTTCGCTATTACCTATGCTGCAGGTATTTGATGTCGTGGTAAAAACAGGGGTTGCTGTAGCGGTATTCTCATGGATTGCAGTTCCTGAAATGACCATTATTACCATTTCCTTTTTGATGTGGTTTTTTAATGTGGTTCTTCCTATTCTCCCGGGGAGTTATTTTATGATGACAGACACCACACTCACACGTCAAAAAACAAGCGTTTTATGAGTGTGCTGGTGATTATGTATACCATTATCATAAGCTATATCCTGCTTATAGGAATACTATCCTACGGTGCTCGAAAAGCGTCTAATTTCACGCCTTCGGCTGCGAGCCCAACACAGGGGTTTTCTGTGATTATTCCTTTTCGGAATGAGGCCAACAATCTTCCTGCATTACTTGAAAGTATCTCACAACTAGCGTATCCAACTTCTTTGTATGAGATTTTGTTGGTAAATGATGCCTCAGAGGATGCTTCGGTAGCGTGTATTGCCTCTTTTATTAAGGCGCATCCAAAAATAAACATTAAGATTCTAGAGCGTATTCGGGTTTCTGATTCTCCCAAAAAAGATGCGATCCAAACGGCTATTGAGACGGCTGTACATTCTTGGATCGTAACGACAGATGCCGATTGTATC
>CAYGQJ010000098.1:0-14663 GCA_964351845.1 uncultured Flavobacteriaceae bacterium | reverse complement strand
GGCTATTGAGACGGCTGTACATTCTTGGATCGTAACGACAGATGCCGATTGTATCGTTCCGCCGTTGTGGTTAAAAACACTCGATGCCTTTATACAAGAAAATGACTGTAAACTCGTGGCGGGGCCTGTCACCTTGCCTTATAAGACAACTTCATTTCTACATGCTTTTGAGCAGATGGACACGCTCAGTCTTGCAGGGGCAACAATGGGTGGGTTTGGGATAGGGCGTCCTTTTTTGTGTAATGGGGCACATCTCGCCTATGAAAAAGCAGCTTTTATGGCCGTTGGTGGTTTTCAAGGGAATAGTCACATTGCCAGTGGCGATGACCATTTTATGTTAGAGAAATTTAGTGTTACCTATCCTAAACAGCTGCATTATTTGAAGTCACAAGAGGCTATCATCACGACCACTTTTCAAGAAAACTGGACTTCTTTTATTCGACAACGAAAACGTTGGGCAGCAAAATCCATCGGCTACACCAGTATCTTTACAAAGGGGGTTGGACTTCTTATTTTACTTGCTAATCTGACGTTTGTGGTGGGGGTTGTTTTTGCTACTTCGGCAAGCTCAGCTTACCATTTCGCGAAAGCGGACACAGCAGCATTTCCTTTTTACATTCTCCTCTTGTTTAAAATAATCGCTGATGCTTTTCTACTCTATCCATCGGCTCAATTTTTTAAAAAATCAAAGATTTTCTTATGGTATCCCCTGTGTGCGCTATGGTATCCTTTTATAAGTTCCTACATTGCATTGATCTCCTTAAAAGGGGGATTTACGTGGAAAGACAGGTATTTTAAGAGATAATATAAAAATCCCGCTATACAGCGGGATTAGCCTGCCTGCCGGCATAGGCAGGTTCAAGGTACGCTATTGAGCGCGTCTTGCAGACTTCTCAAGATTGAGTTCATCATTCCTAAAAAAGATCCCGCTATGCAGCGGGATTAGCCTGCCTGCCGGCATAGGCAGGTTCAAGGTACACTATTGAGTGCGTCTTGTAGACTTCTCAAGATTGAGTTTATCCATCTTAAAAAAAGATCCCGCTATACAGCGGGATTAGTTCAACTTACAATATTGAGTGCGTCTTACAGACTTCTCAAGATTGAGTTTCACTAATAAGAATTTTTGTTACCTTTAAAATCCAAATCTATTTTTATGAAACGTATCCTATTCCTTCTTTGTGGACTCCTACTAAGTCTCTCTACCATGACTGCACAAACTGATACTTATACGGTAAATAACCAATCGTATGAGCTTAAAACAGAAGTAGCGGGCACGATCACCTTACTATGGAATACCTTTAGTCAGGAATACCGTTATTTTGCTAAAAAAGGGAATACCATCACAGAACTTACAAATACCAAAGAGGGCAGGAAATATCAAGATGAGTATAAAAAACAGCTACAGGAACTGACGTCTGATGCTGCGATGGATACTGACAAAGTAACGTTGACACTGGCGAGTTTGCGTCGTTTTTTTAATGCTTATAATAAAAAAGTAGATCCTTCCTATACTGAAGATAACTTTTTGACAAATATAGAGTATCGTTTGGGCTTTTTTGGAGGGATTACAAACAGTATCTTCATAGACAATCCAGACAATAACTCCAACCCACAACTTGGATTTGATTTTGAGTTATATGATGCGACAGCGCTTCCTAGCCATTCGATTGTTTTTCAATTTAAACAAACACTTTCAACTGATGACCTTGATTATAGTGCTTCTCAGTTTTCTATCAATCATCGTTTTAAATTTATAAAGAAGCCTACATTTCAAATATACCTTAATACCAAGTTAGCTACCTATACATCTTCTAAAAGAACCACAGAGATTATAGGAAGTGATTTCATTGCATTTGAAGAAGATTCAGGATCAAGTTTTCAGGGGCCACTTATTTTTGGACTGGGGGCTGATATAAAATTAGGGAAAGGGTATTTATCCCTTAACTACAATGATGCGTATTCTTTTGTGATCGATGACAATGGGGAATTTCCTGTTGATCTCACGATTGGGTATCGATTTGTCTTGTAGTTGTATCCCTACTATTATTCATTTACTTTTAAAACCACAGGCACTTTAAATTTTGTTTTGACAGGCATCGATCTTTTGGTAGCTGGTTGTGGTTTTGGCAATAGGTGTATAGCGTCATGAATCCATAAAGGTAATGCGGGGATTTCTTGCGCTACTAGGGGTGAGAGATTCATATTTTCTATACAAAATGATCCTTTTTCATCTACGATAAGATCAATCCACACAGTATCATGTATCGACTCTTTTACAATAATGGTTTGGTTGCTAAGTTCAGAGTATAATGTGTTTGTCACGAAGTCTTCAAAACAGCTTTTTAAAACTATTGGCTCAGAAAGTTCACTACAGCTTTCAAAAACAGGATAGGTATCTACCTCTGTGATGTCAATACTATTTTGCTCTTGTTGTAAAAAATCTTCGGTAGATATCTTTTTAGTCTCCCAACTTGTACAGGATGCTAAAAGCATACAACAAGCTAAAGACATAAGACGAAGATTCATACCATTTAATTTCTTGGATGAAATTTACAATATTATATGGTGTTCTCCTACATGGGAGAACTTTTTAATCTTCTCCTTCTTTTAAGAAGAGTTCTTCTTTTAATTTCGAAAGTCGTCTTTCTGTCATCGTAGCATAAAATACAGCTGTTCTGTCTTTTGAATCTTTGTGTTTTTCTAGAAAACGTTCATACAACTTGACCACTTCTTTTTTGTCTTCATAATAATTATCGGCACAGACGGCTATATCATATTCTGCTCGTAGTAAGGTAGGGTCTATTTTAATTGCCTGTTGATATTGCCCGATGGCATTTTCAAACTTCTTGTTAATTTGATAGGCTCTTCCTAAGGTCATATAAATATCATCTAGTGGTAAATCCTTAAAATAGAGGGCTTGCTTGGCATGGTACTCGGCTTTTTCTATATCTCTTGTCAATCCATATAACTCGGCGAGTATGTGATGAACTCCATAATCTTCTTCATCTATCCCTAATAAAATTAGATATTGATCAATGGCTTTTTTGTATTTATTGGTTTTATGGTAGCTAACACCTAGGTTATTGTGAATAAACGGAGAAGACTGTCCTAACTCAATGAGTTTTTCAAACCAAATAACAGATTCGTCAAACCATCCTCTCAAGTAATAATTCTGTGCAAGAATATTGACCATTTCGACATTGTCTGGATCTATGTCTAAGGCTTTGAAACAGATTTTATCCACGACAGGGTAGTCTCGTTGTCCTAAATAATGTAATCCTAATTGATACAATGCTTTCTGGTGTGTGGAGTCTAGCTGTACTGCTTTAGAAAAAACATCTTCACTATAGATCGTTGCGTTTTTCTTCCATACAGAATCTCCCTTCTTTTCGAGTTGTTTTATGGCTCTTCCTCGCTGATAGAAATACTCTGGATTGTCTGGGTAGGTCGTGGCTAATCCTGAAAAAATAGAATCGGCGGTGAGGTAATCACCTCTGTTTATCAAGAGTTTTCCATATTCTGTTGCGGCAATGGGTTGATTTGCATTTTGGAGAAGATATTTTTTATAGTTTTCTAGCGCTGCTTTTGAATTTCCTAACCCTCTGTAAGAACGTGCAATTTGTAATGTTGTTTTTGCATCTAGATTGGAAATTTTTTGATAGCTCTCAATGGCTTTTGTATAACTGCCTACTGCATACAAACTATCTGCAACGGTCAAAGCCGAAGACTGAGCTTCGGCATTACTAATGATATTTGTAAAAAAAATGAGAATGAGGTATCTCTTCATATGTTATTTTAATTTTAAAAGACGATTCTTACTTACTTGCTTTTAAAGTATTTAATTTTTCTTGCGCTTCTTTATTGCCATCTATTCCAATAGCTTTTTCAAAGAAATTAATGGCTTCATCCTTTTTTTTCCGCATGGTGTAATAATCTCCCATGGCGACATAGCTTCTCGATTCTTTAGGATAAAACTTTAGATTCATTTCTAAATAAGCTTGTGCTTTCTTTGGTGATTTATGTGATGTTAATATAAAAAAGCCAACATCATTTACAAATTGCCAGTCAGGTTTTACTTCCCGTTTAAAACGGGTACTCAATTCTTCAAAATGAGCATAAAAAGGTTCTGTTAACTCTTCTGCCGAGTATGCTTTAGGGGTATTAAATCTCCATCTCTCTGGAAATGGATACCATGAAAACAACGATCGTAACCCATTATATAATCCTGGCACCACAACACTTCCATGATCTTCATTTCCTTGATAATCCCACGTAACATCTAGGTGCTCCTTATTTTTCACCAATATATCATGAAAATTAAGGTTGGCTCTTAACATTTCTGTTGGTTCGGATGTTAGTTTTCGCACCTTAGTCGTATCAATTCCTGTACTATTGGCTACTGCAATATATAGTGATTTATTTTGATGAGTTGATCTATTTAATAACGCTTCTGATTGATTCACCAGGTTTTCTTTATCCCACCAAAGGCTTGGATCAATGGCTAAGTAATGATCAAAAACTTCTGGGTGAAGTGCATATGTATAGAGTACAAAAAGACCTCCTGTAGAATGTCCTATAATGGTACTCATCGTATCGGTAGGATACTTACTATCTACATAGGGTTTTAATTCCTTTTCTATAAACGTTATAAAATGAGAAGCACCTCCAGAAGTTTCTGATGTATGACCTCTTTGAAACGCAACATTTGTAGGGGTGAAATCTCTATTTCTGTCTGTATTTGAAATTCCTACCACAATGGATTTGGGCAAATTCCATTTCTCAAGGAGTTTTAGAATACCTGCCACGGTATAGAAATGATCTGTCCCATCTAACACATAGATAACAGGGTACTTTTTGCCCTCTTCTATTTTTTCTGGAAGATGTACTAAGAGGTCTCTTTGCTCATTGAGTGTTTTTGAAAATAGCGAATCTATAGTACCTATGACTATTTGTTTATCCTCATTTGGAGAAAACTGTGCTGTGGCATAAAAATTTATGCCTAAAAACACACTGATCAATAGTAGTCTTCTCATTGGATTTATACCATTATTTATTTATAAAAAAAATTATAGGAAGCTCGTATAAAACACCTACTGTTTTTCCTTCATGTTTTCCAGGTATCATCTGTGGTATTGTTTTGACAACTCTTATTGCTTCTTCTTCTAATTTAGGATGCCCACCACGAGCTCTAACATTTACAACATTCCCTTCTACATCTATTTTAAAGACTGCAGTGATCTTAGTTCTGACTCCTACAATTCCTAATTCTTTTGGAAGGTCCATATTGAACTCTTTATTTACATGCATTGATACCTTTTGAGAAGTACATTTTGCTATTTCTTCCTTAGAACCTGAACATTCTTTATAAGTAGGGACTTGCTCTACTACACCAAATGGGATGTCTAAATCATTTAAGAGGTCATCATAGGTGCCATCTTTTAAAATATTCTCATCTTTTGAAGTCACTACAGCTAATACTTTAAGTGCTCGTTCTTCTTCTTCAGTTAAACCTCCTTGTTTTGCAATCGAATTTTTTAGTACTTCAATGTTTTTAATGATTTCACTGTCTGAAGTAGTATATACTGTTCCTGTTGCTTGAGCATCTGCACAAGCGGTATATACTAGAATGGAGAAAAGTGCGGGTAACAAGAATAAATATTTTGCTTTTGCTATTTGTTTTGATTTTGTTTTCTGTAACATAATAATTCGTTTTTTGATGATGGAATGATTAAAAAATGGATTGATGAATGAAAATTGTTTCGTATCAAAAGCGGTATTGAGTAATTCTTCATAATACTGCTTTTTTGAGGTATTCCCTATAGCATACCCATCGGCTAAGTACTCGTGTACGAGCGTGATTTCTTTTTGAAACACATACACCAGTGGATTACACCAAAATACAATTCGTAAGGCCTCAAAAAGCAGAAGGTCCAACGTATGTCTTTGTTTGATGTGTATATACTCATGTGCTAGTATACGCTTTCGCGAAAGCGGACTTAACTTCTCCCCCAGAAATACATAGTTAAAAAAGGTAAATGCCTGTGTACTTTCTGGCAAAAGAATAATACGTTTTCCCTTCTCCTTAAAACGAAAAAGGCGCATACATTGAAATAGTTTATAACTAAAAATAAGCATGCTGATTGCCATGCCTATATAGTATATATGCATCCAACTAAACGTATAACCCGTTGTATTTGACATAACAACATCGGTAGGTTTTATTGCACCTATACGCGTAGTCTCGAAGGTTTCTATTACAATTTCAGGGAGTACTGTCACGACCTCTTGAACAGGAATTAAAGCTTGCAAGGCAGCAATCTTCAAAAAGGGTAATACGATAGCTAGTATAGGAGTTATGAGTAAATACATTCTATTGTAGGTGAAGAAGGTTTCTTTTTTCAAAAAGACCTTATACCCTACCAAAAATATTGCTTGAAAGCAGAGTATTTCTATCATGTATCTTATCATAACTCCTTAGGTATTTTAAACTATTATTCGATTTTAAATGTAATAGGTAAGCTGTATAATACGCCTACTGGTTGTCCATTCTGTTCTCCAGGTTGCATTTGAGGAATTGTTTTCATTACTCGCTTTGCTTCTATTTCTAGCTCTGGATGTGGTGCGCGAGCTCTTACATTTACTACATTTCCTTGCTTATCAATCTTGAAAGCTACAAAAACCTTATTGGAGCCTGTTAACCCTAGCTTTTTCCCTAAGGATACGTCAAACTCATTTGCCACATGTTTAGAGACTTTAGCGCTCATACATTTTTTACGTTCTTCATTTGTTCCGGTACATTCTGGAAATGTAGGTGCTTGATCTATCGTTTCAAAAGCAACATCTTCGATGCTATACGCGACCTTCTCTCTTTCTAAAGTACGCTCAAATTCAGGGTTTTTTCCAGTCACTTTTCTGTGTAATGCTATTTTCTCACTAATCATATTGGCTACTTCAATAAATAGGTCGTCATCATGAGATTCTCCCTTAGCAATAGCCTGTTGTACTTTTAAGAAATAGGGTTTAGAATCTTCATAAGAAAACATTTCTATAGACTCTAATTCTGCTTTGATTTTTGCCAATTCTATATCGGCTCCTGCTTCTAGATCTTGTGTCGTATTGTCCTCACTACAAGAAACATAGATAAGCATCGATAAAATAAGGGGTAAAATAACAGCATATTTAATTTTAAATATTTGTTTTGATTTTGATTTTTGTAACATAATAATTCGTTTTTTGATTAATGAATGATTGAAAAATGGATTGATGAATGAAATACTTTCTGTCTTAAATACTTGGGACAGTAAACTTTGATAATAGGTTTTCTTCCCATTTTGAGAAACTACTTTAGCATCTGCTGTATACTCTTGAAGTAGCATCATTTTACTTTGATACACATATATTAGTGGATTAAACCAGCATAAAATACGAAGCACTTCAAAAAATAACATATCAAATGAGTGATGTTCTTTAATATGGATAGTCTCATGTAGCATGATATTATTTCGTTGTGCATCTGAGAGATTTTCTCCTAAGAAAATAGTATTGAAAAATGAAAAAGCAGTATCTGTATTAGGTAGCGTAACGATGTGTAATTCTCCTATTTGCTTCAGGATTCCTCCTCTTTTTAAGTGTTGTATTTTTATCACTTTATATACAAAATATGCTAACGTAATGATCATTCCAACGATCCAGATACCAAGCATCCAAGTAATAAAGTTTATAGGCTTTGTACCCGTAAGTACAATCTCATCAAGCATCCCGCCATTTAAGGTAGCATCAGCAATACTTGTTTGTAATAATACTTCTGGCAATGCAATAATATAGGACGTGGGTATTGTTTCTCGGATAGCATCTATCTTACTAAAAGGAAGGATGAAGCTAAGTATAGGTGTTATAAGGAGGTAACATCTATTCCAAGTAAAGAACGTTTCCTTTTTTAAAAAAATATCATATACTACTAGAAATAGCAATTGATATGCAATGATCTGGAGGATATAGTGTATCATTGGTTTTCTTCTTTATTAATCTCTTTCATGATCGCTTCCATTTCTGACATATTGATATCATTTTTCTTCATAAAAAAAGACACCATACTTTTAAATGACCCTTGAAAATACCCATTCATCAACTTATTAAGGGTTTGATGGCTGTACTCTTCTTTGGGTACTATTGGAAAATAAATATGGCCTCTTCCCTCTTTACGGTAGCCTACAAACGCTTTATTTTCTAGAATTCTAATAATCGTAGATACAGTATTGTATGCAGGTTTAGGCGCTGGAAATTCTTCTATAACAGCAGCAACATTTGCTTCTCCTAGATTCCAGAGAATTTGCATAATATCTTCTTCGGCTTTTGTCAGTTGTTTCATTATTTCAATTTCAATTAGTGATCCTTAGAATACAAACATACAACTAAACTCTTAGTTTAAACTAATTTTTTAGTTAAAAATTTGTAACAAAGCTTCTTTTTTTTCGTCCTATGGTCTGTAATCACATACTTTTTAATGGATTTACTTCTTGTATTTGTCAGCTTACTCCTTATTCTTTTAGGTATTATTGGGAGTTTTATTCCTGTATTGCCTGGTCCTCCTGTGAGTTGGCTAGGGCTTTTAGTATTGCATCTTACCGAGGCAGTCCCTATGGACTATCTCTTTTTAGGAGTCACCTTATTTGTGGCAATCTTGATTTTTATTCTAGATTATATTATCCCTTCTATAGGCACCAAGCGTTTTGGAGGTAGTAGAGCGGGTGCCATCGGAACCATGATTGGATTGTTTGTCGGTATTTTTAGCCCTATTCCTTTTGGGATTCTCATTGGCCCTTTTGTAGGCGCACTCATTGGAGAACTGGTCTTTAACCAAAGCGACTCACAAACGGCTTTTAAGGCTGCTGTAGGCTCTTTTCTGGGGTTTATAGCCTCTACCTTTATGAAGTTTGTTGTAACGATCATATTCCTTGGTTTATTCATTTACAAACTATTTGCCTACGGAGATACACTATTTGCTTGGTCTTAATAGGATTTTCTCCCTTTTAAGAATGTTGTATACGCTTTCGCGAAAGCGTACCAAAAGTAATCCTCTAGGGAAGACAATGTGGTATACAACGGAAAAGGTTTTTGTTTTTCAAAGCTAGCTCTGGGCACTAAAAATCGACACAAGAATCGAGGTATTAAACCATAGATCCCGCTTACAGCGGGATTAGTTCAACTAACTATTTTTGTAGGCGTCTTTCGGACTTTACAAAATAGTGTTTCATTAAAAAAAGCCCTTCATTTCTGAAAGGCTCTATACTGTATGATGTGGAATATATGCTTAGTTACTGATCACGATAAACTCTGATCTTCTGTTTAGTTGATGCTCTTCTTCAGAACATTTTGAATTATTACCACAGTCATTTACAAGTTGTGTCTCACCATATCCAGCGCCTGAAATTCTATTTCTATCAATTCCTTGACTTATAATATATGCCACAGTAGATTTTGCTCTTTTATCTGACAGACTTAAGTTATAGCTATCTATTCCACGACTATCTGTATGTGATCTTGCGTCTATCACCATGTTAGGATATTGCTTCATCACAGAGATTACTTTTTCAAGCTCTAGTGCTGCATCTGGACGGATGTTGAATCTATCAAAATCGAAATAAATAGGATTAAGATCTAAAATGATCGTTAGATCATCTCCGACTTCAATCGGTTTTTGAGCAAGTTCTAACTGTAGATTGTTAGTTATTGTTTTTGATTCGTCTGGAGTAGTAAATACGACCTCGTCTCCATTATAGGTTTCTTTGATAGCTCTTACGATATATTGCTCTTCACAATTTGCAGTGTCAAAGTTGTAATCTCCATTTGCTTCACTCAACATCGAACTTACTACTTGGTTATCGCTATCTAATAATTGTACTGTAGCCCCTTGTATGGGAGCTCCTGACTCCTTATCGAGTACTTTCCCGTCTACTAGAATATCACAAGGTATTTCTTCTTGTAAAAAGCGATAGATATCATCACTTCCCATTCCTGTTTTACGATTGGAAGCAAAGTAACCTACTTTTGTATCGTCATTTACAATAAACGTAAAATCATCATATGAACTGTTTATAGGTTTTCCAATATTGATGATTTGTTGCTCATCACTTTGAGATTGGAGACTTGTCACATACACATCAAGACCTCCTAATCCTGGATGACCGTCTGAAGCAAAGTATAAATTTCCGTTTGTACTCATAAAAGGAAATGTCTCTCTTCCTTCTGTATTAATGCTGGGGCCTAGATTTACAGGGGCACCATAGGTTCCGTCTTCAAGGATATCTACCACCCAAATATCAGAAAGCCCAACAGTGCCTTCCATATCTGATGCAAAATATAGTTTTGTGTTATCTGCATTTAATGAAGGGTGTGCGGTAGAATACTCATTACTATTAAAAGGCAATTCAACAGCTTCTGTCCACCCTTTACCTTCTTCTCTAGTAGATTTATAAATCTTAAGTTTATTGGTTCCGTTTTTATCTTTCTTGTAGCTTCCTTTTGTATAGTTGTTACGCGTAAAATACACCGTGTTCCCATCTTTTGAAAAGGTGGTTGTACTTTCGTGGAATTTTGAATTTAACTGCTTATTAAACTTTGAAGGTTTTGAAAAAGAACCTGATTCTTCCCCTACTCTTGTTTGAAATAAATCTAAGAAAGGTTGGTTATTCCATTTATGAATACGCTTGATACCACTACCAGAATCTCTAGAAGACGCAAAAATTAATCTTCCTTCAAATTCAGTAGGAGCAAAATCTGAGTATCTTGAATTGATACTTCTAATATCTTCAAGGGTATATTTACTTTTTTTGTATTCTGATATTTCACGCAAGTAGTCAGGAGACTCTGTAAACAATGTCGCTCTAGTGTCTGTTCCTTTCAACTCATGAAATCTAGACATCATAGCATCAGATAACTCATAGTTTTTTAAGGCTCTTAATGTTTGTGCATATCTAAAGTAGTATTCTGGCTGAATCTCTTCTTGATATTGGTCTATCAATTTTTTATACCATACTTCTGCGCTTGTATATTCTGCATTGAAGTAGTATGAATCGGCTAGTTTTTGAAATAAATCGGCAGATTCATATCCTTTCTCAGCAACGTCAAGGTATATTTTACGAGCATCAACAAAAGCATATTGATCGAATTTTTTATCTGCTCTAGAAATCTTTCCTTCTTGAGCAGAGCTAATTGCTCCTACTAATAAGAATAGAGTGGTTAGTATATAAACGTGAAGTTTCATGAATTCTATTTTTAAATAATAATTATACGATCTTCCTTTTATTAAAAGAATCTAGGTGTTAATAACCTGTCATATTCGTTAAAGAGTTCAAATCTAAGGAAAACTTCAAAACTTCCGTCATTAAATGTCGTATTGCCTAAATCTGTTGTCTCACGATCGTATGCGAGACCTATAAGCATGCTGTCTGATACTTGAAAACCTGCAAGACCACTAAATGCGGCATCCCATCTATACGCAGCTCCTAAGTGTAACTTCTCTAGAAATAAGAAGTTTGCTGTAAGGTCTACTTGTAACGGCGCACCCGCTACTGCTTTTATCAATGTACTTGGCTTAAACTTTACTTGATCAGAAATATCAAAAGCATAGCCTAATATTCCGTAATAATTGATACGCTCTTCAGCGACAAAACTACTACCATTGGAGTTATTGCTTTCATTAAAGTGATTGGTCTGTATTAAGTTAGGCGCACTCAAGCCTGCATAAAACTTATCAGTATGATAATAAACCCCTGCGCCAATGACAGGAGATAATTTGTTGTCTATATTTTGAGAAAAACGAGGATCTGTAGGATCAAAAAGATTTAATCTCGTGAAGTCCACATCCAGAATATGTGCTCCTCCTTTAAGTCCAAAGCTTAATTTCCCTTTGTCAGAAGTGTCTATTGTATAACTAAAATCTACACCAATATAGGTCTCTTGAGAAGGACCTAATGCATCATTTACAATCGATAAACCTAATCCTACCTTACTTTCTGAAATAGGAGAATGAATACTTAAACTCTGCGTGCGGGGAGCACCATCAAGACCTACCCATTGACTACGGTGTAATCCTACAATACTTGTAACCCCTCTATTACCAGCATAGGCAGGGTTAATAGCCACAGTATTGTATATGTACTGTGAATATTGTGGGTCTTGTTGTGCATTCACTTGGCATACACTTAAAAGTGCCAAGAGACATGAACTGATAAAAACAATATGATTTTTCATAAAAAAGTTTCTATTTTAATTTTCAGGCGCATTCAGCGCCTGAAAATTAACAATTTATCTTTGAATATATAAGTAACCTGCGCTTGCACGTGTTTGACCACTACCATCAACATATTCCAATGTCCAATAATAGGTACCCACTGGCAAGAATTTATCTTGACTTATGGTAGCTCGACCTTCTGACAGACCTCTAAAGGCCTGACCATTTTGACCGTATCCTTCTGCTTCATATACTAACACACCCCATCTATTAAATATCTTCACCGTATTATCTGGGAAGTTTTCAATACCTGAGATAATGAACGTATCATTACGGTTATCCTCACCTATAGAAATACCATTGTGAACTATTATTTCATCTGTAGGTGGTTCTGTCGTATCAAGTATGGTTACTGTTGGATCATCTGCATCACCATCACCTTCAACATCAACATCAGTCGTATCGGTTGGATCATCAGAAATGTCAGTCACAACATCTCCACCTCTGTCAAGTCCTATAGCTGTTGCAGTATTAACAACTTCTCCATTATCAATATCCTCTTCAGTGATCACATATATTGCTGTAAAATCTGCACTTTCGCCTGGTAGGAGATCAACAGGGTCCCCTATAACAGTTACCTGATCATCTGTTACTGTCACACCTTCTATAATAACATTCCCAGTATTTCTTACCGTAAATGTATATTGAATCTGGTCACCAACATCTGCAAATCCATTTGCATTTATATCTACAAACACTCCTACTTTGATCAATTCAATACTTGGTAATTGAGGGATAATCGTTACTGTAGGATCTTCAAAATCCCCATCATTATCTGTATCTACATCTGTAGGATCATTAGGGTCATCAGAAGTATCAGTAATGATATTACCATCAGAATCAGTTCCTTGAGCGATAGCAGTATTAACAACCCCTCCATCTTCTACATCATCTTGTGTAATAACATATACTGCTGTAAATGTCGTTGAATCACTAGCACCTACTACTAAATCTATAGGTCCGCCATTTACAGTCACAAGATCATCTGTAATTGTAATTCCAGTAAGATCTAAATCTCCATTATTAGTTATTATGAATGTGTATAGAATCTCATCACCTGCGTCTATAATACCATTCCCGTTTACATCAATAACCATTGCTGTCTTTTCAAGATCAATATTTCCTTGAAGATCTGGCACATCTGCTACATCAGTTACAGTCACATCATCTTCTGTATTGCCATCTGTGTCATCTCCGTTATCAGACGCTGTATCTTCTACTGAAGTTCCATTTTCTTCAAATCCATTAGCTGCAGCTTGATTTTCTATAGTACCATTATCGATATCTTCTTGTGTAACCACATAATCAGCAGTAAACGTAAGAGACTCTCCAGGTAATAAATCAAAAGCATCAGCCTCACCATCTTCATCTGTTCCTCCTGCTTCATATACTGGTACTGGTAATATACCTGTACCGGTAAAAGTAGAAGCATCTTCTGTTACATTGATATCAAACACGGTTACTTCTCCTGTATTTTCAACAGTATAGGTGTATGTTATAATTCCTGTTACAGGGTCATATACACTTGTCTTCGTAATCTCTATAGATTCTGTAAGACAAATAACCTCTACCGTTACTGTTGCTGTCTCTGTACTTGTAGAGCCATCCGCATTGGTAATTGTTACCGTATAGTCAAAAGTATCAGTGCCACAGAAATTAGGGTCTGGAATATACGTTACCGTACCATCACCATTGATCGTTACCGTTCCATTGGCTGGATCTGTCACCTCCGTTATTTCTACATCACTCGTAGGATCAAAATCATCATTATCCAAGACATCAATATCCACTGGAGTATCCTCATCAGTACTCACCGTATCATCCATCACATCATCAATACATGCAACTTCTACTGTTACCGTAGCTGTCTCTGTGCTTGTAGAGCCGTCTGCATTAGTAATTGTTACTGTATACTCAAAAGTATCAGTGCCACAGAAATCAGGATCTGGTGTATAAGTTACCGTTCCGTCAGGATTGATTGTTACTGTTCCATTGGCTGGATCGCTCACCTCCGTTATTTCTACATCACTCGTAGGATCAAAATCATCATTATCCAAGACATCAATATCCACTGGAGTATCCTCATCAGTACTCACCGTATCATCCATCACATCATCAATACATGCAACTTCTACTGTTACCGTAGCTGTCTCTGTGCTTGTAGAGCCGTCTGCATTAGTAATTGTTACTGTATACTCAAAAGTATCAGTGCCACAGAAATCAGGATCTGGTGTATAAGTTACCGTTCCGTCAGGATTGATTGTTACTGTTCCATTGGCTGGATCGCTCACCTCCGTTATTTCTACATCACTCGTTGGATCAAAATCATCATTATCCAAGACATCAATATCCACTGGAGTATCCTCATCAG
>CAYGQJ010000097.1:12403-17773 GCA_964351845.1 uncultured Flavobacteriaceae bacterium | reverse complement strand
TTCATACTCCTATTTTACCCAAAAAGATAGTTTAAGAAAATATATAAAGATCACAGATCAAATAGATTCAACATTTATACATCCAGAAATTAGGAAGATTCTCAAAGAGGAATAAATCATCATTATATCTAAAATGCCAAAACTCACTAAGAAACAACTCCTCATCTTCTGCGTCATACTAGTGTTGGTAGATGTTGTTTTGGTGCAACTATATGTAGGTCGTATTGAACCAGATTCATTTATGTCTAATGGTCTTAAATTCCATCGTATTAGGATTATTTTTCTAAATCTATTCCTAACGTTTATTGTTTTATTATTTAATAGGAAGTATGCCTTACTATTTCTAGCAAATACAATTGTATGTGCGCTTCTAATCACTTTTTCATGGAATTATTATTTAGAAACCCATCCCTTTTCAAGGACCAAATATGATTTTGAGCATAAGCATAAGAACTATGTATTAGACATAGAAAAAAACCCTAACTCATATATTATTTCATATGTAAGAGATTCTTTATGTTTCGTGGATTTAAATTTCAGAGATGAAATGGACACAATAATGCGTAATACAGTTCGCTGGGGATTTCTTAAAAAAAAAGGAGATAGTATTCTATTATATAAAGGTTTTGATTTTGAAACACGACCATCTTCTTATATGTATTTCTACAAAGACACCTTGATTGGATTTCCTGAAAGAGAAACTAAAATCAAAGTGATAAAAATTACAGATTAATGATATCTCCAAATCTTTTCCTATATTTAGAATGCTTTTAAAAAGCACTGATTCACAACCACCTATCTAAAACCAACCTATATGGATATTGGAACTATCATTCTTGCAGTCGCACTGATTATTATCATGTTTGGGATGGGATTATCCCTGACCATCCAAGATTTCACACGTTTATTCCAACGTCCTAAAGCGATTATTGTAGGCTTACTCAATCAGATCATCCTCTTACCGCTCATTGCCTATCTGCTACTGTCGGTTATGAATGTAAATACCGATATTGCCATTGGCGTGATGATTATCGCCGCCTGCCCTGGTGGCCCTACGTCTAACTTGATTACACACCTTGCCAAAGGAGATATTAGTTTATCGGTATCGCTTACGGCGGCCAATAGTTTGATTACGATTTTCACCATTCCGTTTGTCGTAGACTTTGCGTTGCGGCAATTTCTCAATGCCAACGAAATGATCCAAATAGACAAACTTCAAACAGTCATTCAGATCTTTGCCATTGTTATTATTCCTGTTGCCATTGGAATGGCCATTAAACGAGCAAAACCTGTTTTTGCAGACAAAATGAACAAGCCTGTTAAAATTGCTTCGGCAGCAGTGCTTTTTTTGGTCATTATTGCACTGGTGGTGAAGAAAAAAGAAGACATCATTCCGTATTTACAGCAGGCAGGAATCGCCACGTTGCTATTAAATTTGGTAACCATGGGGGTTGGTTTCGCGACAGCGAAAATAGCAAAATTAAACCTTGCGCAGTCCCTTACCATATCCATAGAGTCTGGTATTCAAAACGGTACGATGGCAATTGCTATTGCTTCAGGGATTTTACTTAATGAAAATTACGCGATCGCTCCTGCAGTGTACAGCCTAATTATGTTTCTTACAAGCGGTATTGTTATTGGTTTAGGCATCAAGATGACAAATCAAAATACGTGAATTGATTCCATACAATGAGTATTTAGAATAATACTCAACTGATAATCAATAAACTATTGAGGTACTATTAAATATATAACTTTTAGGAGATTCACTTTATATATTATTTTCTAAATTTAGGTTTCAAAATATAATACCGCATTCGAAAACAGCAGTTGCATTAAACACACACACATGGCAAAAAAAATATTCTTATTAATTATATTGCTTAATTCTATTCACATGCTGTCTCAAGTAAAAAAAGAGTACTATGAGAATGGAACTATAAAAAGTATCAAAAGTTACGATCTAAAAGGAGATTATAATGGTATTTATGAAACCTACTCAGAAGAGGGATTACCAATAGTAACTGGCACATACAACAGAAAAGAAGAAGAAATAGGCACTTGGAAAACCTACCTAAAAGATCGTTCCTATTATATTATTGAATATGATAAAAATGGCGTAATCCAAAGCAATATGGCGTATACCAAAGACCATAAAATTGCTTGGGAGAAACCCTATCTCAATGGAAAACGTGAAGGTACTTGGAATGTATACTCATCTAATGGGAATGTAACGACTACAGAAAACTATAAAAACGATAAACTTCACGGAATACGAAAGGAATTTGATACAGAAGAAGGCACCATCTTATTAGTCTCAGAAAATTATGTCAACGGAGATAAAGTTGGCGAATGTGCGTATTATCATAAAGATGGAAAGAAAAAAGAAATACATAATTACGTAGGAGATGATGTGTATAAAGAAGAATACATCTACTATGATAATGGTAATCTCAAAGAGATTCTTTCTACAAAAAATGAATTTCCTGATGGAGTTTCAAAATCTTTTTATCCAAATGGAAATTTAGAATCTACCGTAGATGCAAAAGGCTTTAATTTTATTATTAAAAAATATGCTGAAGATGGTGAATTGATCGAAACCATTAAGATGTAAAAACCGCTATTCAAATCTTTGTGGTCATGATTATTCTAGTTACTATTAGAATAATTCTAAAGCATTCTAAATCCAACGTTACAAACAAGAAGAGTACACCTGTTAAGATTGCATCGGAAGCCTTGCTAATATTGGTTTATCAATCAAAATGACAAAAACATAAAGAATAAGTGTATCTTATAAATGGTATATTTAGGGTAACAACCAACAAAAAATAAATATGAATCCTATACTTAGAAATGTCCTTGCCATCATCATAGGATGGGTAGGCGGAAGTGCCGTTAATATGGGGCTGATCCTATTGGGAAGCAGTGTTTTTCCTATCCCAAACGTTGATCCTAATGATATGGAAGCAATGGCAGAAGTGATGCCTACGCTTGAACCCAAGTATTTTATATTTCCTTTTTTAGCACACGCATTAGGAACGCTTACAGGGGCATGTATTGCCTATTTTATCGCAGCAAGCCATAAAATGAAATTTGCTCTAGGCATAGGTGTATTATTCTTTTTTGGAGGAATCGCTGTAAATTATATGCTACAAGGCCCCATGTGGTTTACCATTGTAGATATTGTATTCGCTTATATTCCTATGGCGTGGATAGGGGGGAAAATAACCTCCTCGCTATCTAAAGAATAATCTCATACGCTATTACTAAATAGTTGTTGCTGTATACGCTTTTGCGAAAGCGTATTTTTGGTGTATCTAAGATCTTACTACATCGCACTTTGTAACAAACTCACTTTTCCTATGACTATTAATGAGAAGTCCTTTACCTATTGAGGCATCCATTATTATGAGTACTGATATAAAAACACAAAAAAAAGAAATCATCGCGAGAGAAATTGATCGGTTAAAAAAAAATAATCGTAATATCAAACAGATGATACCCTTCGCGATCATATTCACGTTAGTGACTTCATTTGTACGTCCTTTTTTTGCTGATAACGACTTTTTTTTCGTGCCAGAGGGCACTGAATATATAGAAGAATCATTACTTATATTTTTATTTTTTATGTTTATTGGGGCTATTAATTTTTTTATTACTATACTTAGAAACAATAAACGAATAGAGCGTTTTAAAGACAAAGCTCGCTGTTTATAAATACAATTAAATAAGTCCTCATACATCTTATAACTTCATAACATGCTATAAAAATTATGTAATCCTAGATTTGGTATTCGTAGTAAATTTGTAATAAAAACAAACAATGATACAAAAAGGAACAGAAGTTACATGGAAATGGGGAGACGGCCACGCAACAGGCACCGTAAAAGAAACCTACACAAAATCAATGACGAAGACCATCAAAGGCACTGAAGTTACCAGGAATGGATCTGATGATGACAAAGCGCTTTTTATAGAACAAGAAGATGGGAACACTATTTTAAAATTGGAAAGCGAAGTAGAAAAAGTAGCATAACATTACATATGCATCTTCCTAAAAAATAACGTATATTAAACCATCCAAAAATTGACATCATCACATGGACTACAACGTTACTTCTATCAGAGCTTTTATTGGCGCCAAAGACTATGAACTTTCTAGAAACTTTTACTTAGATCTCGGCTTTGAAGAACGAAATTTAGGTCCCACTATGTCTTATTTTAAACTAGGTGATTTTGGATTTTATTTGCAAAACGCCTACGTAAAAGATTGGGTAAATAACACCATGTTATTTCTAGAAGTAAAAGACCTAGAATCACATCTCAAGCAGCTTAGAGCCCTAGAACTCGACAAAACCTACAAAAATGTTCGCATCTCAGAAATTCATTACAAAGACTGGGGAAAAGAATTTTTCTTGTATGATCCCTCAGGCATCTTATGGCATATTGGTAGTTTCAATTAGTTGTGATTTTTAATTTATTACTTCCCTAAAACGCACGCTTCTCACTAACAACACTTTCCTTTCATATATTTTGAAATAACTTTAACAATATATTTTGTTTAACGATTTTAGTATTATGGTAAACATTGTCTATATTTACTGTAATATTAAGAATATATGGCAACCTCAAAGAAAACGACTACCAAAAAAATAACCGCTACAGATATCATATCTGAGTACATGGACTATGTATTAGAACATGGTAAAACACCTCCAACGATATATAAGTTTTGTAAAGACATCAAATGCACCGAATCAGATTTTTACCAATTCTTTGGTTCTTTTGAAGGCTTAAAACAACATATCTGGATTGCGCTTTACGACAGCACTGTAGCCACATTACATAAAGACAAAGACTTCGAAAATTATCCCAATAAAGATAAAATGTTGTCTTTCTTATTTACCATGTTTGGGAATTTAACGGCCAATAGAAGTTATGTGTTATTTGTATTACAAGAACACAGTATGCCGCTCAAAAACATGGCACAACTCAAAGAATTACGTACAAAGGTGCGTCACTTTGCGACGAGCCTTATTGAAGAAGGGAATGAAAACAAAGCCTATAAAATTGCCAAAAACCCAGTGCAATTATTCAGTGAAGGGGCTTGGGTACAATTCTTATTGCTCTTAAAATATTGGATGAATGATAATTCTCCTGGATTTGAAAAAACAGATGTGGCGATTGAAAAGTCCGTGAAGGCTATTTTCGACGTATTTGAAACAACACCCCTTGAGAGTATTATTGATTTAGGAAAGTTTTTAGTGAAGGAGAATTTTGCTTTCGCGAAAGCGTAAAAAGAAAGATTAGAATATGATTAAGAGATTCCCTCCTTACAATGAGAAGGAATGAAAAAATGAGATTCCCTCC
>CAYGQJ010000097.1:0-12303 GCA_964351845.1 uncultured Flavobacteriaceae bacterium | reverse complement strand
GCTTATGAAAACAATAGATCACATACCTACTAATAGATTACAACGAGCATCCAAACTCGTAAAGACGGGTGCTAAAGTGGGCGTTAATTATGTGAAATACTACGGAGAGAAAGTGGTTAATCCATCACTCACCAAAGACAAACTAAACGAAGATAACGCCGAAGATATTTACGACGGCTTAAAAAGTTTAAAAGGAAGTGCGCTCAAAGTTGCACAGATGCTTAGTATGGAAAAAAACATTATGCCTAAGGCATATGTAGAGAAGTTTTCGCTCTCTCAATTCTCTGTACCACCATTATCTGCGCCGCTTGTACGCAAGACTTTTAAAAGATACTTGGGTAAATACCCAGAAGATTTATTTGATACGTTTGAAGCTCAAAGTGTAAATGCTGCTAGCATTGGCCAAGTACATAAGGCTATGCTGGATGGGAAAAAACTTGCTGTGAAAATCCAATACCCTGGAGTGGCAGATAGTATCAGTAGTGATCTGGCTCTAGTGAAACCGATTGCTTCCAGAATGTTCAATCTACAAGGAAAAGGAAAAGAAAAGTACTTTAAAGAGGTAGAAGATAAATTACTGGAAGAAACCGATTATACACTAGAGCTTGCTCAAAGTATGGAGATGGTTACTGATTGTGCACCTATCCCTAATTTACAGTTTCCAACCTATTATCCAGCACTATCTAGTGAGCGTATTCTCACCATGGACTGGATGGAAGGAGAACATCTAAGCGAATTTGTAGCGCACAACACCAATCAAGAAGCTGCAGACAAATTGAGTCAAGCATTGTGGGATTTTTACATGTTCCAAATGCATCGTCTTAAGAGAGTACACGCAGACCCACATCCAGGTAATTTCTTGGTAAATAATCAAAATCAGTTGATCGCGATTGATTTTGGATGTATCAAACATGTGCCGGAGACGTTTTATGTCCCGTATTTTGAACTCGCTGAAAAAGAAAACATCAATAATCCAGAAGTATTTAAGCAAAAGCTTTTTGAATTAGAGATTCTAAGAGAAGATGATACGCCAGATCAGGTGGCATTTTTCTCCACATTATTCCATGAGATGTTAAGCCTCTTTACTGAGCCTTTCCATCAAGAAACATTTGATTTTAAAGACACTACATTCTTTGACAAGATCGCAGGATTGAGTGAAAAATATAGTAAAGACACCGAAATTCGGAAAATGAACGGAAATCGCGGTAGCAAGCATTTCTTATATATTAATAGAACGTTCTTCGGACTTTATAATTTAATGCACGACTTAGGAGGTCGTATCAAAGTAAATAACTTTGAACAATACACCTACAAGAAACGTGTCGCATAAAGATTAATAATTGATTAGTTTATACTTTTCACTTATTTGGTTAGGTTGTTTTTAAAAGAGCGCTTTAGTCGAGCGCTCTTTTTTATGGGATAAAATGACTAAAAAGCCCCTTGCCCATTATCCTCCGTAGGCTCTCCAAAAAATGCACTACTCCGTGTTTTAAAAGTTATTATGCGCGCATACTAAACAACGCATTCTTTCTTCTTATAAAAGTATCAAAAACATATATTTGTGTCACGACTTTTTCCACTTTCGTGAAAACGTATACCGCAAGGACCGAATACGTAACTTTATGATTGTGATAATTTTAAAACCCACTATATGTATAATTCTAGAATCGCCGGATTAGGCGCATATGTCCCTGAAAATATTGTTACCAATGATGACTTATCCAAACTTATGGATACCAATGATGCCTGGATACAGGAGCGTACTGGAATTAAAGAACGTCGTCATATCAAAAAAGGAGATGGGAATTCTACAGCAAAAATGGGCGTCAAAGCAGCTACGATTGCGATAGAGCGTGCGGGATTGACAAACAAAGACATTGATATGATTGTTTTTGCCACCTTGAGTCCTGATTATTACTTTCCAGGTTGTGGTGTACAAGTACAACATCTTATGGGTATGGAAACCGTTCCTGCATTAGATGTTCGTAATCAGTGTAGTGGTTTTGTGTATGCACTGGCAACAGCAGATCAGTTTATCAAAACAGGCATGTATACAAATGTATTGGTGATTGGTGCCGAAAACCATAGTGGCGGATTGGATTTTACAGACAGAGGCCGATCAGTTTCTGTGATTTTTGGAGATGGTGCGGGTGCTGCTGTATTAACTCGTGAAGAAGATGCTTCTAAAGGAATTCTTTCTTCGCACTTGCATAGTCAAGGAGAACACGCATTGGAGCTTTCTCTAAAAGGACCAAGTACCGAGCAATGGGTGCCTGAAATTATAGCTACTAATCCTACCGAAGATATCCCATATTACCCATATATGAATGGGCAGTTTGTATTTAAAAATGCCGTGGTTCGTTTCTCTGAAGTGATCAAAGAAGGGCTCGCTAAAAACAATCTGACCCCAGATGCTATTGATATGTTGATTCCGCATCAAGCCAATCTTCGTATTGCACAATTTGTGCAAAAGAAATTTGGTCTTACTGATGACCAGGTGTTTAACAACATTCAGAAATACGGAAACACCACCGCAGCATCTATTCCTATTGCGCTTACAGAGGCTTGGGAAAAAGGAAAAATCAAAGAAGGAGACACCGTCGTACTCGCTGCCTTCGGAAGTGGCTTCACCTGGGCGAGTTCGATTATTAAGTGGTAAGCCCCCTAACCCCCAAAAAGGGAAAGCCCCCTAACCCCCGAAGGGGGAACTATTATCGTTTACCGCTCACATAAAAATATATCTAAATCAAAAGCTCCTTCCCTCAGCAGGCCTGTGCTGAGCCTGTCGAAGTAGAAGGTGGATGTGTCGAAGAATGAGACACAGACGGAAGGGAGGGAAAGCCCCTTAGCTTCAAAAAGAAAATTTAAAAACGAAAGCAATTCCTTCTCCCTCTGGGAGAAGGCTAGAGCTTGTGCTGAACTTATTTCAGTAATGAGGGAAGAGAGCAGTCCACGCTTTCGCGAAAGCATATATCTACAACTGTAACATTAAAATAATAAGTAAGTCTTTAGGTAAATAATACTTTCAAGATGAATTATAGATCGATACTACTTCTTTTCGTTTTTTTAGCAAACCCGTTACTATCTACTGCATGTAGTATGTATAAAATCACAAAAAATGGTGTGACCATTGTTGGAAATAACGAAGACTGGTTAAGTCCTAACAGCCAATTTTGGTTTGAAGAAGCACATGACAATGCCTATGGGGTTATGTACATGGGGCTTCTTAATAACTTTGCACAAGGAGCGATTAATGAAGTAGGACTTGTTTTTGATGGTTTTGCAAATCCTGAATTAGCCATAGAAAATACAGAAGGAAAATTAGACATTCCTATTGGGAAGGCTATTAGAAATATTATGCAAACCATGCGTACTGTAGAAGAAGTAAAAAGTTATTTGGAGACCATCAACTTAAGCTCTTTATCGAGTAGTCAAGTTGTTTTTGTTGACAAATCTGGCACTTATTTAATTGTTGAAGGTGATGCACTTATTATTGGAGAAGAGTCAGAAAAAGCATTTTCAAATTTCTACTATTCACAAATCACCTCTGAAGATGATGTAACACTTCCTACTTTTCAAAAAGGAAGAGCATTTTTAAAATCAACGCAGGGAGATTCTTCATTAGAATACTGTGGAGAAGTGATGAAAAATTTAGCTAGCTCAGCAGTATTCTCTACGCAATACTCAACGGTATATAACTTAGAGACATTGACCGTGAGAGTATATCTCTATCACGATTATACACAGTTTATTGATCTCGATTTAAAAGAAGAACTTCAAAAAGGAAATCATAAAACAATGATTGCTAATTTATTTCCAGAAGAATCTATCGGTAACATGCACTATCAAATGTATAATGACTCCGAAAAGCCTACACGTTTTCTAGAAGAGATCATCGCTACTGAAAAACCTTCTGCTAAAGAGCTTATAGAAAATGATTTTAATTCGGTTATCAACATGATCGGTTATGAATGGTTAAACGATAAAAAGAATCCAGATGCTGCTATTAAAGTGTTTACGTATGGTATAGAATTAATGCCAAAAGATGCTGACTTATATGATAGTCTAGGGGAAGCGTATTTCGATAATAAGGATTGGAGTAACTCCATTAAAAACTACACGATGTCTTTAAAACTAGATCCTGAAAATGATAATGCTACAGAAATGATCGCCAAAGCAAAGAAAAACGCATCCGGAAAGGGGTAAAAGATAAAACGTAATATAAAAAAATAAACAGGACTTAAGAGAATCACGAATCAGGATTAAAAGAAAAAGTCATGAATCGTGAGTCATCTCGACGTTAGGAGAGATCACACAAATAGCTCACGATCATGTGATTTCTCGTTACTCGTACCTCACTCTGTCGAGATGACGAATCCTAAGCCTAGCAAGCTTAATCCTTTTTAACCGCTTTCGCGAAAGCGGTTAAAACAGCCATCACCTCTTCCCTGCCCACACATCTTGAGTATTATAAACGGCGCACAAACATATACTTGCTAAGCCTTTAAAAATAAGTTAGGTTTGTAAGGACAACCATGCACATCCATTTGAAACGTAGCTAGACACGAGAATGCCTTTACCAAAATCCTATACATATCATTTTTTAATTGCGCTACTTTTGGCCGTTTGGCTGATTATTTTTTTGGTCCTTATTGCCCCTTTTGACATTGCAGAATTACCTATAGAAGTACGATTTGAAATCATGCCTATGTATGGTTTAATTTCGTTTATCGTTTATATCCTATTAATTCCACTGCAACAATGGGGTACTAAAAAAATAGCCAAATACCCGATTGTTCTCGAAGTTCTCTTTATCACCTTATATAATATCCTTGTCTTATTAGGCAGCTATGTATATTACAAATCGAGTATCGTAAACGGAGACTATTCCTTTATAAAGTTTACCCTTGAAGTCTACTACCCTATTTTCTTTATTCTATTACCCGTTATTATTTTTGGGAGATGGTTTGTCAATAGAAAAAAAGTTCCTCAAGACTCAGAAGAGATCATCTTAACAGGAACCAACAAATTAGATATTTTACAACTTAAACCCTCGGATCTCATCTGCGTTTCTAGTGCTGATAATTATGTGAGCGTATCCCATCTCGTCGATGGAGTCCTACGTACCAAATTATTAAGAACCACCTTAAAAAAAATGGAGGGTCAACTTCCTGAATTACTAAAAGTGCATCGTTCACACCTCATCAATCCCATGCATTTTAAAGAATGGAAAGATGCAAATACGCTTTTACTCACGCAAACAGAAGTACCAGTTTCTAAAAATTATAAAAAAGCAGTATTAGCAATGAATCATTCATCCCTAAAAACGAATCATTCGCCACTATCCTAATAAAATAAGGGGTTGCTACTTGTTTTGATACGTACATTTGACATCGTTATCAACTTCATAAATACACAAACGATGAAAAATTATGCCATCTTATTCCTTTCCTTTTTGATCTATACCACAGGAATCTCACAAAACAAGGATACCAACATAAGCACGCTATTAGAAGAAGTCATTTCCGACAAAACAGTTATGGGTGTCGTCGCAGGATATGCTGTTGATGGTACCATCATTGATCAATCTGCTGCGGGGTATTACAATAAAAAACTAGAAAAGAAATTTGAATTAGATACCCAAGTACGCATGGGGTCTATTGCAAAACCCATGACAGCGATAGCCGTGATGCAATTGGTAGAACAAGGACGATTAGATTTGGATACCCCAATACAAACCTATATTCCGGACTACCCAACACATCCAAAAACACAGATTACCACGCGGCATTTAATCACCCACACATCTGGTATTGGAGGCTACAAAGACGGTCGAGAATCCAATACAACCGTCAACTACCCGACATTATACGAAGCATTAGACCTATTTAAGGATAGAGAACTCCTTTTTGAACCTGGTACACAATATAGCTATACGACCTACGGATACACGGTTTTGGGCGTTATTATAGAACGTGTTTCTGGGCAGACCTTTGAAGCGTATATGCAAACCAATATCTGGGACAAAGCCAACATGTCACATACGGGTGTTGAAAAATTTGGTGTTAAATCAGATAACAAATCTGAGTTGTATTCTCGTAACAACGGAAAAGGGAAAGCTAAAATCGCCAAAGAAAATAACCTGAGTAACAGAATCCCCGCCGGAGGTTTTTATACCACCCTTGGCGATATGCTCAACTTTGGTAATGCCATCATCAATAACACCTTGGTAAAAGAAAGCACACTCACACTCATGAGACAACACCATAGTCTTGAAAAAGTAAACAATAGCTATGGATTTGGATGGTTCCTGTATGGTCCAAAATCAAAAGAAGGTGCCATTATGGGACATTCTGGGGGACAAACAGGATGTACTTCTTTCCTATTCATCGTCCCAAGTAAAAAAGCCGTAAGTGTCATCCTAGCCAATACCTCAAGAGCACAGTCAAGTGTCAACCCAATAGCAAACAAACTATTGAATTTATCACTAGAAGCAGCTCAATAAACCCCTCACCCTTTTAGGAAATTAAATATGTTTTGGAACTAAAATCAAGAAACGGTTCACCATATTGATAAGGGAGTCGTATGCTTTCGCGAAAGCGTATAAAAAAGCCAAATCAAAATGCTCCTTCCCTCAGCGAGGGAAGGAGCATTTATGCTTTCACGAACCTGCCTGCTGGTAGGTAGGAGCGTATAACACAACACTAAATACATTTATATAAATATATTCTTCTAGAATTTTATAATTGATTTTGTGAATAATTATCAATAACACACTGATAAACAGCAATTAAAATTGCTTAGATTAGCTCTCAAACTTTAATTAGATTTTTTTTTGGAAATAAAGATCAACTATCACAGAGATAAGTTCAATAGTGAGCTCGAAGAATATATTAAGCAAGGGAAAAGCCTCTACGACACATTTAAAGCTTTTATTATTGACAAAAATCAATTGGATCAATTTACAAGACACCTTAAATTCTGGAGTGAAGAAGTAAAAGAGTTTCTAAAAACTCGGCTTGAGTGTTTTGAAGATAATCCATACCTAACTGATTTTAAAAAAATAGGCTTAATTAATATAACAGCACTTATAAAAGGACTGAAAGGAGTAAAAACAGACACTACAAGAAGTGACTATGAGCATCTTCTAACTTGTACTCTTAAGAAAGTTGATATTCTTATGATGCTACAAAATAAATCTAAGTTTATAAAAGTTAGTAAAGCATTTTCTAACAACCATGTAACTACTACTAATACTATGAGAGAATTGAACGAAATGAAAGAAATATTTATAAGTCATTCGAGTAAAGACCGAAAATACGTTGAACATATAATCACTATATTTGAGAGTATTGGGGTGCCTAGCAACAACATATTTTGTTCTTCATTTGAAGGATATGGAGTTGCGTTAGGTGACGATTTTCTTTCAACCATTAAGGAGAAATTAGATGCTAATGTTTTAGTCATCTTTATTCTGTCTCAAAATTTTTATTCTAGTCCCGTATGTCTTTGCGAAATGGGAGCCACTTGGATAAAAACAAATACTCATATTCCTATACTCATACCTCCTTTTGACTTTAAAGATGTCAAAGGGGTAATCCCAACCACTAATGGGATGAAAATTAATGAAAAATTAAAGTATAACAGTTTAAAAGATAGCGTTGAAAAATTCTTTCAACTACAACCTGTTAACTCCTCTATTTGGGAGCGAAAAAGAGATAATTCTCTAAAAGAGCTAGAAAAGCTATTGAAAACATAAATTGAAATACAAACCATAATCATATTATATAACACCTTCCCCGTTAATTAAGACAAGTCCCTACACTTTATTAATAAACTTATAGACCTACTATGACTAATTTAGAAACACTTAATGAACTTCTTGGGAAAAAGATAAAACGCCAAACGATTTTATCACAAAAAAATAAAGAATTAGAAAACCTACACACTACGATTTCTGGTTCAAAAAAAGGAAGATGGTTTGGCTCTTCCTATTTATTAATCAAAAGAATACTTTCCATTGTTATTGGAGTATCGCTTATTATTATTGCGCTATTCTTCATTCTATTTCCTGAAATCATTTTAGAAAATGAAGAAGTTCGAGAAGATCTTATAAATGATGCAAGACGTCATTATATTGAAACAACAGGAGAAACATTTGCCCAAACACTTATCCAAGCTACATCAGATGACCGCGACTTTGATTACAGTACGGCAACTATTTTAGAAAATTTAGAAAATGGGATGGAAAAAGCCCTTGAAAAAGAAATTATAGATGGTATTCAATTTATAGCAGTACTTCTATTAATACTTGCTTTTGTCTTCCTTTATATAGCCCGAATGACTCGAAAAATGAAAACTAGAAATCAAAAGATTTCAAAATCAGAAACATTAACTCAAGACATCATTAATAATTTTAGAACAACGATACAAGAAGAAGAACAGGAACTTCTCATTTTACAGGATATGATTCGTACATCTATGAAAAGTAAAACACCCTATAATTCAACCAACAATTCCTCTCGTAGTTCTTAAGTGCAAAAAAAACATTATAAATTAATGGGTACGCTTTCGCGAAAGCGTATAAAACAACACTTCCTAATTAAAAATTAAATCACTTTTAATACGCAAGGTTTTCGATAAAAAAACGTCTCATAACGCACTTTGAAAAATCAAATTCACGTATATTATACCCTTCTAAAAGTGTAAAAATGGAAGACAATAAAAGGCTCAATTATATCAAAGATGTACTCGCAAATATGCCCACAGATTGGTTGGGGCTAACCACGCATCGATTAGATATTTATGAGGAAGAATTAGCGAAAACACAGTTTTTAGATCAGTTTGAACACTTATTTCAAGCAGGTAATTCTGAGTCAGCTGCCCTTTATAAATTACCCACCGCATATGACTATATTCGCTTAGGGCATCCCTTATCCTGTGTTTTGGAGTGGGGCATTGCAGGATTACAAGGACTAGCACCCGAACAACTCATCAGTTTTTCCTCTAGGACGATTCCTATCTTGTCGGTGCTACGCAAAAACCTCTTTGACAAAAAAAATACGCAAATTCTTTACACAGGGGAATTACCCACTTTTTTTGATCCCGAAGTGATCAAACAAGTATACGGATATACCTTTGAGCTAAAACAAATAGAAGACACCGCTTCAATTCCTGAATTTGACGGAAGCACCGTTCTTATTTCAGAACATATCCAGATCAGTAAAACAGCACTCCACCCAACAGTTGATTTCTACATTCACACCTATACGCAACTTGGAAGTGTTTTAATTATCAATGGCGAACACAATAAAGACTATATTTCAGACATTCAGCACGTACGAAGAAGAGAAACCATTGCGATGACCCCTTCCGATTGTTTGATTGCTTTAAAAGCACTTGTAGATCAATCGCCACTTCCTCAAAAGAAACATACATTACAGGAAGATAAAACGCGTGTCGAAGACACCATTGCAGACATCACGGGTTCTTCAACCAGAGCACTTATGGGTTCCAGCGGACTCTCGGTGCAATATGCCATTATGATGGGACTCATCGATGATGCGGTAGAAAAACACAAGGGAAAAGCCATCAAAATTATTGTCCCTCCCAATTGCTATGGAGGTACCAATGACCAAGCGAGACGTGTTGCGGCTTGCTTAGATACTGTAGACGTAGTCGATCTACCTGTAGATGGTGACAATGACATGGTCAAGAGTATTGATCAGGTACTCAATAGGATGGCAAAAGAAGATGCTGTCCCTTACATTATTGCAGAAATCCCGACAAACCCTAGAGTGGAAGTTCCCGATTTACAAGAACTAAAAAGAGTATTAAGTGCGGTGCGTAAAACACCAAGTGGCAAAACAGCTATTGATCCTGTTTTTATTTTGGATCAAACCTTTTGTCCAAATGTTCATTTTTTGGGGGAAGGTGAAATACTCTCTACCATCAGAACCATCTCCTATGCGAGTGGCTCAAAATTCCCAAGTGGCGGAAAATGTACTGCAGGCTATTGTGTGGGTAATAAAAACACAGCCGCTTTAATGAACACTATAGAGAAGCACTTACAACTCTGTGATAACGAAGCAACATCCGATCAAATGGCGATATTAGCAACCCAAATGCCGTCTATGAATCAACGGATTCACGATGCCTACCTCAATACCCGCGCATTTGTCAACTTTATCCATGCGACATTACCAGAAGCTAAAATTAATTTTGTTTCCGAAGAACTTGCGCAACAAGGGTTTACCCCTTCGGTTTTTTCATTAGATCTCCCTACCAAAGGGAATACCCCTGAAGAAAAAGAAGCCTATAAAAGAATGCTCAATCATAAGTTAATTCATCTCATGATTACCGAAATCCCAACAGAAAGTAAGTACTGCGTAAGCTACGGGCAACTCCAAGGATGTTATTGGACCATTCCCGCAACCTCCACCCAAGGCACCACCAAAGAAGACGACAAGGATTATATTGCCCGCGTATCACTTTCTGCCAACATGGATCTAGAGCGTCACAAAAGCGTCTTTTTACAGTTTGTAAAAAGTATGTAAGCCCAAGCCTCCTAAAGGCCCCCTAACCCCCAAAGGGGGAACTCATATTGTTTACCGCTCACTTAAATACATGTAAATAACCAGCTCCTTCCCTCAGTAGGCCTGTGCTGAGCCTGCCGAAGTAGAAGGTGGCTATAACGAGGAACGAGTTATAGACGGAAGGGAGAAAAAAGCCCCCTAACCCCCAAAGGGGGAACTTATATACTTGATGTTCGCTTTCGCGAAAAAAATCACAAATCAGAACTAAAAAGTGATTCCTTCTCCCTCTGGGAGAAGGCTAGGATGAGGGAACAAAAGCTCCTTCCCTCAGCGAGGGAAGGTGGCTACATTGAGGAACGAAATGTAGACGGAAGGGAGAGATCATAATATCATGCAGAAACCCCTATATGAAACCCCACATCAAAAATAGAGTACTACTCTAAATTAGAGTATTACTCTATTTTAGTTTTTAATAAGTAACGCATTCTAAGATCACTTAAAACACTACCCCTCCTAAAAACAATCTCTTTCTCCCCCTAGAAAAGCCTAGCGCTTGTGCTCAACTCGTTTCAGTAATGAAGGAATCAAAAGGTTTCCGTATTTTTATGAAGTCCGCGATATTGTTAAGCTATTGCTTCTTAGCAGACCACAAAAACCACCATAATCAGATGAAATCATCCACCATCACTCTTTCACTCTTAATCATGTTCTTTTATAGCTGTCAAACAGACACCAAAGAAAAAACGAAAGAAACAACCACAGATACCTCAACGAACACAGAGAATTTCACTTCTACTGACTATTCCTCTTTAGTAACCTTATTTAAAGACTGGAGAACCTTTGAAAAACCACCACTTCTCGATGGTGCCCCTGATTATACCAAAGAAACCTTTGAAAAGCGTTTGCCAAGATTTAAAGAATTACAATCAGGATTACACGCTATTGACACCACACATTGGCCCGTAGAACATCAAGTTGACTGGATGATTGTTTGGGCTGAGATGAATGGCTTTGATTTTAACCATCGTGTTTTACAACCTTGGACGCGTGATCCCGCTTTTTATAAATCGGTGTGGTCCAGCAGAAGTGATGTGCCAGCGCATGAAGGCCCTACCCATCATGGCACTACCGAACTATGGACTTATACGTTTCCGTTATCGGCAGAAGAAAGAAGTAGATTGGTAACCGACCTAAAAACAATTGCACCACTCAATAAGCAAGCAAAAAAGAATTTAACAGGAAATGCCAGAGATTTATGGATCACTGGGATTCGGGATATTCAATATCAAAGCGTCGTGTTGACCAATCTAAAAAAGCAACCTACGATTAAAAATGATACCGAATTAGTTTCGGTGATAGATGATGCGATAGCCTCCACAAATGATTTGGTGACTTGGTTGCAGAATCAATCAAAATCAAAAACAGGTCCCTCCGGAATTGGCAAAGACAACTACACCTGGTATTTACAAAATGTACACTTGGTTCCTTTAACTTGGGATGATGAAGTAATGATTCTAAAACGCGAACTCGCCCGTGCGTGGACATCGCTAAAACTAGAAGAGCATAGAAATAGAAAATTACCAGAACTCGTGGATGCCGACTCTCCCGAAGCTTATGATAAAATGGCTGATGAGGCCGCCAAAAGCTTGATTACCTTTTTGGATCAGGAAGACATTGTGACTGTAAAACCCTATTTCGATCCTGCCTTACGGGAACATTTAGGTGCATTTGTACCGAAAGAGAAACGAAATTTTTTCCTCATAGGAGA
>CAYGQJ010000096.1:0-18188 GCA_964351845.1 uncultured Flavobacteriaceae bacterium | reverse complement strand
TAGGAACCCAAAGAGAATTTGTAGGACACTTTACCCTGAAAAGATAAGGTTGTACCAAATAAACATTAAAACAAAACGTCCAGCAATTGCTGGACGTTTTTTATGGGGTAGCTTAGTGAATGGTTTTGTTAGCGTTTTCTTTCTATTCTGTATTTATGAGGAGTAGATCCTGTAAATTTTACAAATGCTTTATTGAAAGTTACATTGTTGTTAAATCCTGATTCAAATGCAATCGCTATAATTTTGGTGTTTTCATGATGAGGGCTTAAAAGTAGTTTTTCTGCATACCGTATTCTTATAGCATTTACATAATCATTAAATGAAATGTTCATTTTTTCTGATAATACCTGAGATAAATGATGTTTTTTTTCTTCTATTTGGTCACTTAGTTCTGAGAGGTTGACTTTATTATCTAAGAAAAAAGGAGTATTGCTTTTAAAGTGTTCTAGTTTTTTAATAATTCGTTTCTTATCACTTTCTTTTAGAGAGTTTTTAAAGTATTTGATCTGAAACTCTTTGAGGGTATCGGGGTATTTATATAATATAATTCCACAAAATAGAACAATAGTCGCCGCTAAGGAATAGTAGATTGCAAAATCACGATATGAGTTTGCAAAGGCAGTTAAATAGGACTGTATAATTGCTGTTAGAAAGTAGACGATTGCAATGACAACAAGATATATTGCTTTTGGGTGTTTTTGTAAAAGTTTTTTTCTCACAATGATCACAAGCATAATAACACCATATATGACCACATGAGTAGTTCTGATGTAATTTAAAGGCATTATATAGTCTAAGAACTTCTCTGAAGCAAAAGAAATACGTTCTAGTCCAGGCAGTCTATATAGAGGAGTAAGAAAAAAAACAATAAATAGTATAAAAGGCACAAAATGCCAAAGTTGCTTTTTTATAGGCACATCAGCTCCCTTTACTATAGAAGAAAAATGAAACCATAATAAAGGCCCTAGAAGTAAACAAATAGGGTATAAAACAAGAAAGAATTGCGGGTAAATTTTAAGGAAAGAACTAGTCTCATACAGGAAATTACATTGGTCTAACGTAAAACATATAATGAATAAAGAGATATACTTATTGCCGAGTATGTTTTTAGAGTAGAAAAGCCCTCCTGCAACAAATACTCCAAGGATACAATATAGGAATATGAGATAGCGTAATGTTTCCATTACAAACAATATACTTAAAAATAATTATTCTTTATTCGATAACTACTGATTTTAACCCTCTTTAGCAATGTTCTAGATACTTTGCGTAAAAAAAAAAGTAATGTATAAATCTCTTTTATGTGTCGCGTGTATTTCAATTGTATTTTATTCATGTCTTAAAGATGACTTTGAATTACAACCTGTAGACCCAGAACTCTCTGAGGTAAATAATAATCTAACAGCTTGTCAAAATGCAGTATATGATAATTGGATGATGTCTGAATATGTACTCCCGTATCCTGTAGAAGAATCATATCGAGTCGATTTAAGTCAATGTACAGGTTCGTATCACGCTCCGGGAGAACCAGATCAATTTGCTGTTGATTTTGCAATGGAGCTAGGTTCTGAAATTACAGCCGCGCGTTCGGGAACAGTTGTGCATATTGAACAGTCTGGACAGGACTTTGGTTTTCCGAATAATATTATTGTGATTTTTTCAGGAAATACATACGATCAATATATGCATCTTACACAAGATGGAGCGGCAGTATCTGTAGGACAAAATGTAACACAAGGACAACTTATAGGATACAGTGGAGCTACTGGTTTAGCTGGGTACCCGCATTTGCATTTTGTTGTGACGATAGATAACTGGGAATACCCTTACCTATCAGTTCCTCATAATTATAAAAATACAACTCCTAATGAAAGAGGGCCAGAGTCTGGGGCAACCTATACGGCTTTGCCTTATTAGTGAAACACTATTTTGTAAAATGTCTGAAAGACGCATACAAAATAGTTAGTAGAACCTGCCTATGCCGGCAGGCAGGCTAATCCCGCTTTTCAGCGGGATCTATAGCTTAATCTATAATATCTATTATTTAAGGGGGTTATCTAAATAAATCCCAATCTAATTTTAAGGAAAAGACATTGGAGTAAATGGCAGCACTTTGATCTCCAATATCGGTAAGCGCATAATCAACATGGATGCCTTTGTATTTAAACCCTACACCAATATTAGGTTGAAAACCTACCGTCGTAGAATTATCTAATTGTGTAATCTCTTGAAAATTACCTACACCAGCTCGTACATAAACGAGTTCTGCATAGCCAAATTCAAAACCAAAGGCAGGGGTTACACTTGCGGCTGATGTTGATACAATATCATTCGTTTGCGCAAAACGGACATTAAAGTCTATTTCTGCTTTAAAACTATAGTCATAGTGATGTACCCATGTTCTTCCAAAGCCTAGTTGCAACTTAGGAATGGTGATCTCAGTGCTCTCAGGAAGTTCTTGGTTTTGGCCTTCTACGGCATCACTAATGGTAGCAAATTGCTCTTCATCAATGCTCCAAGCATTGACGGTTGTCGTAATATCACGAGCCATCAATCCAAAATTCCAATTTCCTTTTTTCCATTGTAAACCGACATCAATACCAAATCCCCAACTATTTGCAAAATCGCCAATAACGCGTCGTACTACTTTTGCATTAGCGCCAATATTAAGACCATCTAGTGGAAGTTCGCGCGCATACGAGAAGGTGACTGCCCAATCTGCGGTAGAGAATAAACTGATTCGATTGAAATCAATATTTCCTTCGGCATCTATAAGTTGGGTAGTATTTAAAATATCATCCACCCCAAACCTAATAATGGAAACGCCTATGGCACTTTTATCATCCAGTGGTTTTGCAAATGCGATATAGTCATAGTTTGCAATGTTTGCAAAATAGGACGCGTGCATGATCGATATTTGATTGTCTTCTAGATTCACGAGCCCAGCAGGGTTCCAATATCCAGAATTAACATCGCTCGTACTTGCTACAACGGCATTACTCATTCCTAAGGCAGCAGCGTCTACCCCTATGTTTAAGAACTCATTAGAGTACTTACGCACGGCTTGTGCGCTTACAGATAGTGTAAGCAGTATAAAAAATATAGGTAGTATCTTTTTCAAAAGCAGTAATTTCAGGGCAAATATCCCCTTTTTATTACATATTCTAAACTTTATTTTAATCGAGATATTGCATATATAATTACATAATTCATTTTCTTTTCTATTTTTACACAAATACTAACGATGGGACTCAAAAAATATATACCTAATGCCCTTACGATGGGTAACCTTTTAAGTGGCTGTATCGCTGTTTTATTTGCCGTACACGATCAAATGGAGTACGTTGCGTTTTTTGTTGCGCTAGGAATCTTCTTTGATTTTTTTGACGGTTTTTTTGCGCGTCTCTTGAACGTGCAAAGTGAAGTGGGGCTTCAGTTAGATTCTTTGGCAGATATGGTCACAAGTGGGGTAGTACCTGGGATTGTGATGTATCAGCTATTACTAGATGCCACAGATATCCCCTGGGGAGCTTCGATGGATGCATATCATTTTAATATCGCTTACCTCGGATTTATGGTTACGCTAGCTTCTGCGTATCGCCTTGCAAAATTTAATGTCGATGATCGCCAGACCAATTCATTTATCGGTTTGCCAACCCCTGCAAATACGCTTTTTATCATCAGTATTCCTTTAATTTTGATATATGGAGAGTACGCTTTCGCGAAAGCGGTATTTACAAACCCCTATGTTTTAATCGGAATTACGATCGCAAGCAGTTATATGCTTAATGCCGAAATCCATTTATTTGCACTTAAATTTAAAACGTGGGATTTTGGAGGAAATAAAGTTCGCTATGTATTTATTCTTACGAGTATTCTACTAATTATTTTTCTACAGTATCTAGCCATTCCATTACTGATTGTATTATATGTATTGCTATCATTAATTTTCCCTGATAAGAATATAAAATAGTCTACTAAAAACGAATAAGGAAGTATCTTTGCAAAAAGACACTTTTATGACAAACCCAGATATAAGAGCGCTAGAACCTAAAGCGCTTTGGAATAAATTTGCAGACCTTAATGCCGTGCCTCGCCCTTCAAAAAAAGAAGAACGTGTCATACAGTTTATGAAAGATTTTGGGAACGCCCTGAATCTAGAAACCCTAGAAGACGAAGTTGGAAACGTTATTATACGTAAGCCTGCAACACCAGGGATGGAGCATCGTAAAATGGTAGTGATGCAATCACACCTTGACATGGTACATCAAAAAAATGGAGATACTACTTTTGATTTTGATACCCAAGGTATCGAAATGTATGTTGATGGGGATTGGGTTCGAGCAAAAGGCACAACACTTGGTGCCGATAACGGGCTAGGCGTTGCTACGATTATGGCAGTACTAGAGAGTACAACCATTGTGCACCCTGCTATAGAAGCTTTGTTTACGATAGACGAAGAGACAGGTATGACAGGTGCTATGGGGCTGAAAGGAGGTGTTCTCAAAGGAGATATCCTTCTGAATTTAGATACAGAGGAAGATGATGAAATAGGCGTAGGTTGTGCTGGAGGAATTGACGTCACTGCGACTAGATCGTATAAAGAAGAGCCTGTAGTGGAGGGTAAAACAGCATATACCATAACAGTAAGAGGCCTTCAGGGCGGACATTCAGGAATGGATATTCACAAAGGACTGGGAAATGCCAATAAATTAATGAACCGTTTGTTATACAACGGATTTGAGAATTTTGGACTACAAATCGCGTGTATAGATGGTGGTAGTTTACGTAATGCGATCCCTAGAGAAAGCGTTGCGGTTATCGTAGTAGATACGGTACAACAAGAAGCGTTTGAATTCGAATTTGATGCGCTTTCTAACACCATACAAAAGGAATTTGAAACCTTAGAGCTAGGGCTTGAGATGGTGCTTTCTCAAACAGAACTTCCTACAAAAGTAATGGAGTTAGGCGTTCAAGAAGGACTCACTAAAGCATTGTATGCAGCTCATAATGGAGTATACCGTATGAGTCCAGATATCGAAGACCTAGTAGAAACCTCTAATAATATAGCCCGTGTGGTCGTTAAAGAGGGCGCTATTAAAGTGGGATGTCTTACGCGATCTTCTGTAGAGAGTTCTAAAGTAGACCTTGCCAATGCACTTAGAGCCACGTTTGAATTAACAGGGTGTGATGTGGAGTTATCTGGAGATTATCCTGGTTGGGCTCCCAATATGAAAAGTCCAATTCTTCAAGTGCTTATCGATAAGTACAAACAAATTAACAATGCAGAGCCTCATGTGGCAGCATGTCATGCAGGTTTAGAATGTGGAATATTAGGACAGAATTACCCAGCGATGGATATGATTTCTTTTGGACCTACCATTAAAGGAGCACATTCTCCAGATGAACGTGCTAGTATCTCTTCTGCCAAGAAGTACTGGAATTTTGTTTTAGAGATCTTGAAAGATATTCCTGTAAAATAGGTAGAGAAACTATAAAATATGAGCATAAAAAAAGCTGAGATAAAATCTCAGCTTTTTTTATGCCTTATATCTAAGGAGTTATTTTTGTGGTTCTTTAATGCCCATCAATTCTAATTCAAAAACAAGATCTGAATTAGGAGGGATAAATCCAGGAAAACCTGAAGAGCCGTATCCTAAGTGAGAAGGTATAAATAGAGTCACTTTGTCTCCTATGCTCATAAGCTGAATCCCTTCTTTAAATCCAGGGATTAGACTTGCGTCAGGACTGTAAAGGGTGCCTAGAGGATTATATCCAATAGCATTTTTACGCGCTTGGTCAAACTTATCTTGACTTCTCGCTACATCTTCAATACTCGTGTCAAATAATTCGCCAGTTTCATGAAAAAATCCAGCATAGTTTACATTGATAGAATCGCCTACAGTTGGCGTTTGTCCTTCTGCTTTTTTGTCCCAAAAAACTTTAAGTCCACTTGGAAGTGTTTCTGCTTTTCCTTCTTTTTCACTGAATTTTTTAGTGAATTCAGCATATCGATTAGCGTATTTGTCTAATTCTTTGGTAAAAGTAGCCGGTGCATCAAAGTTTTTTGCAGCTTTCCCTTTACGAATAATGTTTACTTGTTGCATGATGACATCTTCTTTGGTTTTTCCAGCTCTAGGGTCTACCATGTCAACGCCTGCAATAGCATCTATCACATCAAATCCAATCACTGTTTTTCCCCAAACAGTGTGACAGCTTATCGGTCTTCCTCTTCGGTCTTTTTGTCCACATCTTTTTCTACCGCCATTTTGGTCAAAACCATCCAAATGTGGTGTCGCTTTATGAGTAATAAAAAATTGGCTACCATTGGTATTTGCTCCAGAATTAGCCATAGAAAGAACACCCGCTGAATCGTGTCTTCTTGTAGGAGTTAATTCATCATGGAATTTATATCCTGGGCCTCCTGTTCCTGTTCCCAAAGGATCTCCTCCTTGAATCATAAAGTCTTTAATGACTCTATGAAATTTTAAGCCGTTATAATAAGGTTTGTTCGCATATATACTATCTACCATAGGATGTGTGCCTTCTGCAAGTGCCACAAAGTTGGCTACTGTAGCAGGAGCATCTTCATAAAATAACTCGGTAACAATAGTTCCTTTATCTGTAATAATCTCAGCATAGATACCGTCTTTTAAATCGGGGTATTTATCATTACAGGAAAGTAATGATAGTAGGGCAACAATAAGTAACATGTGTGTTTTTTTCATGGGTTAAAAAATATTAATTATTCGGGTTGATTATCTTCTTCTATTTTTAATAAAGTGACCGTAGATTTTATGGGAAGATTACTTCCTATTTTATCTTCAAATCCATAATATCCATAGGCTTTGTGAGAAGGAAATAAGAATGTAATGGTTTCTCCTTCTTTTAAAATTTTAAGTCCGTCACGTATGCCAGAAATAAGTTCCTGATTGCTTTGGTCTATCTTCATGGCTTGTATTCCTATCTCTTCCTTAGAAAGAATGGTCGTGCCAGATAACGTTTGTAAATCATAGCTAAAGGTGACCACATCTCCTTTTACAGGTTTCTTTGTGGTGATCGTATCTTGTGTGTTATAAGTATACCAGAAGCCACTTTCAGAACTTAGGTAGGTTTGGGTTGTGTCTTGTGTAATGAGTTTTTTGATAAAAACCTCTTCTTCTGTGATCAATTCTTTATTACGCGCAACAGACTCAGAAATATAAGATCCTGATTGCTTAGAAACATACCATCTCGCTTCGGGGCCCTGACAAGACCAAAGGCATAGCATACAAATTATGGCAACAATTCCTTTTTTCATTGATTATAATTTGTCTTTATAACGTGGTAATATACTAATAAATTGAGTGACGGTATCTTCTAATGAAAGATCACTTTTTCCTCCTGCGGCATTTGTATGTCCCCCACCTTCATAATGTGCACGCGCAAATTCATTTACAGAAAAATCACCTACAGATCGCAACGACATTTTTATAATTCCTTCAGATCTATTTTCTATAAAAATAACAGCAAAAATAATCCCTTGAAGAGATAAACCATAATTGACAAACCCTTCGGTATCTCCTTTTTGAAACTTATGATCATCTAGTTCTTTTTGAGATAAGGTGATATAAGCTGTTTTATATTTGGGAAGAATTCGGAGGTTTTGTAAAGCGACTCCTAATAATTGAAGCTTTGTATGGCTATTGGTATCGTATATATTTCGATGAATACGTGCATTATCAGCTCCGGCTGCAATCAATTTTGCAATCACTTCATGCGTCACGGCTGTTGTAGATGGAAACCTAAAAGACCCAGTGTCGGTCATGATGCCTGTGTACAAACAACTCGCCATATCGGCGTCAATGTGATCTGCCACGCCTAGTGCATCTAGAAAATGGTATACCATCTCACAGGTACTGCTCATGCTGGTGTCGCTGTACGTGACCACCGCATAATCAGACGGTTGTTGATGGTGATCTATCATAATGAAATCAGCAGTAGCTTTAGCAAGAACTTGCTCCATGTCACCAGTTCTGGACAGATGATTAAAATCTAATGTAAAAATAAGATCTGCATCTTTGATTTTTTGAGTAGCCGCTTTGGTCATCGCATTGTAGATGATCACATTTTCATGACCAGGAAGCCATTTTAAAAAATGCGGATATTCATTGGGAGCAACTACCGTAGCATTGTGACCTTGGCTATTGAGGTATTTGCAAAGCGCGAGTGTACTTCCCATAGCATCCCCATCTGGGTTTTTATGAGGGACAATCACGATAGATTTTGGTGTATTGAGTAAGGACGTTACCGTCTTAATATCATTCGAATTCATAAGAAGCGAAGATACAATTTATGAATATGTTGTATCCTAAAGATGCTTATTAATTTCTAAAATGGAGGTAAGAAATCGAATTTGATAAAGCTTAACATATACATAATGTAGAAAAGCACTATTTTTGCGCAAAATTTGAGGGAAAGTGATACGCTTTCGCGAAAGCATATAAAAAGAATTATTTTATTAAATACAAAAGGTTCTCGCTACCGTGAGAATTAAATCAAGACTATGGCAACAAATAGAACATTTACAATGATTAAGCCTGATGGCGTAGAAAACGGACACATCGGAGCTATTTTAGAAAAAATTACAGCAAGCGGTTTTCGTATTGTAGCAATGAAGCTTACGCAAATGACAAAGGCAGATGCCGAAGCTTTTTATGCAGTACACAATGAGCGTCCATTTTTTGGAGAGCTTGTAGAATTTATGACACGTGGTCCTATCGTTGCCGCAATTCTTGAAAAAGAAAATGCAGTAGCAGATTTCCGTACGTTAATTGGTGCGACCAACCCAGCTGATGCAGCCGAAGGGACGATCAGAGCATTATATGCAACATCTATGGGAGAAAATGCAGTTCACGGAAGTGATAGTGATGAAAACGCAGCTATTGAAGGTGCTTTCCATTTCTCAGGAAGAGAGATGTTTTAATACATTATATACACTACTTAAAATGCGCTACCTGCAAAGGATAGCGCATTTTTATTTTAGCTAGTTTTGATGTGTGTTGTGATTAGGGTACGTTATCGCAACACCAGTTTCTTTACAACATCCCTTCGAAGCTCTTCGTTTAATCGTTCCAGAATTTTTTCTTTACCGTAACTTAATTCTTCTCTAAAAACGGAAGAGCTTAAATTCACTAATAACGTATCTCGCTCTAAGCGGACAGATATCGTATAGGTTTTAAAGGCAGGATTTAGTGCATACCACGCACTTTCTACATCCAATTTATCAATCCCTTTTTGAAGTTTGTTTTTGGTGACAAACTCTCCCAAGGCATCACTTATCGATATCGGATCTGTATGGCGCTTTTTCATTCTAGAAGGAGTATGGGTTCATATCTTCTATAGGTATAGGTTGTGCCAATGTCATTAAGAAGAATTAATTGATCTTTAGATGCTTCAATAACTGTTTCTTTCCAGCTATCAAAGGCGGTTGTGTATTTTAATATGAGCGTATCATCGTTTATTTCTATATCAATATTTTCTGAGGACTGTGAGGTCGTAAAATTGCCACCTATGTCTGGTTGTACTTTTTTTCGAATCCCTTTTTTTTGATTCTCAATCTCAAAAAAATCGATATTTTGACTCATGGAAAACATTTTCTTACCTCCATTTGATGAGGCAACTTCTACAATTTCCCAATACCCTTCTAGATACGTAAGCTTCTCTTCTGGAGTTTGCGTACAAGAAACAAGAGGTATAATAAAAAGAATGTATATAAGGTGTAATCGTTTCATAACTGAATAGCAAAGTACGGAAAAAACAGAGGATTATGCTTGATTATTCAAGTGAAATAATTCATACGTCTGATGAATTTTTTTCACAACCTCTTCCGTGCGTTCAGGATGGGTGTCACTGATAAAAAGCTGTCCAAAATTATGCGTATTCACCAATTGTATGATGTGTGTTACTCTGTTTTCGTCTAGCTTGTCAAAAATATCATCAAGCAGTAGGATAGGGCTTACACCACTTTCTTTTTTAATAAAATCAAATTGTGCCAGTTTTAAAGCGATGAGATATGTTTTTTGTTGTCCCTGCGATCCAAATTTCTTAATCGGATGTCCATCTATTTCAAACGCCAAGTCGTCTTTATGGATGCCTACACTTGTGTATTGCAACATCCGATCTTTTTGTAATGCATTGGTCAATGCATGTTCAAATGGCATGTCATGTAGGCTACTTTGATAGGTAAGTGACACCGTTTCAGTACCTCCACTGATGGCTTTGTATTGATCTTGAAAAATAGGCTCAAACTGTGTCAAAAAAGTCGCTCTTTTTTCAAAAATAGGTTGCCCATAGGTGATCAGTTGGTCATTATAGACGTTCAAAGTGTCCTGATCAAAGGTGTTATTTGCCGAAAAATACTTCAATAAGGCATTTCGCTGACTAATTACTTTGGTGTAGGATAGTAAATTTGAAAGATATTTTTTGTCGCTTTGGGAGATCACTCCGTCTATAAATTTACGACGCGTATCACTTCCTTCAGTTATCAAATCTCGATCTGCAGGAGAGATGATCACGAGCGGTAAAAAACCAATGTGATCTGCAAAACGCTCATATACTTTAGCATTGCGTTTGATTACTTTTTTCTGTCCTTTTTTAGCACTGATAACGACTTTTTCTTCGCGATCACTTTTGTCGTAAACCCCATCTATCACAAAGAAATCTGCGTCATGGTTGATATTTTGACTAGTGACAGGATTAAAATAACTTTTACCAAAAGATAAGTGGTAAATGGCATCTAGGATATTGGTTTTTCCCACGCCATTATTACCGACAAAACAGTTGATTTTTGCATCAAATTCAAAAGCTTTTGAGGTAAAGTTTTTGTAGTTAATTAAGGATAGAGATTTTAAAATCATAGGGTCTGTTATGGGTGCGCTTTCGCGAAAGCGGGTAACTTCTCAGAAATGGTTTGCAAATTATCGAAAAATAAGGAATAATTTCCCTTTCAAAATTCAATAAAAATTATATTTTTGCGCCACTAACAAAATATCTATATGGCAACGTATAATAAAAGAGGTTACAAGCCCAAAACGAAGGTTGAAAAAGAAGTTGAAGAAATAGAAGACAGTACGACAGCTGAAGTATTTGCTTCCCTTGATGAAGGAGCTTCCAAAACCGAAGAATGGGTAGAGAAAAACCAGAAAGCAATTTTTGGAGTAATTATAGGAATTCTTGTAATTGCTTTGGGATATATCGCTTATGGTAAATTTATCAAAGAGCCTAAAATTGAAGAAGCGGCAAATGAACTTGTAAATGCGCAAGAAGATTTTACCACAGCATTGGAGTCTACAAATACAAGTGTGAAAGATTCATTATATAATGTAGCATTAGAAGGTTCTAGAGGTAAATATGGTTTATTGGAAATTGCAGATAAGTACAGCGGTACGCCTTCTGCCAATCTTGCACACTACTATGCAGGAATGTCATACCTAGAGATGAAAGACTACAAAAATGCGATAAGCCATCTTGAAGATTTCTCTTCTGATGATATGATTCTTGCACCACTTGCAAAAGGAGCGATTGGAGATGCTTTTATGCAATTAGACCAAGCTGACCAAGCATTGAGTTACTATGAGCAGGCTTTTAAACTCAATACAAACGACTTTACAACACCTCGTTTCTTATTTAAAGCGGCTGTAGCAGCGATAGATTTAGGTAAAAATGATGTTGCTGTTACCTACCTTACTCGTATCAAAGATGAATTTAAAAAATCTGATTATGCGAGCCAAGTAGATCTATACTTAGGTAGAGCACAAGCAGGAAACTAATTCTCACGAATGGGGTACTACCCATTTGTAGAGGACTTTAAAATACACTAGTATGGCAACAGAAGGAAATAACCTCTCTGCTTACGATAAAACCACCATCCCAAACGCGAAAGATTTTCGGTTTGGGATGGTTGTTTCTGAATGGAATGGTCAAATCACTGAAGGGCTGTTTCAAGGTGCTTTTGATGCGCTTAAAGATTGTGGCGCCATCAATGATAATATCGTTCGATGGAATGTGCCTGGTGCTTTTGAACTTATTTATGGGTGCAAGCGCATGACGGCTGCCTATGACATGCTAGATGCTGTGATTGCTATTGGTACCGTGATTCAAGGAGAAACCAAGCATTTTGATTTTGTATGTCAAGGCGTGACAGAGGGGATCAAAGAACTCAATCTTACGGGAGATATCCCTGTTATTTTCTGTGTGCTTACAGACAATACAATGCAACAATCTATAGACCGTAGTGGAGGTAAACACGGTAACAAAGGAACAGAAGCTGCGATCGCTGCCATCAAAATGGCGCAGCTACGCAAAGAGTCGAAGTTTTAAAATAGTAGTGTCCAGCTATTGTATATGCCTTTATTAGGTTTAAAGAAATTGTATGTATGTTCAGCTAGTTATCAAGTAGCTAATAATGAAGTCTTATGTCTTAATAGGACACGACTAATTTCAAAACAAATCATCATACGCTTTCTAGATTTCCATATCTTTTCCCAATTCTACGTTTTCAAACTGTTAAATAGGCATGCTTTTTGACTGTAAAAAACGTATATTTGATATGGATTAATTATGGGAATTTTAAAGAGAACAAATAAGAAATTTGACTATACACCTCGTTACTATAAGAGTGATAAGGACGGGAGCCCTTTTAAGATGGAGGGTAAGTTTGATGACTATAGAACAACCTTAAACACACCTCGCGGTCTTAAAGCAAAGATACATACAGCTTGGGATGAACTTCAAGAGTCTCGTAAAAATGGATATAACAGAACAATACTTATTTTAATTTTAGTTTTAATATTTATTTTTCTTTGGATTATAGATTTTGATCTTTCCATATTTTCAGGAACAAAACTCTTCGATATAGGTTAGATGGCAGACATTATTAAGCTTTTACCAGACCATGTAGCCAATCAAATTGCTGCGGGAGAAGTTGTGCAACGACCCGCTTCTGTTGTAAAAGAACTTTTAGAAAATGCAATTGATGCTGGTGCCACTTCGATCAAACTGATTGTAAAAGATGCTGGCAAAACACTCATTCAAATCATAGATGATGGAAAAGGGATGAGTGAGACCGATGCTCGTATGAGTTTTGAGCGTCATGCCACTTCCAAAATCACATCGGCGGCAGATCTCTTTAATCTCAATACAAAAGGATTTAGGGGAGAAGCACTCGCGTCTATAGCAGCGGTAGCTCACGTAGATCTAAAAACACGTCCGCATCAAAATGAAGTCGGTACACATATAGAAATTGAAGGCAGTGCCATTCGAGCTCAAGAGCCTTGTGCAGTTCCACCAGGAACATCACTCGCTGTTAAAAACCTCTTTTTTAATATCCCTGCGCGTCGCAACTTTTTAAAATCTAATAATGTGGAACTTCGTCATATCATAGACGAGTTTCAGCGTGTTGCATTGGCACATCCACAAATTGTTTTTGCGATGTTTCATAATGAAGGGGAGGTGTTTCAGTTGCCTGCGGGTAATTTAAAACAACGTATTGTAGGGATTTTTGGAGGGAAAACCAATGAAAAATTAGTGCCTGTTTCAGAAGAAACAGACATTGTCACCATAGAGGGATTTGTGGTAAAGCCTGAGTTTTCTAAAAAAACACGAGGCGAACAATTCTTTTTTGTCAATGACAGGTTCATAAAAAACCCGTATCTCAATCATGCGGTAAGTGCTGCTTTTGAGGGGTTACTTCCCGATAGAGCGAGAGCGAGTTATTTTTTATACCTAACCGTAGATCCAAGCACAATAGATATCAATATTCATCCGACAAAGACAGAGATTAAGTTTGATGATGAGCATTCGTTATATGCTATTTTACGAAGCACCATAAAGCATAGTCTAGGGCAGTTTAACATTGCGCCAGTACTAGATTTTGATAGAGATGCTAATTTAGATACGCCATACGCATACAAAAATAAGCATGCGCATATTCCAAAGGTAGAGGTCGATCGCAATTTTAATCCTTTTGCCAATGTGCCTCCTCCAAAAAAGGGAGCCTCATTGCCAACACATACAAAACAACCCGTTGAGGGATGGGAGCAGATGTATGAAGGCCTCAAAACACCATCTTCCCATACGACGAGTAATGTCACGTATGAAAGTGAGGAGGTGACGGGAGATTTATTTCAGAAAGATGCTGGGTACGCTTTCGCGAAAGCGGAATCATCTACCTATCAATTAAATAATAAATACATCATCAGTACAATTAAAAGTGGGATGGTGATCATCGATCAAAACAGAGCGCACCAACGTATTTTGTATGAAGAACTCCTGCGGAATATTACCGTGAAGGAATCTGTGAGTCAGCAGTTACTATTTCCGTTGATTCTTACTTATAACTCTTCGGAATTAGGATTGCTGGTGCAACTGAAGGAAGGGCTTGAAAATACAGGTTTTGTTTTTGGAAAAGTAGCCAATGAAACGCTAGAAATTACAGGAATTCCGACTTCTTTACCCGAATCTGAAGTGCCTATTGTGATAGAGCAATTGTTGAGTGACTTAGAAAATGAGGTCCCAGATACAGGGTTCAGTCAGACAGATACACTGGCAAAGAGTATGGCAAAGAGCATGGCGGTCAAAGCAGGGGAGACTCTTGACGCAGCGTCTAGAGAGCATTTGGTAAATAGTTTGTTTGCGTGCAAGGAACCGAGTGTTTCTCCGAATAATCGCACTACATTTATTACGATGAATGCAGAAGAATTAGATAGAAAATTTAAGTAAAAGAAGATGGGGAGAATTACAGATACAGTTAAGGTTATTATTATCATTAATGTTCTATTTTTTATAGGATCATATTTAACAAACTCGTCTGGATTATTTTCAGTTTGGTATCCTGAAAACCCTAATTTTGGAATTTGGCAGGTTGTGACCCATATGTTTATGCATAGTCAATCATTTATTATGCATATCCTATTTAATATGCTTGGCGTGTGGATGTTTGGTTCACCATTAGAACAAATATGGGGTAGGAATAAATTTTTGTTCTTTTATTTTTCTGCAGGTTTAGGGGCCTATTTGTTTTCTTTAGGAATAGATTATTTTTCTTTCAATAGTTCACTGCAAGTATTAATTGAAAATGGCTTTGAAAAGGAACAGATATTTAATGTCCTTAACGAAGGAAAATACGCTACAATTTGGGACGAGATGTTAGGTGTAGGAAGTAGAGAGAAATTTACGGCAATATATTCAGGTTCAAGTTTAGGAGCTTCTGGAGCCTTAATGGGACTTTTAGTAGCCTTTGGGATGTTATTTCCCGATGCTAAGCTGATGCTTATATTTTTACCAATACCAATCAAGGCAAAATACTTTATTCCGGTTTTGGTATTGTATGATATAATATCTGGTTTTACTGGTGGAGCTTCTATATTTGGAGTTAATATTGCTCATTGGGCACATGTAGGTGGGGCTTTGACAGGCTTAATAATAGCTCTTGTTTGGAAAAAGAATAGTTTTAACGATAAACGTTGGTATTAACGATGGCAGCAAATTCACTTTCATATCAATTTAAAACAGCAAATATTGCGGTAAAGCTTATCGTGATCAATGTTGCGGTGTTTATACTTTTTAATCTATTGCCATGGATTATTCAGGTAGATAATAGTGTATTAACAAAATACTTTGTTTTACCTACAGATTTTGTGCGATTAGTTCAACAACCTTGGTCGGTTCTCAGCTATGCTTTTCTTCATTCAGATGTATGGCATCTATTGTGGAATATGATATACCTTTATGTGTTTTCTAGATTTATTTTAAATCTATTTACAGAAAAACGACTTCTTACTGTTTATTTACTTGGGGGTATTTTTGGCGGATTAGCATTTGTGTTAATATATTTCTTATTACCTGCTTTTGAAGGAAAGAGTATACTATTAGGAGCGTCTGCAGCAGTAAATGCTATTATAGTATTTATTGCAACATATTCTCCAAATACCGTCATTAGAGTGTTCTTCTTTAATATTAAGTTATGGCAAATAGCGTTGATTTTTGTTTTAATAGATTTATTAGGCTTGCCTACATCAGGTAACGCTGGAGGGTCTATTGCGCATCTTGGCGGTGCTGCATTTGGCTACGTATACGCAATGCAACTTGCCAAAGGGAATGACATAGGTGCTTGGTTTGAAAAGCTCATGGATACGGTAGCTAGCTGGTTTTCTTCTAAACCTAAAAAGAAAAAAACAAACATGCGTACCGTACATCGTACCACAAAAAAGAGCCCAACAAAAAATACGAAACCCAAACAAAGCTCCGTTACTAAGAGTGATCAGCAGCAACAAATAGATGCTATTCTTGATAAAATAAGCAAGAGTGGGTATGATAGTCTTTCTAAAGCAGAAAAAGATTTCCTATTTAAGGCTGGAAAAGATAATTAATGAAAGGAAGCTCCTTTTTTGGTAAAGCTATTTTTTTTATAAATAGTGTTTTTGCCATTCTTTTAGTTTTTGGGTATGCATTACCCTATATACCACCACATATATTCCCCAAGCTTTCTGTTTTAAGTCTCTTGTTGCCTGTATTGCTTCTTGTGAATGCCATATTTCTCGTCTATTGGGTTTTGAGGGGAAAACGACAGCTATTTCTGTCTGCTTTTGTACTTATTATCGGCATAGGGCATATAAGCTCTTTATATCATTTTAGAGGCGGTTCAGAACTGACACATCAAGATGGGTTGAAGATCATGAGCTACAATGCACGCTCGTTTAACATCAATGGCTGGTCTAAAGAAACGGATATAGGAGATCGTATTATTGCCTTTCTCGCAGAGAAGAATCCAGATATTATTTGTTTGCAAGAGTATCATCCTACCTATACATTATCTAAAGAACAATATCCGTATCAATATAAAAGGATGAGTGAGCGCTCTAAGGTGTTTGGACAGATCATTTATTCTAAATATCCTATCATCCATACAGGGGCATTGGACTTTAAAGAGACAGGGAATAATGTGATTTATGCCGATGTTGTTGTGGGAACGGATACGCTACGTGTGTACAATGTTCATTTTCAATCCTTACGGGTGTCTTCAAAATTAAACACGCTTACGCAAGAAGATTCTAAACGTTTGCTGGGTAGGATGGGAGAAGCTTTTAAAAGGCAAGAAGCACAAGTGATGGAATTTCTAGAAAGCGAAAAAAAAGCGCCGTATCCCGTCATTGTTGCAGGCGATTTTAACAATAGCTCAACATCGTATATGTACCGTAAGATAAAAGGGATCAAGCAGGATGCGTATGAAAAAGTGGGGACAGGCACAGGACGTACTTTTATCCTTGACTTTATACCGCTGCGTATCGATTTTATTTTAGCTGATCCAAAATTTGAAATTCTTCAATTCAAAAATTATGATATTGAATTATCCGATCATTACCCTATCGAAACAGTGATCCATAAAAAGTTTAAATTTTAATTGTCTTAACGAAATACAGGCGATAGATCGACTTGTTCTAAATAAGAAAGTGCATTAGGCCCCTCATTGAATAATAAATCTAAAATTGATAGATTAGGAAGGTATCCATGCTTGTCATGAAATAATTGATGATACTCTGGTAGCTTGTAATCAGGTTCCTTCTTTGACGTAATCAAATGCCGTAAATTCGTAATAGGAGGCTGCGGGTCTCTAAAATATTCTTCAGTATACGTAATCTCTTTTTCTAATTGTAAGCATTCCATAATGATCTCATGAAAGGCTAAATTAAAGGCAATGAGTGTATCGTATTCTGTAGCGTATAAAGGCGCCAGTGTATCTTCGTAATACTCGAAAAAAGGAGAGGTCTGGTAAGCAACTTTTAGAGACCGCCAATGATCCCGTTGCCAGTGAAATTTATTTTCTAATTGCACCTTAAAATACAATTGATGACCTTCTGGATTTCGACTGTGTTTTATAGGAATGGTTAATTGTAAAACTCCGCTAGCCGTTGCTATTTTTGTACGTGAGCGATAGGATTGTTTTTGATAATTATCTAGCGCTTCAAATACGACATACGTTGCCTGTGCAATACACGCATAATGTACAATAGGAAGGCAATAGCCGGGATGTAGAAGTATAGTGCCTAGACTCATGGTATCGCTTACGCTTTCTTTTGTTTCTTTTTCTTTCTAAAGAAATTAAATCCAAAATACAAGAGGAGTAATCCTAAGAAATGATAGCGGTAACT
>CAYGQJ010000095.1:0-18682 GCA_964351845.1 uncultured Flavobacteriaceae bacterium | reverse complement strand
CTATGTTTATGATACATGGTCTATCATAATCTCTAAGAGTCCAATAGCAGCTTCACTTATTTTGGTGCCTGGCCCAAAAACGGCAACGGCTCCAGCATCAAATAGAAATTGATAGTCCTGTTGTGGAATGACCCCTCCGACAATAACCATAATATCTGGACGGCCTAGTTTGGTGAGTTCTTCAATTACTTTAGGAACTAAGGTTTTATGCCCTGCCGCAAGAGACGATACCCCTAAGATATGGACATCATTCTCCATGGCTTGTTTTGCAGCTTCTTTTGGGGTTTGAAATAAGGGCCCTATATCGACATCAAATCCAATGTCTGCATAGCCTGTAGCGACTACCTTGGCGCCTCGATCATGCCCGTCCTGGCCCATTTTGGCAATCATAATACGAGGACGCCTGCCGTCAAGCTCGGCAAATTGGTTGGCAAGTTGTTTTGCTTTCGCGAAAGCGGGATCCTTTTTAATCTCTTTACTATACACGCCGCTAAATGATTTTATGGTTGCTTTATGTCTGCCATAGACTATCTCTAGTGCCTCTGAAATCTCTCCTAAGGTAGCGCGCTCACGGGCAGCAATCACAGCGAGTGCCAATAGATTGTCATTACCCGATCTGGCAGCTTCTGTCAAGTTGGTAAGCGCTTGGGTGACTTTTGCTGTGTCTCGTTGTTTTTTTAAGGTAGCCAGGCGGGCAAGTTGTCCATCACGTACCTTTGTGTTATCTACTTCGCGGATGCTTAGAAACTCCTCCTCATCCAATCGGTATGTATTGACTCCTACGATACTATCTTGTCCACTATCAATACGTGCCTGTTTACGAGCTGCCGCTTCTTCTATACGTAATTTTGGGATGCCTGCTTCAATGGCTTTGGTCATACCCCCTAGGTCTTCAACTTCCTGAATTAATTCCCACGCTTTATGTGCAATCGCATCGGTCAGGGATTCTACATAGTAACTTCCTGCCCAAGGATCTACGGTGCGTGTAATTTCAGTTTCGGTTTGAAGGTATATTTGTGTATTACGGGCAATACGTGCCGAAAAATCGGTGGGTAATGCAATGGCTTCATCCAATGCATTGGTGTGTAAACTTTGTGTACCGCCTAGGGCAGCCGCAGTGGCTTCAATACAGGTGCGAGCCACATTATTAAAAGGGTCTTGTTCTGTAAGACTCCATCCACTGGTTTGGCAATGGGTTCTAAGGGCAAGTGATTTTGGATTTTTAGGGTTGAATTGTGCGACGAGTTTTGCCCATAGCATTCGTGCGGCACGCATCTTTGCCACTTCCATAAAATGATTCATCCCAATCGCCCAGAAAAAAGACAGCCGGGGTGCAAAGGTATCGATGTCCATACCTGCTTTCAATCCTGTACGGATGTATTCTAAACCATCTGCCAAGGTATATGCCAATTCAATATCGCAGGTAGCGCCTGCTTCTTGCATGTGGTACCCAGAGATAGAGATAGAATTGAACTTAGGCATCTCCTTTGAGGTGTATTCAAAAATATCTGAGATGATTCGCATGGAAGGGGTAGGTGGGTAAATATAGGTATTACGCACCATAAATTCCTTCAAAATATCATTTTGGATGGTTCCCGAGAGTTTTTCTGAGGCAACACCTTGTTCCTCGGCAGCGACGATATAAAAAGCCATGATGGGAAGTACTGCGCCATTCATGGTCATGGATACCGACATTTGATCGAGTGGAATTTGATCAAAAAGGAGTTTCATATCTTCTACAGAGTCGATGGCGACTCCTGCTTTTCCGACATCGCCTTCTACACGCTCGTGATCACTGTCATACCCGCGGTGTGTAGCAAGGTCAAAAGCAACCGAAAGTCCTTTTTGCCCAGCCGCAAGATTGCGACGGTAAAAAGCATTGCTTTCTTCAGCAGTAGAAAAGCCTGCGTATTGGCGAATCGTCCAAGGTCTACGGACATACATCGTACTGTATGGTCCTCTTAAATGAGGGGCAATCCCTGCCACAAAATCCAAGTGCTCTAGATCTTTTATGTCTTCTTTTGTGTAGGTTTTCTTTAGGTCAATAGTCTCAGCTGTAGGCGTCACTTCGTTCCCTCCATCTAGGATAGATGTGGTTGTTAAAGCATCTAATGTAATATGGTCTACCTTTTTTCGTGTCATTTGGGTTACTTCGATTCTTGGGGTGTATTATTGAGAATCTGTTGGTAATAGCCATCTAAGGCTATATATAGTGCTAGATAACGATCCTTGCCAGAGTTACGTCCAAAATTTCTAAAGCGTGAATTAAAAAGTTTTGGATTCATCGTTTTGGTGTCGATCAGTGCATTCATCGTTCTTTTTAGATCTTCATCTTTGATGTTATTGATGATACATTTTACGGTTGGGTGCTCGTAATTAAGCTGACTTGGTGTTTTATGTTCAATCAGAATATTTTCAGCGATCAGTGCATCTATGATAGGATGGGTATTTTCTGTGATGATCTCTTCATATTTTGCAGATCCATCCATTCCTCTGTATACAAATGATCCGTAGCCTTTTATTTTACTTTTGTTGATGGAGTCATATTTCATGACTAAATCGTTTTCAAAACTATATAAAGCCTCGTTTAATAATGCATCTTGTGTTTCATCGCAAGCGATTACTTGTGCCTGATCTGCAAATTTATAATCGAATGGAGCTTTCTGATGGCAGCTTACTATCGCGATTATAGCTATGACTAAAAATACAATTTTCTTCATGGGTGTTTTCTAAGCATTTAAATTATACTTCGGTTTTAAGACGTTCTTGTTCCATAGCTTCCGATAAACGACGTTTAATGATGGGGGCTATGAGGGTTTTTCTTGGTTTTGTTTTTACAAAAGGATAGAGTTCTAAGCTATCCTTCATCCGATCGTTCGGGTTCGGATGTTTATTGGTGCCTAGGAGTATTTTTTCTTGGGAGTCAAATTGCGCTTGTTCTTTTTGAGCACTTTCTTTGATTTTGCGTTGTATGGTGCCTTCTTTGAGTTGCTTTAAAAAACCGCCTTGTTTTTCGATATCTTTAAAGAGGGCGAGTGCTTTTTCGGCTAATTGTTTGGTGATAGCTTCGATGTAATAGGTTCCGTCTGACGGATTACTGACCGCATCAAAATAGCTTTCTTCTTTTAGGATAATCAATTGGTTACGGGAGATGCGTTGTCCAAAATCATTTCTCTTGTGATAGATTTCATCATACGGCATATTTACAATGGTATCTGCACCGCCTAAAATCGCACTCATGGCTTCGGTAGTGGTGCGAAGCATATTGGTATTGTAGTCGTAAATGGTTTTATTACGGCGTGTGGGTCTGGCTATGATATGGGTTGTGATAGCTTTCGCGAAAGCGTACTCATTAACCAAAACAGCTACTAATTGTCTGAGTGCACGAAGTTTTGCAATCTCAAAAAAGTAATGGGATCCCACGGCGACTTGAAAGGTAATGGAAGGTACAGCATGACCCAACGTTTCTGCATGCATCAAGTATTCATTAGCATGCGCAAGACCATAGGCAAGTTGTTGTACCATGGTGGCTCCTGCATTTTGATACAAATCAATGTCTATAGAAAGGGTGTTTTTTTGATGTTTTAAAAGGGTGTCTAGGATGTGATGGTCCTCTTTTAGATTGTGAAACCAATTCCCTTCTTCAGCAAGGTGATGGATGAGATCTACATTTAGATAGATTTCCCGATCTACTGCTTCTTGAATGAGTTCTGTGTAAAAAGCTTCATCTAAAAACTGTAATTTAAAATAGAGGGATGTTGCCTTTTGCGTAAGCGATGCAAATAATGATGTTATATCAAATGGCGCATCTGCTATAAAATATAGCGCTTCTGTTCCTGAGGCAAGACAGTCATTTGCTATTTGAGCAGCCTTGGTGGCATCTGTAATAAAGATGTCTTCTGCGATAGACCACTGTGTAGGTGTGCCAGGTACTTCTGAAAATTCTTGGGCTTCATCGCTATGGTAAAAAGGCTTGATGTCGATCCCTTCATTGGTGTGCGATATCAGGGTGTCATTGTAAGAAGCTCCTTTTAAATCAAACTGTATTTTTTGTTTGAAGGCTTTTGAAGACACAGGGTCAAAATTAGAAAATAGGGTATTCTTTGTCATTTTTTCTGGAGGCTATCTTCGTATTCTATGATGTAAATATCTTCATCCTCTTTTTTCATGAGGTATTCTTCACGGGCAAAGCGTTCTATGCCAGCGCTATCTTCAAGCTTTTTATTTTGGGTTTGATCTTCTTTGATTTTGCTTTCAAAATGCGCTTGGTTTCCTTTGAGTTTTTCTATGTCTTGGTCGAGTTCGTGATGAATTAACCAAGAGTTGCCGTCAAACCAGAACATCCAGATCACAAAGATGAGAAGTATAAGCACGTATTTATTGCTTATAATTTTAAACCATTTTTTATGTTTTAATGATTTGAATCCCATAGGTACGAAGATACTAAAATGCTTACGATAAGCGCTCATTAATTATGGTGCGTACAATATCTACAGCGACAGTGTTGTACCGGTTATTTGGAATAATGATGTCTGCAAATTCTTTGGTAGGCTCAATAAATTGCTGATGCATAGGTTTGAGGGTGTTTTGGTAGCGACTCAGGACTTCTTCAAGATCGCGCCCCCGCTCTGCAATATCCCGTTTTAAACGACGAATCAGGCGTTCATCACTATCGGCATGTACAAATATTTTGATATCAAATAAGTCACGTATGGAAGGATCTGTAAGGATCAAAATACCCTCGACCACAATTACTTTTTTAGGATGTGTGGTGACGGTCTCATCAGTTCTGTTGTGTTCTACAAACGAATAGACGGGTTGCTCTATAGATTCGCCTTTACGTAATTCTGCTAGATGACCACAGAGTAATTGGAAGTCGATTGAATTGGGATGATCAAAGTTGACTTTGGTTCTTGACTCATAGTCAAGGTGTGAAAGATCCTTGTAGTAGGAATCTTGAGATATGATGGTTACTTCACCTGGAGGGCTTTCGGATATAATTTTATTGACAACGGTGGTTTTTCCACTTCCGGTTCCGCCTCCTATTCCTATGATGAGCATACGTTTGGTTATTTTGGTTCAAAGGTAGAAAAAACAAATATAGTCGTCAATAATGATGCGTTGCTTATTTTCTTTTTTTCATCGTTAAAAATGGTATCCAAAAATAGTATTTGTTTTAAGTACCCGATAGCCATATTACATTGCTATCATTTATTTATTCAACAATAACCGTATTTTTAAATTCTTGTGAAATCGCAAAATACCCTAGCGCAAAATTATTAGGTCTATCTACGTTATCAAAAATATCTATGTTGTCTATGCCTTCTGCATTTAGAATGTTTCCGCGTACGGTAGATACAGGCACTTGAAAAGGACCGCCATCGGTAAGATCGCTTTGCGTGATGAGTTGTTCCATATAATTGTAGAAGGTCTCATCAGCTCCTAGGATGCTGATGGTGAATTCGTCACCTGTTTCTAGCGGAAAATCTTCGCCGTCATAAAAGTAAGAGAACTCAAAATCTTGTCCTGGGAAAAAAGTATCTTCTACGGTTAGGAATTCGCCAAAATCAAAATCAAAGATGTAAAAGTCTTCTCTGTCTGGGGTATCGGTAAATGAGATAATGAACTCTGTGTCGTCTTCGTCAAATAAGGTGTTATCTCCTTGAACAATAGTATCTATAGGAGTTGTGGGCGCAAACGAGGTTCTTGCTAAGTACAACTCATCTTGGTATCTCACGGTAAATATATACACAGGATTTGGGTTGGTAAGAAAACTGGTTAAGATTTTGTTGTCAGGAGACACGGGCGATACAGTTGTAGGAAAGGGACGATATAGTCCGGGTTCTCCAGGCACAGGCTCATAAGGCACAAAAGCACCATTTTCTTCATTCATGATTTGCATAGTTTCTATCTCAGCGGGTTGTATTTCTCCAAAAAAGGAGGAGGATAAAGAAACTCTGATATTGGCTTCGGTGAGGTCTTGTGAAGTATCTACACGTATCAACGCATCTACAATAAGACGTGGTGGCTCTGTATCTAGATCTACATCAACGACATCTTCGCAGCTAGCGAAGGCAAAGAGGATGAACATTAAAAATACTATCTTTTTCATGTGTTTTTATGTTGTGTACGCTTTCGCGCCTGCCTGCCGGCAGGCAGGAATGCGTACTTATTCTATTATTCTATAGTAATACTGGTTTTAAATTCTTGTGAAACTGCAAAGTAGCCAAGAACAAATTCTTGGGGTCTGCCTACATTATCAAAAATATTGATGTTATCTACCCCTTCTGCTTTTAAAAAATTACCGCGAACGGTAGTTACGGGTACTTGAAAAGGGCCTCCCTCTGTAAGGTCACTTTGCTCAATAAGAAGTCCCATATAATTATAAAAGGACTCATCGGCTCCTAGAATACTAATGTTTGCGACGTCACCTACTTCTAAATTGGTATCATAGAAATAAGAGAAATCAAATTGCTGATCTTGAAAAAAGCGATCGTCTACGGTAAGGTATTCTGAGAAATCAAAATCAAATACATAAAAATTATCTTGTTCAGGAATATCGGTAAAGGTGACAATAACCTCAGTATCATCTTCATCAAACAAGGTTTCATCGCCTTGAGTGACACTGTCAATAGGGGGGGCGGGTGCAAAACGGGTTTCGGCTAAATAGAGTTCGTCTTCAAACTCAAAGGTGAGAATGAGTCTTCCATCCAAGAAAAAACTATTGGGTACCATCCCGCTAGGATCTGGACCTCCTTCATCAGTTCCAGGGATATATTCATTAGGATTATCAGGGTCTTGCGTAAGGAATACAACGCCTGCTATAGTTGTAATATCTTCATTGGCAAGTTGCATACGTGTCAATGGCGTAGGGGTGATTTCATCAAAAAAGGCTCCTGTCGTACTGACTTTAAAACGAACAGGGGAGGCATTTTCTTCTAGATTGAGACGAATTAATCCATCGACCACAAGTCTAGGTTGCGGTGTGGGTAAGTCTACATCAACAACGTCTTCACAGCTGGTGAAGAACATGGCTAAGAGTAGGATGTATATGAAATGTCTCATTGTTTTGTATTATTTGGTACGCTTTCGCGAAAGCGTAAACACTCTTAAAACTTAAAATTATACGTTACGGAAGGGATAATACCAAATATGGATGTCCGCACCGCTTCGTTCATTCGGGTTTCTTGATTTTGTCTAAAATTGATGGAAGCAGCGTTCATTCTGCTATATAAATTATAAATACTAAATACCCATTCTGAACGCCATCTTCTCTCTTTATTTTGTTTTGGTGTAAGTGTGGCTGAAACATCGATTCTATGGAAATCAGGGAGTCGTTGCTCATTTCTAAATCCATAGGTAGGAATCACTAAGCCTTGAAATTCAAATTGCCCTACAGGGAAGTTGGTAGGTTGCCCTGTCTGGTAAATAAAGTTGGCACCAAAACGCCATCTTTTATTGAGTTCGTAGTTGGCATTGACAGAAATATCGTGGGTTTTGTCATAAGGCGTATTGTACCACTGTCCTAAATTAATACCGACTTCATTTTCATTTCTACCTGGTGTACGTTGTTCTGATTTTGATAGGGTATAGGCAAACCAACCTGTAAATTTTCCTTCGTTTTTACGGAATAAAACTTCGAGTCCGTAGGCTCTGGCCTCTCCACTTAAAATTACTTGCTCTATCGCATCGTTAGCAATCAGATCTGCACCGTCTATATAATCGATACGGTTGTCTATATCTTTATAAAATACTTCGGTTTCTAAGGTGTACATATCCTCTTTAAGATTCTTAAAGAACCCAATGGCATATTGATCTGATAATTGGGGTTGTACAAACTGACCACTAGGTGTCCATACATCTAAGGGTGTTGGGGAGCTGGTGTTGGATAATAAGTGAATGTACTGTGCCATGTACGTGTAGCTCGCTTTGATAGAGGTATCATCATTAAAGGCATAAGAAAGAGCAAATCTTGGCTCAAATGTATTGAAGGTGGCTAATTTGTCACTTCTACTGAAAGAGGTGTCTACATTGTTGATTTCAGCCCCTTGATATACGAGTAAAAACGGATCAAAAAGTACTGGATTATCATCTACGTATACGTTTACTTCATCTTGTCCCAATCGCATAAAATTACTCCAACGCAAACCGTACTGGATGTTTAGTTTGTCTGTAATCTTATGCTCCACATCTATATATGCAGCAAATTCATTAGCGTATTGCTTGGTGAGTTGATCTTCTACAATCCCAGAATCAGGGCCGTTGGGCTCGATCTTTCCTGGATTAAAGGCGTAGTATACATTATTAATCCCGTAGTTTAATTGAATTTTCTCATTGAGGTAATGCTTTAGATCATATTTGAGATTAAAATTGGTAATTCCAGAATCCCACGTAAAACCTACAAAGTCTAAATCTAAGCCATAGAAGTAATCACTGTAAATAACCGATAGGTTAGAAAAAAGCTTATCAGAAAAAAGATGTGTCCATCTAAAATTTCCTACCGCATTTCCATAGTTATTTGAAAAGCTATCGCTGATGCTAAAATCATCTCTTCCAAAATATCCTGAAAGATAGATGCTGTTGTTATCATTAATTTTATAGTTCAGTTTGGTGTTGAGGTCAAAAAAGGAAAGTCGGTTATCTATGTCAAAAAGGGGTAAGAATAAATTAGCATAAGAGGAACGTCCTCCAACTAAAAATGCACCTACGTCTTTTTTAATAGGCCCTTCTAAGAGTAAACGACTAGAAATAAGTCCCAACCCTCCATTTGCTTTAAATTGTTTGCTGTTCCCTTCTTTTTGATAGATGTCTAAGACAGAAGATACTCTTCCTCCAAAGCGAGCAGGAATCCCTCCTTTATATAGTTTTAAATCTTTGATAGCGTCTGGATTGAACACGGAGAAGAGTCCAAATAAATGTGAGGAGTTAAAAATAATAGCTTCATCTAATAAAATAAGGTTTTGATCGGCGGCACCCCCACGTACGTTAAAACCAGAAGCAGCTTCTCCAGCACTGGTGACTCCGGGAAGTAAAAGGATAGACTTGATGACATCTGCTTCTCCTAATACGACAGGGATTCGTTTGATCGTTTCGGCAGTGAGTGAGTTGACACTCATTTGTGGTTTTCTGATTTTGACACGTTCTACTTTTTCCTCGATGATGACTTCATCTAGTGATTCTGTGGCTAGGGAGAGTTGGATGTCTTTCCGAATATCTTTATCAAGTACAATGGTTTCTGTAATTTCTTTGTACCCAAGATAGCTTACAATGACCTGATAGGTCCCTTTAGGTAAGGTAATAGAATAAAATCCATAGGAATTGGTTGCAGCTCCATTTGATGCTTCTGGAAATAAAATATTAACACCAATTAGGGTTTCATTACTAGCGCTATCTGATACGGTGCCACTCAGTGTGAATTTTTCTTGGCCAAATGAAGTGCATATCCCAATGCAGCATAGGACTAGAAATAGGAAACTTTTTTTCATGAAAAAGGATTTGAAGTAAATCTAATATCAATTTAGAAAAATCTATGTTAAAAAAACAAAAACCTTGATTTTGTTTAAAGACTTTTGATTTCAGACTATTTATACAAGGGTTTGTTACAACACTATTCAAATATTTCTGAGTACGCTTTCGCGAAAGCGGTCAAATTCTCATTCGAATCCATCAAATTCTCATTGACATAGGATAAATAGAATTGTAAATAGTACATTCGTTTGGTAAGCTGTCGTTCATGAAATCAAAAATACTTTTATACATTTTACTCTTCTTGTCTGTAACGATTCAAAGTCAAACGTCTAGATTGGATAGTTTGAAAGGGCATTTAGAAAAGCCCATGAATGAAGCTGAAAAGGTGCGATTGTACAATGAAATTTCTAATGAACTCAAGTACAGTGACCCTAATGAAATGCTTGTTTTTGGCACCAAAGCACTTGCTTTAGCTCAACATACATCCAATACGGTAGCGGAAGGAAATGCCTATTTAAATATAGGAACGGCGTATATTATCTTGGGATCGTATGAGAAAGCATTGGATCATTTTGTGTGGGCAAAAGCTATTTTTGAGGATGTAAAACTCAGTGAAATTGAAGATTCTCGAGTAGATCAGGGTATTGCGAGGACGTACGGAAGTATGGGAATTGTGTTTTCTGAGCAAAGTAATTATGCCAAAGCACTTGAGTATTATTTGAAATCGGCAGCCATTTATGAAGCGTTGGAGGATGAAAATCAAAGCTCAAAAATTTACAACAATATAGGGGTTGCATATAAGTCACAATCGCTAGATACGAAGGCGTTAACCTTTTTTAAAAAATCATTAGCGCTTCAAGAAAAGCTACAGAGTCCCAATATTGGGATTACACAGACTAATATTGCTAACATTTATTTTAAACAAAAAGAACTGGATAATGCGTTCAAGTTTTACACCGATGCCAAAAAGAGTATTGATGAGAACCCAAATCCAAGAGCCTTAGGAGAATGGTATAATAACATAGGAGCGTATTATGATTCTAGAAATTACAAAGACTTAGCTGTTGAAAATTGGGAAAATGCGATTATCGCTTTTGAAAGTATTCAAGATAAGTTTGGACTGGCAGATACATATACATATTTGGCGCAATTTTATCTAGACCAAGGGAAAGAGAAGCGTGCATTAGATATGGCAAATACATCTTTGCGTCTTGCTAAAGAGATTCATGTATTAGAACAACAATCTATTTCAGAAAAGCTATTAAGCGAAATTTATACCAAAAGCGGAAACCCCATTTTAGCATTAGATCATTATAAAGTATATGCGGCTATAAAAGATAGCTTGTTTAAGGAAAATGACATCCGTAAATCGGTGGAAGCTTCTATGAATTATGAGTTTGAAAAGAAAGAACTTATCCAGAAAGAAGAGAATGAAAAAAGAGAGTTACTTTTAAAAGAAGAAGCAAAAAGCTCGAAGATGAAACTTCTCTTTGGCGTTTTAATCGGATTGCTTTTGGTAGGAATCGGCTTTTTGATTTATAATAGAAACCATCTTAAAAAAACGTTGACACTTCAAAAAGAGCTCGCAGAGTATGAGCAAAAGGCACTGCACTTGCAAATGAACCCTCATTTTGTGTTTAATTGTTTAGGTTCTATCTCTAGCTTTATTGTTCAGAATGGGACAGACTCAGCGATTAAATATCTTTCTAAATTTTCAAAGCTAATGCGCTTGACATTAGAGTACTCTAAAGAATCGCTCATTCCTATAGATAAAGAAATAGAAAGTTTACAAAACTACTTAGAGTTAGAGCAGTTACGATTTAATGATAAATTCAATTTTAAAATTTCTAAAAGTAGTGATATAGAAGATGATGTGGCGTTACCTCCTTTATTAATACAGCCCTTTATAGAAAATGCCATTATACACGGGGTGATTCCTAAAAAAGATCAAGGGCGTATTTCGATTGATTTTTCTTTAGAGAAAGAGTCCTTAATTTGTGTTATTTTGGATGACGGAATCGGGATTAATACCTCAAAATTAAATAAGGAAAACTCGGTGTTGGCTCATAAATCCATGGCACTCGATATTATCAGAAAACGTTTAGAAATGATCACGGCGTCTACTTCAAAAACAGCAACGATTGCTATAGAAGAGTTAACAGACACCTTGAAAGTAACAGGAACAAAAGTAACATTGCGACTTCCGTTACGATATGTAAATGAATAATATATGATAAAGGCTATTTTAATAGATGATGATAAGAACCTTCGAGAAGGGATGAAAGGCTTGCTTACCCGTTTTGCGCCTAGTATTAAGATCATTGGGGAGGCAGATAGTGTAGCAACGGGTATTGAGGTGATCGATACTTTAGAGCCACAAGTTGTATTTTTAGATATTCAGCTCAACGACGGTACTGGGTTTGATATTTTAGAAAAACTTTCTGAACGTAATGAAACCATCAAAACGAATGTGGTTTTTATAACGGCTCATGAGCAATATGCGATAAAGGCGTTTCGATTTAGTGCGTTAGATTTTTTATTGAAACCTGTTGATCCAGAAGAATTACAAAAGGTCATTGAAAAAATAGAGGCTGTTATCGAAAAGAAGAATGACTACTCTCATATAGATTTGTTATTAGAAAATATCAGGAAGAATGTAGATAACTTTAAGCGTATTGCCTTATCTACATCAGATGGGATTCACCTCTTTGATATCAGTGATATTATACGTTGTGAAAGCGCAGACAACTACACCAAGTTTTATATTAAAAATACAAAACCAGTATTGATCTCTAAGACCTTAAAAGAATACGAAGAACTTCTAAAAGAACACAACTTTGAACGCATCCATCAATCGCATCTTATTAATTTAAATTATCTAAAATCCTATATTAAAAAAGACGGCGGTTATGTGGTGATGACAGACGAGAGTCGTTTGCCTATTTCTCAAAGAAAAAGAGAACGATTACAAGAAATATTAAAATCGATGTAACGAATTCTAATTCGAATCCATCACTTACTCATTGACCCCTTAAAAATTGACAAATCAATAGTAAGTTTATTTAAAATTAAACACCATGAAAAAAACTACACTCTTAGTATTACTCTTTGTTGCAGGATTTGTGAATGCTCAAATAGTAAATATCCCTGATGCAAATTTTAAAAATAGATTGATCACTATTGGCGTAGATACCAATACAGATGGTGAGATCCAAGTGTCAGAAGCCGCTGCTGTGACAGGAGCTCTTAATGTCTCAGGTAATAATATTGCCGATTTGCAAGGTATAGAAGCCTTTATAAATATTACAGCGCTTGATTGTACTCAAAACCAACTTACGCTATTGGATTTATCTTCTAATACAGCGTTAGAAGAACTTCGATGTACTCAAAACCAAATAACAACACTCAATGTATCTAATAGTTTAAATGTAAGGATATTATTAGCTTGGGGAAATCCCTTATCTGATCTAGATATTTCTAATAATATTTTACTTGAAGAGCTTGGTGTTCAGGGAAGTAATTTGGTAACACTAGATTGTAGTACTAATGTAAATTTGACGCTTTTATCGATAGCAGGAAATCAGTTCTTAGAAAATGTGTTTATAAAAAATGGAAGTGATGAGAGTACTAATATAGATTCCGGGAGTTGGCAAGAAAATTGGGATTTTGGAAATAATCCAAACCTAGCGTATGTGTGCGCAGATGCTGATCAGGTTGCAGAGATTCAAGGCTTTGCAGGGGGAGGTTATGTGGTGAACTCTTATTGTAGTTTTCAGCCAGGCGGAGATTTTAATACGATAACAGGTATGGCTCAGTTTGATGTGGATAATGATGGCTGTGATGTAGGTGATCCTATAATTCCTTTTTTGAATTTTAATGTAGGACTTGACCCTGATCCAGCAGATTCTTCTGTGTATACAGATGCTTTAGGAACATATAGTTTGTATGTAGGGGAGACAGGTACGTATTCTATACTCGCAAATTTTGAGGATACTTCTTATTTTACTGTAGATCCATCTCCAGCGAGTGTTACGATTCCTGTTATAGACAATGGTACAACAACCCAAGATTTTTGTGTGACTGCAAATGGCGTCGTGTCAGATGCCGAAGTTGTGATCGCTCCTATTTTCCGATCCAGGCCTGGTTTTGATGCTACCTATCAGTTGGTTTATAAAAACAAAGGGAACCAAACACTATCTGGAACTGTAGATTTTACGTATGATGATGCTGTGCTAGATTTTATTTCTTCTACTACAACCCCAGATGGGCAAAGTACAGGTCAGTTGTCTTTTGATTTTACAAATCTTCAACCTTTTGAAAGTCGATTTGTAGATATTGTTTTAAACGTAAATGATCCTACAGAAACGCCGCCTGTCAATATTGATGATGTCTTAATGTTTATAGGGGAGATTACCATTGATCAAACAGAAGAAACTCCAGATGATAACACATTTGAATATGATGAGATTGTAGTTGGTTCTTTTGACCCTAATGATATTACGTGTTTGCAAGGAGATGTAGCGCCATCTACGCTTATAGGAGATTTTTTACATTATGTCATCAATTTTGAAAACACAGGAAATGCACCTGCACAAAATGTAGTGGTCACTACGGAGATAGATCCAGCAGATTTTGATGTCAACTCATTACAGATTTTAAACACTTCTGACGCGATGAGTCTCTCTATTACAGACAACCTTGTCACGTTTGTGTTTGAAAATATTAACCTCGTCTCAGGAGGGCATGGAAACATTTTACTTAAAGTTAGAACTAATGATGACTTAGTCGTGTCAGATTTTGTAGCAGCAGATGCCGATATTTACTTTGATTTTAATTTTCCAATTACGACAAACACCGCAAATACAACTTTTGAAACGCTTTCTGTAGATGAATTTTCAACGACGCAGGTAGTCAGTTTGTACCCTAACCCAAGTGATACCTTGGTTACCATAGACGCGACTTCTGCTATACAGTTGATCACCATGTATGATATGCAGGGAAGAGCGGTCTTATCTACAAAGGCAAATACGCCATCTATGGCGATTGATATTTCTCCATTTGCCAACGGAATGTACTTCTTAGTGATTAAGACTGATATTGGCGAAGTGACCAAAAGAGTTATAAAAAAATAAGAGGTTAGTTAGTTTGGGTTTATATGTAAAAAACGAGTGCTGTTGTGGCACTCGTTTTTTTATTAATAAAACTCAATTTTTAGTAATCTGTAAGATATACTGAAAATTGTAAGTTGAATTAATCCCGCTTTTTCAGCGGGATCTTGATTTAATAATTCTTTGTATACATTTTAATGATGCTGTATGCGCTTTCGCGAAAGCGTACTATCCGTCTATAATTGCATTCAGTGTAGCACTAGGTCTCATCGCGGCAGTTGTTTTTTGAGTATCTACGTGATAATACCCTCCAATATCTACGGGCGATCCCTGAGCGCTGTTTAGCTCATCAATGATAGTTTGTTCTTGTTGCTCCATAGCCTTCGCTAAAGGAGTAAACTCAGCTTTGATATCTTGATTTACGTTTTGAGATGCAAGGGCTTGTGCCCAATACATAGCCAAGTAAAAATGACTTCCTCTGTTATCAAGCTCGTTTACTTTGCGAGAAGGTGATTTTTTATTTTCTAAAAACTTCACTGTAGCATCGTCCAACGCTTCAGCAAGTACACCTGCTCTTTTATTTCCTGTCGCTTCTGAAGTGTGTTCTAAAGAGACCGCTAGGGCCAGAAACTCTCCAAGAGAGTCCCAACGTAAGTGACCTTCGTGTAAAAACTGTTGTATGTGTTTTGGAGCAGAACCACCAGCACCCGTTTCAAACAACCCTCCGCCATTCATAAGTGGAACGATAGAAAGCATTTTTGCACTCGTACCTAGTTCTAAAATAGGGAAGAGGTCTGTATTGTAATCTCTTAATACGTTTCCTGTGACAGAGATAGTGTCTTCTCCTTTTTTGATTCTTTCTAGTGTATAGCGTGTCGCTTCTACAGGTGACATAATTTGAATATCGAGTCCTTCTGTATTGTGATCTTTAAGGTATAGCGTTACTTTTTCTATTAATTGAGCATCATGCGCTCTATTTTTATCTAACCAGAAAATAGCAGGCGTTTGTGTGGCTTGTGCTCTCTTTACAGCTAATTTTACCCAGTCTTGAATAGGAGCATCTTTTACTTGACACATTCTCCAGATATCACCTTGAGAAACCGCGTGTTCTAACAAAGTGTTTCCTTGATCATCCATAACGGCTACGGTTCCATCCTTTTCAATTTCAAAAGTTTTATCATGAGAACCATATTCTTCAGCTTTCTGTGCCATAAGTCCTACATTAGGAACTGTACCCATGGTTGTAGGATCAAAAGCACCATGTTTCTTACAGAAATCAAAGGTCTCTTGGTAGATACCAGCATAACTACTATCTGGAATGACTGCTTTTGTATCTTGTAATTTTCCTTCTTTGTTCCACATCTTTCCAGATGTACGGATCATAGCAGGCATAGATGCGTCAATAATCACATCGCTTGGAACGTGTAGATTGGTAATTCCTTTATCAGAATCGACCATCGCTACACTTGGGCGATCGGTATAACATGCTTGGATGGCATTTTCTATTTCTGTACGTTGTGCATCTGGTAATTCTTGGATTTTAGCAACTAAATCTCCAAATCCATTATTTACATCAACACCTATTTCTTCAAATACATCCTGATATTTTTCAAATACAGGAGCAAAAAATACACGTACAGCGTGTCCAAAAATGATAGGGTCTGACACCTTCATCATGGTTGCTTTCATATGTAATGAAAACAGAATACCTTTATCTTTTGCGTCTGTTACTTGCTCTTCTAAGAAAGTGATAAGTGCTTTCTTATTCATCACAGCAGCATCAATAATCTCATCCTTTAATACAGCTGTTTCTGCTTTAAGAATTGTTTTGTTACCAGAAGTATCAGTATGTTCAATACGTACATTACCAGCTTGAGTAATTGTTGTTGATTTTTCGTTATGGCAAAAATCACCACTTTCCATAGTTGCTACATGAGATGCAGAGTCTGCAGTCCAGGCACCCATACTGTGAGGGTTATTTTTTGCGTATTGTTTTACGGGTTTAGGTGCACGGCGATCAGAGTTCCCTTCTCTTAATACAGGATTTACAGCACTTCCTAAAACTTTAGAATAACGCTTGCGTATTTCTTTTTCTTTATCTGTTTCTGGCTCTTCAGGGAAATCTGGAATATTATATCCATGTTCCTGTAATTCTTTGATAGCTTCTGCAAGTTGAGGAATAGAAGCACTTATATTAGGAAGCTTTATGATGTTAGCTTCTGGTTTTTTTGCTAGATCTCCTAAGCCTGCTAAAGAATCATCTTGCTTTTGAGCATCTGTTAGGTATTCTGAGAAGTTTGCTATGATTCGACCCGCTAGTGAAATATCTTCCGTGTCTATTTCGATATGTGAAGATTGCGTAAAACGTTTTACGATAGGTAAAAACGAGTGTGTTGCTAGCATTGGAGCCTCGTCTGTAAACGTGTATTTTATTTTAGTTGTAGCTTTTGCCATATAAAGTAATTGTTTTTGCTTAGTTTAAGTCAAAGAAGACTTATGAAGGATTGCAAATATAGCTATTAGAATGCATTTATTATAATACTGAAGAAGCTAGAATGAGGTTAATTTTTTGTAAATGTATTACCGTCTGGACTTATCAGAAGTTTTTGTGTATCCTTTGGTAATAAACCTCTGTTTTTTGAAGTGTACTATTGGGGTGATTTTTAATTTTTACAAAAAAAACAAAAGCCATATCAACGCAAATACATGCTTGATATGGCTTTTTAGATATTTTAATTAGTGTAAACTTTACGTTTTATTTAGAGATGTTACCATGCCTAAAAACTAACTAAAACATCTTTCAAAACATGTGTCATAAGCTCTTAGATTATAAATCATGTTTTGATGTGGTCGAGTACACTTAAGATTTTTTAATGTTTACTATACGAATAGATGTACTCTACCCATTCATAAATCATCTAGCTTTTGCAGCGTTTCTTATTAGTGATATTCCGACCGAGTTTCTTTATAACGTACGTTTTTTTGAAACTTGAATTGGCTAATACAATATGAACATAATGCTTATTTTGTATTAAGCTTACCTAAAAGTAGTCATTATTAGAATACGATATCAAAAATTATATAATTTTAATTATCAACCATTTATGAACTTAGGTTATTAACAATTGTGCATAAAAAAAACCTTCAATAAAAAATTGAAGGTTTATATATGGTTGTAAGAAGGGATTAAGAACGCTTCTCTTTGATGCGAGCTTTCTTACCAGTAAGACCTCTAAAGTAGTAGATACGAGCTCTACGAACGCTTCCTTTCTTGTTGACTTCTATTTTTTGGATAGCAGGCAAGTTTAATGGGAATACACGCTCTACTCCAACAGTACCAGACATTTTTCTGATAGTAAATGTTTGAGTTCTTCCGGTTCCTCTTAATTGGATAACAACTCCTCTAAAGAACTGTGTACGGCTTTTTTCGCCTTCTTTAATTTCGTAGTATACAGTAATTGTATCACCAGCACTAAATTCTGGTAAATCATTTTTTGCTATAAATTCGTTTTGTACAAATTTTACTAAATCTTCCATGATGATGGATTTTTGTTTTTTTAAGTTAGTGCAACATTCACGATTCTCGTCAGAGGTTGATCTAAGCGGATGCAAAGGTACAAATTTAATTTACTTGAGCAATGCTATTTTACTATTTTTTGCTTTCAGATTATTGTGTTGAAAGAATGTATAGGCAACAAAAAAACTTCTACAGGGTTGTAGAAGTTTTTTTGTTGTTTAAAAGGTACAACTTATAGTGCTGCTACGTGCTTTGCTAGTTTTGATTTTAAGTTAGCTGCTTTATTGGTGTGAATAATATTGCGTTTTGCTAACTTGTCTATCATTGAAACTACAGCAGGGTAAAGAGTTGTTGCTTCATCTTTAGAAGATGCATCGCGTAACTTTTTAATTGCATTACGAGTAGTTTTGTGTTGATACTTATTTCTCAACCTTTTTGACTCGTTACTTCTTATTCTCTTTAATGCTGACTTGTGATTTGCCATTGTTTTATTTTAATTATATGATAAAATATGTAGCCCGTAGGGGAATCGAACCCCTCTTACATGGATGAAAACCATGCGTCCTAGCCGATAGACGAACGGGCCTAG
>CAYGQJ010000094.1:0-18682 GCA_964351845.1 uncultured Flavobacteriaceae bacterium | reverse complement strand
GCTGGTGATGCCTACCTCCTATTTGTTCGTGGAGATCGTACGATTGACGTTACGTCAAATAGTGCTACACCTACCGATACAAGATTAAGAGCAACTGGAACCATTGTGACAGGTACCACAACAATTACAGGTACAGATATTAATCACAATGCAAATGCTTTTAACTTAATCGGGAATCCATACCAAGCAACGGTAGAAATGAATACCATCCTTACCAATGCCACCAACCTAAACACGAATCAATATTATGTTTGGGATGCAACACTAGGAGCTAGAGGAGCCTATGTTACTGTGATCCTTGATGGAACAGGGTCTACCAATGGCGCAGGCTCTGATGCTAATCACTTCTTACAACCATGGCAATCAGCTTTTGTAACAACAGCTACAACTGTAGGAGATGCTTCTACCGCTATAAGTTTCAACGAAAGTGATAAAACAGTAGGAGAAGATACAACGATCTTCTTACTAGAAGATAACCCTATTGCAAACAATGCGCATATTGTAGGACAGCTTTTCAGAACCGAAGCCTTACATGCAGGCGAAAAACTACAAGATAACTTTGTCATCTTATTTTCTCCAAACTTCAGTAATGATATCACATTAACAGATGCTGCTAAGTTCTTTAATATCGATGAGAATATGGCCATCTCAAATGGAGATAGTACCTTAAGTGTTGAGCGTAGAACAAACCCTACAACAGATGACGAGATACAGTTATTTAACAATGCTTACAGAACAGATGCCTATACATTACGCGTACAACAAACGGGTCTTGAAGATGTAACTGCCTACTTGGAAGATGCATTTACAGGAGAGTTTTATGAGCTAGAAGAAGGTGAAAACTTTATAGAATTTACGGTAGACACATCTGTAGAAGCAAGTAGCGCAAGTGATCGATTTAAGATCATTTTTGAAGAACGTGCTTTAAACGTTGATGACGCATTTATAGATGATGTAACGATGTTCCCTAACCCCCTTGAAGGAGACCAACTGTTGATTACTTCAAGCCTATTGAGAGGTCAAAACGTTACATTAAAAATCAATAATTTATTAGGTCAAAACATATATAACCAAGAGCGTAGTTTTAATGGAGATACACTAGAAGTATCGTCATTATCAGACCTTTCTAACGGTATCTACTTTGTGACCATTACAACAACATCAGGTAGTATTACAAAACGCCTAATCAAAAAATAAAAGCACTCATGAAAAATAAATATAGTATCAAATATCTTTGCTTTCTTGTATTTCTCATAAGTACACTTAGTATAACAACTGCAAATGCTCAAATCACCTTCCCTGATGATGTAGATGATGAGACACCAGCCGCTCCGATAGATGGATTTGTTGGATTAGGTATTGCAGCAGGTATTTACTTCGGCGTTCGAAAAAAAGGCAAGCGTAAAGACTAAAAAGTATACATTTCTATACAATCATAAAAAGGGAGTTCAAAATGGATTCCCTTTTTTTATGCTTTCGCGAAAGCAAATACTGAATTTTAAGTGGTTTTGGATTAACTTTTTTCTTACAAAAGCCAAAAAACATCGATGAAATACACAAATCATAGTCAAAAAACACAATTTTAACACTTTTCCTATTGTAGAGTTAAGAATTTTAGTAATTTAGTGGTCCCAATTCACTATAGAGTCCCCAAAACTTTATAGCAACAAAACCTACAAAATGAAAAAAATTACTTTTACGAGTACTTTGTGTGCTTTTTTTGTTTTAATTACGTTATTTTCAATTCAACCTATTTTTGCTGTCAATACCCCAGCTTCTTCCACTACAGAAGGAGAGGAAGAAGAACCATACGTCTGTTTTGCGGGTACTTCAATAACTGCATTTCCATACTCAGAAAGTTTTGAAGGTGGAATAGGCAACTGGACAAACCCAGGCGGAGATGATGGTGACTGGACCAGAGATTCTTTTAACACCCCGTCTAACACTACGGGGCCTATTCAAGCTAGTGATGGCGTATATTTCTATTATACAGAAGCATCAGGTGGAGGAGGTCGTTTAGGAACAAATGCAACCGCATTTTTAAGAAGTCCATGTATAGATCTTTCTGGAGAATCTAGTGCTTATTTTTCTTTTGATTATCACATGTATGGTAGTGGAATGGGAACATTAAGTGTAGAAGTTAGTGATGATGCTGGTGGATTGTGGACACAGGTATTTACAAGAACTGGGCAACAACAAGATGACGACCAAGCACCTTGGCGTAAAGAAATTATTGATCTTTCTGCCTATGCAGGAAGTACGATCAATCTTAGATTTGTAGGGGATACAGGATCCACCTTTAGAAGTGATATGGCGGTTGACAATATTGTAGTGACTACAGAACCTCAATATTGTGGATCTATGTCATATGTTGGTTTTACGTCGGGTATTACAAGAGTAAACCTAAGCACCATAGATAATGTTACTGGAACGACAACAAGTGGTTATGCTGATTTTACCTCATTATCTACAGACCTAACCACAGGTAGTACATACGCTATAACAACAGAAGTAAGCACCGCAGGTGACAATATATTTACAACCAATGTATGGATTGACTGGAATCAAAATGAAGATTTTAGTGACCCAGGGGAATCCTACAACATGGGAACAACTGAAAATGAAGTAAGTGCCCCTACATCAAACTCAGCTTTGAGTTTTACGGTCCCAACTGGAGCGATCGTAGGAACCACAAGAATGCGTGTATCACACCGATTTGGTACGACAGCACCAGGTCCTTGTGATGAGGACAATAACTTTTTTGGAGAAGTAGAAGATTACTCCATAAATGTACTTGCGGGTACTCCTCAGCCAGAAATAGATATTACAGGTTTAGGGAATTCAATTCCTAGTGGAAATACAACCGCTACTACAAACGATACTGATTTTGGAAGTGTTGTTGTTGGGAATAGTAATGAAAACACCTTTACGATACTTAACACAGGAGATTTAGCCCTTAACCTTACAGGAGCGCCTCTTGTTTCTATTACGGGCACAGGTGCTTCTGAATATTCTTTGACCGCGACACCTTCTACTTCTGTAGGAGCTTTAACAGGAGCAACCACATTTGCTATTACGTATACGCCTACTGCAGGTGGGGTGCACAATGCGATACTGACTATTGAAAATGATGATCTTAATGAAGATCCATATATCATTAATATCACTGGAATGGGTGTAGGACCAGAACCAGAAATAGCACTTACAGGAATGGGTAACAATATTGCCGATGGTGATATGGATCCTACCTTTGTAGATGGAACCGATTACGGTTTCTTATTAACGGGAGGTTCTGCTTTCAGTGATTTTATTATCAGTAATGCGGGTACTGCCGATTTATTATTAACAGGTCCCTCTCCGTATGTCACCATTACAGGTACTGGTGCATCACAATTTACATTGACAACAGCACCGCCTATTACTACAATACCAACGAGTGGTGGGTCTACAACCTTTAGAATTACCTATAACCCTTTACTAGTAGGTACTCACGATGCTACTGTAACGATAGCAAACAACGATACTGATGAAGGTTCCTACACATTTGATATTACAGGACAGGCATCTCTTACCTTAGCACCCGAAATAGATATTACGGGCTTAGGCAACCCTATTGCAGATGGTAACACGGCAATAGATGTTGCAGATGGCACCGATTATGGAACTATTGATGTAGGAAGTACCAATATTAATGATTTTGTGATTACCAATAATGGATCTGGTCCTCTTACGTTATCTGGACCTCCTTATGTAACCATTACTGGAGATGTAGCACAGTTTTCTCTCACTTCGGTTCCTAATGATGTGATTGCAGCCTCTGATAATACGACCTTCCAAATCAGCTATAGCCCAAATGCAGCTGGGGTACATAATGCAACCGTTACTATTGTAAGTGATGATAGTAATGAAGGAACCTACACTTATGATATTCAAGGAACCGCTGTTATCAATACAGACCCAAGTTATACGATATACTACGAAAACTTTGATGCTAATGATGGTAACTGGGTCGCTACAAACCCAGGTGGAAATAGTGTATGGACGCATGGAACTAACGCTACAGAAACAGGTACAGAAGGTGATTACTGGTATACGAGTAATTATAATAATTATGCAGATAATTCTAATACCATAGTAACGAGTCCTGTCATTAATCTTACCAATTATAACAACCTTAGACTTCAGATAGATATACGCCACAATACAGATAATGATTTTAGCGATGGATTTAATATGGAGTATTCTGCAGACGGAGGAGCTAGTTGGAATGTGCTGGGAGCGTATGCCGCTACCCCTGTAGATAACTGGTATAACTCAGACGATGTAAGTGCTTTAGGATCTGGTGTAGACGGATGGACATCACGTAATAATGATACAGGTTCTGCAAGTCAACCCACACAAAACTCCTTTGTGATTGCCGCTATTAATTTACCAAGTGCTTTAAATGAAAATCCACAAGCGAGGTTTCGACTAACGTTCGCCTCTGATGGAGATGGTTTTACAGATGACGGCGTCAATTTTGACAATGTTGTTATTTTAGGAGACCCTGTGACACCTTTTGCAGATCCAGCTTTAGGACCTGGAGATGTCACGGCTAATCTTAAATTATGGCTTAAATCAAATGTAGGTATCGGAGATACTGATGGTACTGCTATTACTACTTGGGGTGATGAAGCTTTTGATAATGATGCAAGAGTAGCTAATAATACAGCACCTACCTACTATGATAACAGCACACAAAATATTAATCATAATCCTGTATTAGATTTTAATACGACCAATGATACACAACTTAAAGGTAAAGGAGGATTCTTTACAGATGAATATTGGATTGTCATGCAGGCAGATGGGAATATAAACAGGTCTTCTGCCTTAGAAGGTGTAATCTCTGGACGAATTACCGATAATGATTTTGCTGAAGACGGAACTGGTTTCTGGATCAACCCTGGATCCATCCGATTTAATGGCGTCGATAATATTGTAAGTCACATGGTAGGTTCAACGCCATCAAATGTCGCCTCCGTTAGTGATCAAAGCTATGGTAGGGCTTATGTAAGTGGTACAGACAGCTATGATAATGAGGTGATTATTTTTAATATAAAACATGACCCTGTTTTAAATCAATCTGAAATCTATAAAAATGGAATCAGAATAGATAATAATGCAGGGCGATCATTTGATCAATCCACAGGGATTTCTGATGGAGAACTTCCGTATGGGAAGGTAGATAATTCTACGTATGTATTAGGTGTAGGACGTATTACGATTATGGGAACTCCTTTTGATTCTCACTATAATGGAAAAATAACAGAAGTGATTAGTTATTCGTCTCCAAATTCTATCACAGATCAGTTAAAAATTCAATCCTACCTAGCCATCAAAAATGGGGTGACATTACATGATATTAATAGTACTACAGCGACGGCTCTTGGAGACGAAAATTATGTAGATTCTAATAACAATATCATCTGGAATGTAACGACACATACCGGATTCAATTATGATATTGCTGGGATTGGTAGAGATGACAACTCAGGATTGAACCAAAAGCAATCTACAAGTGTCAACCCAGGATCTCTAGTGACTATGGGACTTACCAATATATACGATACGAACAATGAAAATATAACAAATAACACCAATACATTTAATGATAGAAACTTCTTAATGTGGGGGAATGATGATGACCCCATTGCAGCCATAGATCCTGCCATTGTAGTGGATATGAGTGCGGGTATTACAGGGCTTAATACTATCGTAGATTTTACGGCTATACAGCGTACGTGGAAAGTGGTAGAAACGGGATCTGTAGGAGAAGTAGAAGTATCTATTCCAGAAATTGCATTGAGTGCTACATTAGATCCTCCTGGATCCTACTTAATGTTTGTCTCAGACACCCCTACCTTTAGTCCTACTTCTGAGTATCGTATCATGTCATTGAATGGAGATGGTGTCACTTTAGAAACAAGTTATGATTTTGATGGTGTAAAGTATATCACTTTTGGATATGCTCCAGAATATGAACATATACGTTCTATTACATTTGACGGGACTCAGGATTATATGGATGCCGATGATTCTTTAGACCTTACAGGTCCTTTCACCATCTCTGCATGGATTAAACATAGTGACAGAAATTATACCGTAGTCTCAAAAAGAGATGCTGCTTTTACAGAAGGATATGATATTGAGATAAGAAATAATAGACGTGTGAGAGTACGATGGAGAGATGCCGGGGGTAGCATGCAAGAAATAGAAACTTTACATCCAATTCCGAATGATGTATGGCACCAGTTTGCAGTGACTTATGATGGTACGGATACGGCCATTGTATATATTGATGGAGTTGTAAGTAATACAGTGAGTTCATTAGACCCTCCTGTTGCTAATGATCGTCACTTCTTAATTGCAGCGGCAGATGAGAGAGCTCCTACTGATTTTTATGAAGGAACTATCGATGAGTTACGCGTATGGGAGATTGCACTAAGTCAAGATCAGATTCGTTTTATTATGAATCAAGAAATAGAAGAAAATGTAGCGCTTAATAATGTAACAGGTAGAATTATACCTACGGGAATCTCTAAAGATCCATTTGCAACCACAGATTGGGATGAAGTAGCGGCTTATTTCCCTATGAATATCTACACGTTTACAAACGTAAAAGATGAATCTAATAATAACCTTATTGCAGCGATACGAAATCTAGATACCGTAGATTTTCAAACAGCACCACTTCCGTATGTTTCAGAAGCAGACGGAAACTGGACGGACACAGCAGCTTGGGAAAATGGAACCGGTTTTGAAATTCCATTCACTCCTTCTATTGTTGATAATACCATTGATGTTGCTTGGAATATTGTTCAGATAGGCCATAATGTAACTACTGCTAGAAATAATACCGTACTGTCTCTAGATATACAATCTGATGAATTATCCATAGAAAATGACAGTAAGATAGAAGTCACTCACTACCTTAAATTAGATGGTGTATTAGATCTTGTAGGAGAGTCGCAATTAGTACAAACAGAAAATAGTGACCTTGACCTTACGAGTACTGGATTCCTAGAAAAAGACCAGCAAGGAACGGCAGATACCTATTCTTATAATATATGGTCATCTCCTGTGAGTGTCATTAATGGTACTAGCATTAACGGAGATTATGCTGTAGGAAACGTCATGAATGACGGTACAGACCCTGATAACCCATCCATTATGAACTTTAGTGGAGGGCTTAATGGAGCACCATCTTCCCCTATTACCATTAGTACTTTTTGGATGTTTAAATATGGAAACGGGATTGAGCAATTCCAATTCATAGGTCCATTTGGAAGCGTAGCCGTGGGAGAAGGATATACCATGAAAGGACCTGGATCTGGGGCTATTGCAGACCCACAAAACTATGTTTTTATAGGGAAGCCTAATAACAGTACAACTGCAGAACCTATCATTGTACCTGCGGTTGCAAACTCAAACTATATTGTAGGAAATCCATTTCCATCGGCTTTAGATGCAAATGACTTTATAAATCAAAATCCGCATCTTGATGGTACGCTATACCTTTGGGAGCATTACGGAGGAGGAAACCATATCCAAGCAGATTACGAGGCGGGATATGCGTTGTATACACTTTCTGGAGGAACACCAGCCGTGAGTCATCCGGATGTAGCACAAATAGGTGGTGGTACAAAAACGCCAGATCGCTATATCCCTGTTGGACAAGGATTTTTTGTGGCAGCAGATAGCGATGGTGATATTGTATTCAATAACTCGCAGCGTAATTTTGTGAGAGAAACAGGAGCCTCTATCTTCTTATTTGGAGATGGACAAGAAGAAGAAAGCGATCAACAAAGTGCACCTGAAGATCCGTCTACAGCACAACTAGACGATTCTGACCTAGATGCACCTGATACAAGATCGAAATTTAGATTTGGGTTTGACTCCCCTAGTCTATACCACAGACAACTTCTTATCACAGTAGATCCAAATACCACTTTTGGATACGACAGAAGGTATGATGGGGAAATAGAATTTGGTCCGTCTGAAGATATGACATGGGATATGGAAGACAAGAAGTTTGTAATCCAAGGAGTTCCTAATATTACAGATGTAACCGAGTTTCCTCTTGTTGTTACATTACCGCAAGCAGGTCCTATTACAATTAGTATAGACGCCCTTGAAAATGTAGATACAGAAACGACCAAAGTGTATTTAAAAGATCGTGTTCAAAATACAGTAACCAATCTTTTAGAAGAAGATTATCAAACGACACTTGAAGCTGGAGATCATTACAACCGTTATCTCATTGTCTTTAGAACAGATACAAACGAAGACCAAACTGAAGAGGAAGAAGAAGAAGAAGAGGAAGAAGAAACTGAAGATGATCAAACAGATTGGGAAGAAGATGACGCTGATTGGGAAGAAGAAACCGATTGGGAAGAAGAAGAGGTAGAAGATGGAAATGAAACAACGGGTACGGGTGATACAATAGGCACCAATACAACTACCGAAGAAGAAGATACCAACGAAGATACTTCTAACGAAAACCAAGAAGAAGGAGAAGGTACTTCTGGAACTAATAATGAGGATACCTCTACAGATACGGAAGAAGACACGGAAGAAGAAGCTACTAATGATCAACAGGAAGAAAACACTGATGATGTTGCCATACAAGAAGAAACAGCTATCGAAAATGTGACGGTTAGTTTCAATACCCAAGGCAAGTATATTATCGTGACTAAGAATGAGCGTAACAATATAAAGGGTGCTACCCTATTCTCTATGCTTGGTCAAATGATTCAACAGTGGAAACCAGAAACAGGAACAACAACCGTACAATTACCGGTATCAAACATAAGTAAAGGTCCCTATATACTCCGACTAGAAACGGATGAAGGACTCCTTACTGAAAAATTAATTATTCACTAGCGCATTTTATGCATACATTGACAAAAGAAGCCTCTACATAGGGGCTTCTTTGTTTTTAGGGCTATTATACGCTTTCGCGAAAGCGTACCCAAAACGCATACCATCTATTTCAAAAGTTTGCTTCCCTCCTACATGGCTGAAAATAAATAATGCAAACACATAGTTTACATAACAACAAGGAATACATGATAAAGAATTACTGATAGTTTAGCTTTTTATGTAAGTTTGGTATATGACAAAAATGACATCCCTACGCTGTATTTTGTTACTATTACTTTGGTCTTGTGATTCTCACACTGATCTAAAAGATAAGGATGCGCATCATCAAATTATAGCACTACAAGAAAAAGCATCTCAAAACAATACTACTAACACATTACAATCACTACAAGAAGCTGCAAAAATTATAGTACAAAATCCAACCGTTTCTGATTCCCTACAATCCGAAAACGATTATTTAATGGGGTATTATTATTCTAAACTAGGCAACATAGATAGTGCCTCTACCTATTACTATAAAGCGATAGACCGCATCAAAGATTCTATAAAAAGTGACAGAGAATTTGACTATATATACAGTGCTTGGAGTACGCATAAACAACTTAAAGAATATGGAGAATGTATTGCTATCACCAAAAGATTTGAATCACTCATTACAGAGAAAGATGACAAAAATAAGCTTCGTTTATACTATCTGTATTTACAAACCTATATAGCCACACAACAATATGAAGAAGCGCTGAAGTATGCCGATTTAAGGATCAAAATGTACATCGATACTAACGATACTGAAAATATAACACAAGCAACAATCACCAGAACCGAAATACAATATCTATATCAAAACGATAAGAAAGGGGCGTATCAAACACTTGATACGTTACTTTCAAAAAAAGACAGCCTAGATACCGATCAGAAACGACATCTCTATATTCAGTACGGGTATTATCTGCATTTAGATCAGAAATTTAAACAAGCCAGAGACTACTATCACAAAGGATTATTTGCTATCAAGCAACTAGACAAAACACTTTTTTACACAAAAGAATATGCGCGTATTTATGCAAACTTAGGCGAAGTATATCTAGATTTAAAACGATATGATTCAGCAAAAATATATTTAGATAAAGCGTTACAAGAAGATATCTTAAACACTTCTGAAATAACAAGAGGTGATATTTTAAGTTATAAACTACGGTATGCGCAAGAAACAAATGCGAGTTACAAGGAGACACAAGAATACCTAGATACCATCACCAAATATCAAAATGCACGCTACGAAGAACGATATACCAAAGATTTAAAATCGCTAGAATCCTCCTACAAGGAAAGAGAAAAATTACAAACACAAAAACAACAAGCAGAAATAGAGAAGTTAAAAGTACGTACACAACTTCTGCTCTTGGCTATTATTTCTCTACTTCTCATTAGCCTTGGGATTTACTTCTATAAAAAACGTCAACGTACATTTGACACCATGAGTTTGCAGATGCAGCAACGCTTATTACGCTCGCAAATGAACCCTCACTTTACCTTTAATACCTTATATGCCATTCAGAATACCATAAAGAAAGATCCGCAAGACGCTGTTGATTATCTATTAAAATTTTCGAGACTACTTAGACTTATCCTAGAAAACTCTACAAACAACTATGTACTTCTAGAAAAAGAGCTAGAATCTTTACGCAAATACATGGATTTACAACTTCTGCGTTTTCCAGATACATTTGACTATGAAATTAAATTGCATAACTTAGAGGAAGATGAAATGGTATTTATTCCGCCTATGCTCATCCAGCCCTTTATTGAAAATAGTATAGAACATGCTTTTCAAGGAATAGAGTATAAAGGGAAAATTACCCTCACTTTATCTGAGAAGAATGGTTTTTTAGCATGTACTATAGAAGATAATGGCGTAGGAACACAAAAAAATACGAGTCGCCATAAAGAATCGGTGTCGACACATTTGATAAAAGATTTTATTGAAAAAGCAACCAAACAGAAAATTACCGTCTTAAATAAAAAGGATCTAGATACTTCTGCCAGCGGAGTCATCACTACCTTTTTTATACCTTATAAACTAACAGAACATGATTAAAGCCGTAATTATTGATGATGAATCTTCTGTGCGAGCAGACATCAAAGACAAAGTAGCCGTACACTTTAAAGATGAAATTTCTATCGTTGGAGAAGCCGATAGTGTCTCATCAGGAGTGAAAATTATTGAGCAACTTAAACCTCAACTCTTATTATTAGATATACACTTAGGAGATGGGACTAGCTTTGATATCTTACAGCAAACATCTTTTAAAGATGTTGATATCATCTTTATTACTGGCTATGACACACATGCCATTAAGGCAATCAAAGTGGGGGCTTTAGACTATATCCTTAAACCCGTAGAAACAGATGAATTTAAAGATGCTCTACAAAAAGTAACGACAAAAGAAAAGAGAGAGAGCCATCTAGAGAAACTTATTGAAATTTCTAGTGAGTATTTTAATGGTGTTAAAAACAAAAGAGTCATTCTTAAAACCAGTGATAATGTATATGCAATTTATGAAGATGATATCATTTACTGCAGGTCAGAAGGAAATTACACGACATTCTACACCCAACAACTAGAGAAGATCATGGTGTCTAAATCGATCAAAAAAGTAGAAGAAATCCTTTCTGAAGATACCTTTATACGATGTCATCAATCTTATATCGTAAATAAAAAACATGTCCTTAAATACAATAAACAAGGCGTACTTGTCGTACATCTTGATGTTAAAGTTCCTGTATCCAGTAGACGGAAAGACTATGTATTAAAAAGAATTTTTGATTAAAATCAAAAATGAAATACACACTTACGAATATGAAAAAAATACATACGTATATATAAAGACACCTTCATTTTGTTTCAAAATACTGTACTATTATACTGTAATTTAAAAAAATAGCACATGAAAAAACGAATTCCCTATGTAGTTGCATCGTTTTTAACCCTTTTTATAGGTTGTCAGACGGATGATGCTCCGCTTGAAAGTGATGCCTTAGATCTAAGTATCCAGCAAGAACAAAAAAAAATACAATTAGAAGACGATATACAAAATAGAGATTTTGATACTATGTATTCTTTGACACCTGAAGCCATAGAGTTGGAACGTAAAATGCAGTGGGTTGCCTATATTACCGCTGATGTATTATTTAACGATGGAATCGCTAGAAATGAATTCGTAAACCAATTATATAGCACCAATTCTACTACAAAACCTTTTATACTTCTTAATGACGTATTAGGAAGTCAAATTGATATCCATGACCCTTTTAAAGCTGCTTTTAGAAACAGTTATAAAAATATCTTATTAGAAGTATACCAGATTACAACCATAGAGTGTCCGGGAGGTGCCACAGAAAGACCGCCTACTGGAAGTGGCGGAGGTAACGGAAGCCCTATTATTATTGGTCATTTCAACCAAAGATCAGTATCAATTCCAGATATAGATGGACTCGTAGAAGAATTCATGAACTATATTGTTACTGAAGAATGTTTAGAGATTTATTTCCCTGTTGGTATTGCCAATAGTCCCGGGTATTCAAGCATCACATCTACAGCGCATCCCCTCATAGCAAGAGCTAATGTCAGCCTTGGATACAAAAGATTCGTAAGTCCAGGATGCTTAGAAGGAAATGAAATCGTATATCAAGATGTAAATCAAGGATATGCTAATAGTACAGATGGTCCTATTGTCATTGTAAGACCCACACGGTTTTCATCAGGCCCAATTTCTTGTGACTACACTGCCTATACGTTTGACTTTACATCCTTCATGGACTAACTCTTTTTTTTATCTTTCTATATAATCCTTGGACCCACGTCTGAGGATTTTTTTTATGCTACATTCAATCTTTAATCATACACTGCGTATTTGAAATAACTACAGGCACTTATGAAATGCCTATTGCCTTCCTGAAATAAAAAAACCACTTTTAGATTCTATTATTTTTTCGCGAAAAGCAGACACAAAAAGTGAGTGTCTTTAAATTATCACATGTATTCACTATTTAAAATTTAAAGTTATGCTAAAAAACATTTCAGGTTTAGGAAATTCATTATCAAAAAAACAACAACAAAACATCCAAGGAGGAGATGCCTATTGCTATGGAGGATGTGAAGGTAAAAATGCAGGTGATGCTTGCTATACATCATCTGGAGGTTGTCGTACAAGGCTATCAGGTATTTGTAAAAACTTTGGAGGGACATTAGGTTGCGCTCCATTCTAGTACGCTGTTAACCATCAGTATTCAAATTCCTCGACATATATCGAGGAATTTGTGTTTATAGATTATCCCATTGATTGCTATTCTTAGCATCACATCATTTACTATCTAAAACTTCAAAATCATGTTAAAAAACATTTTAAACTTAGGCGATATTTTATCAAAGAAACAACAACAAAACATCCAAGGCGGAGCTGCCTATTGTGAAGAAGGTTGCGTAGAGCTACAAGCGGGTGATACGTGTTACTACTCATCAGGAAATTGTAATACTGCAATCTCAGGAACTTGCAAAAACTTTGGAGGAACACTAGGCTGTTTTCTGTCATAGTAATTACTCGTACTTATATTTAAAAATTCCTCGACACACATCGAGGAATTTGTGCTTACAGATTATCCAATTGATTACTATTCTTATCATCACTAATGGTCCAGAAAAAACCTACAAAAAAGAACTGATCTGCCGCGGGTGTTAAGGCTCTTCTATCAAAAGTACCGTTCATATTTGGTGTATCACTGTATTGGAACCCGTTAACATTTTTAAATGCTAGCACATTATTTACAGATAGATATAAAATCTTTTGCTGTGAGATCAAATATGCCCAGTTTAAACTAATGCTATTAAATGATTTCGTTTCTTCTTGTAAAAAACCAGGGACATTAGGATTGGTATACGTACGCCCAGAACCATATTGATAACTAAACCCAACTTGTGATTTCCAATCGGTAATAAAATATTTTGCTACCACAGAAAGGTTATGTGTATTAGCAAAAGAAGGACGTGCCTGCTCAGGGAAATTAAGATACTGACGCTCGGTATCTAACAAAGAATAACTTATCCAGTAGTCCATGTTTTTAATACTGGTATTATCTCTCCAAAAAATATCTAGCCCTTGTGCATACCCATCGCCTTCATTTGTAAAAGTACTCTGTGTCGTTGCAAATGCTGTATCAAACATCACAAGCCGATCATAGGACTTTCGATACGCTTCTGCCCTGAAAATACGTCCGTTGTTATTGTATTGATAGTTCAATATGTAATGCTGTGTTTTTTGAGCTTCTAGTGCTTGACTAAACTTTAAAAAGTCATTGGTAGGGTTTTGGTAAAAATCTCCATACGCAAGTGACAACTGACTTTTACTCCCTGTTTTATACGCCAACGATACACGTGGCGAAACAGTCATCTGATTTGCAAGATCACTATACGAACCTCTCAACCCAGCTTTTAAAGCTAGTTTCTTAGAGAAAATAACATCAGCCTCTGTGAATAGCGCACTGATGGCACTATCATACCCATACGTATCACGAAAGGTTGCTGTATCAAAAACACCTGTGAAATCTTCATTAAAATCAGTAATGAATTGCTCTGCTCCCATCGATAGCTTCAAACGATTTGAAAAACGTTTCTTCAACTTGATCTTAAAATGTGCTGAGTTTTCTGTGTTCTTTATGTCATTTGTAATGACACCCACATTGGTATTTGCAAACGTATAGCTTCCGCCAGTTCGGATGCTCCAAGTGTCGGACAACACACCTGTATACGATGTATTCACATATAAATTACTATTCTTCAAAGCAAAATCAACACCTTCGGCTAGATTGATATCTTCTTGATTCAATTCAAAGTTTGAAGTATCAAAAGCGGTGTATAATTTAAACAACCCACTATTGGTACGATAGCGATACACGGCTTCCCCAGAAAGCGCCTCAAAAGGTTTTGACCAATCATTACGATCAGGGTAGGCAGCAATGTATGGCGCTAGGTTGATATAGGAAGTACTCAAGCTTAAGGAAGACTTCTCCCATTTTCGGGTCAGTCCTACCCCACCGCCAACAGACATCACAGATATATCTGTTTTATTCTGATCGGGTTCATCTACTGTATTCAGTAATAAGACACTAGAAAGGGCTTCCCCATACTCCGCAGAGTATCCTCCTGTAGAAAACGTAATTCCATCAAATAAAAACGGACTATATCGTCCACGCGTAGGAATATTATTGGTCGTGGGTGTGTACGGTGTAAAAACGCGAATGCCATCAATGAATATTTGTGTTTCTCCAGCATCACCTCCACGTACAAAAAGACGCCCATCTTCTGCCACCGTAGTGGTGCCAGGAAGCGTTTGTAAAGCGCCTACAAAATCTCCTAAAGCACTTGCTGTCGTCACCACATCCAATGGTTTTAACACCGAAATCTTACTATTATCACTCGCCTCAAAACTCCCCGCAGAAATTACCACCGTATCTAAAGAATTCACATCTTCTTTCATTTTTACAGGCAAATCCTTCATACTCGATACAGGCCCAAAATAAGAATACGTTTCATATGATAGAAAAGTAACAATTAATACCTGATCTCCCGTTTCACTCGTGGTAAAACTAAACGTCCCATCTACAGTACTGGAGGCGCCATCATAGGTGCCATCTAGGTAGACATTAGCTCCTTCGATAGGAATTCCTTTATGGTCTGTAACCGTACCCGACACCGTTGTTTGCCCATAACTGCTGATGCAAAAAAAGAAAAATAAGGCATATATATAGTTCATAATGATTGATTTTGATTGATGATTGATGATTTTGATTGATAATACGTAAGTAGTCTTAAGACACACTGTAGGAAGAGGTCCCCGACAGTCGTTTATTAGACAGAAATAAGAAAACAGTAAATACACACAAGGCAATGACCATAGCAAGCGGCGCTAGTATAGATGATGAGGGTACTGCCGTAAGACTTAAGATGAGTGCCCCTCCAGAAATCACGCCCGCCATAATGGCAAACATAGGTTGTTTATAAAACCATGCATATGGAAAAAAATGAGCCCCTGTAATGATGATATACACAGGAACAAAATAATCAGGAATTAACTTGATGACCAGCACAAGAATAGGGAAATAGAATAGTTGTGCAATATTCAACAACAACCCTAACGGATGTAACGCATTATCCTTGATCTTCCATTGTGACTTGTATACTTTCGAAAACAATAACGCCAGTGGCATCATCATTCCGCTAGCAGCAAGCGTGGCAATATTTTTATTCGCTACCACCATATCTGTACTCCAAATAAAGGTGATCAATAACCAAATAATGGTTGCTGCAGTAATAAAATCAATGCCTTGTTTTGCTCTTTGAGCCAAATCTAATCGGGCTTCGTCTAGTTGTGTTTTAGATATCATAATAGGTGATTTTTGATGTTGATGAGACAAAAGTGTCGATTTGTACGCTTTCGCGAAAGCATAACCTACCCAACCGTCATTTTTTAATCCTCAATTGTAGCGTACATCCAAAAATCGTTTGCATCTTAATTGCGAAGATGTGGAAGATGTGTATGTTAAAAACCAGCATACATTCCTTAGAATTTAGTAACTTTAGCTTTAAAAAGTACCATGAAAAAAAACTACACATTTCTTATTGCCTTACTCTTCAGTTTTAACATTTATGCACAAGACACCTTTTCTATCATTGCGGTAGATCCTACCACAGGAGAAGTGGGCTCTGCTGGAGCTTCTTGTGTTGACGGGATAGGCGCTTTTGGAGGGCTTATCGATATTATTACAGATATTATTCCCGGGCGTGGAGGCGTCAACTCCCAAGCTTTTGTTTGTATTCCTAACTCAAACCTTGCCAATGCTATCCAACAAATGGAAGCAGGTCTTTCGCCTGATGAAATCATTGATTTTTTAATCAATAATGACAATTGCAGCTCTCAAAACTTTAACCCTGAGTTTAGACAATATGGTATCGCCGATTTAGACACAGAAGGAAACCCAAGAACAGCAGGGTTTACAGGAAGCCTAGCAGACGATTTTAAAGATGATATCCAAGGGGCAACCTACAGTGTACAAGGGAATATTTTGCTCAATGAAACGGTGCTGACCAATATGGAGAATAACTTCAATAACACAGACGGAACGCTTGCAGATAAATTGATGGCTGCGATGCAAGGCGCTAATTTTGCAGGAGCTGATGCAAGATGTCTAGACAGAGGCACTTCCTCTACAGCGGCATACCTTGTCGTCTATCAAGCGACAGATGCCCCAGGAAATCCAACATTACGATTAAATATAGAAGAAATGCCTTTTGGTGAAGAACCCATAGATTCTCTCCAAATACTATATGATGATTTTGTGCTCTCTGTACCAGACAATACCCTTGAAGATAACGTGCGTATTTTTCCAAATCCTGTATCAGGTCAGTTTCAAGTAGTTCTGCCTCCCACTACATTTATCTCTAAATTAGAAGTATTAGATGTGAGCGGAAAACAAGTGTACCTACAAACACAATTTACAGGCCTTGATTCTGGAGAAGTGATCGATAGTAGTTCCTTTACCAAAGGCGTCTATTTTGTACGCATCACCAGCCCCAAAAAAGTACATACGTTGAAAATTATTAAAAATTAACGTGCAGAAGCTAGAAAAACTAGAAGACTATTTTACAAAACCATCGCCTTGGCGAGAAGGTATTCAGCAACTGCGTGCTATCATTAAAAACACCTCATTACAAGAAGATTGGAAATGGGGTATCCCTTGTTACACAATTAACGGACGGAATGTTGTGGGGATTGCACATTTCAAAAACCATTTTGGAATTTGGTTTTTTCAGGGTGTTTTCTTAGAGGACAAAAAGAACCTTTTACGCAATGCCCAAGAAGGAAAAACCAAGGCCATGCGCTCGTTACACTATGAATCACTAGAAGATATTGATGCGAGTATTCTAGAACAATATCTTACAGAAGCGATTCAAAATGCAAAAGACGGCAAAGAGATCAAACCCGACCGTAGTAAAAAGGAAATTAATATTCCCATTGAATTGGAGTCCGCTTTCGCGAAAGCGGAACCTTTAAAAATCGCTTTTGAAGCCTTATCACCCGGAAAACAACGAGAATACACAGAACATATCGGAGGCGCCAAACAAGAAGCCACCAGATTGCGGAGACTTGAAAAGTGTATTCCTATGATACTAGAAGGTGTAGGTTTAAACGATAAATACAAGAACTGTTAATGACCCCTGTACTTGAAACATATAGAAAACAACTCGTTGGTAAAAGAATGAAACGTGTGTTACACACCGATCAAAGTAAAGGAGTCGAACACTTAAATGGACTTGGTAATGCGTATTACTTCTCTACAGTTCTAGAATTGGAAAATGGAGATAGGTATAATTTTAGTGAAGAATGGATTGAAACATGGGATAACAATAGGCCTTTAAAAGAAGTTACTTACGATAATTGGACTATTGAAAAAGACATTCAATTTAAAAATCAATTCATAGAAGACATTTTAAAAGATGAACATGATTCCTTGTACATCTTACTTCAAAATAATGTCGTAATGTATCACATGACTGTATATGGTGATGAATTATTTTTCAAAAAACATTCAGATCTATTTCATGCAGATAATGTCTTAAAATAAATTTTTCGATAAACCATTAAACCTATAAACACATAAACTCATAAACACCTCAACACATAGACTTCTCAACTTTTAAACC
>CAYGQJ010000093.1:8240-18774 GCA_964351845.1 uncultured Flavobacteriaceae bacterium | reverse complement strand
CTTTCTTGTTATATGTTATAGAAGGAGTGGTGGGACTCGAACCCACAACCACGGCGTTCTAAGTGCGAAGTAACTTTTATCTACGGCGCTTACTTTTTTTTATTTTTAAAATAAATACAACAAGGCAAAAGGCAATCAAAGCATGTTTTACGTGCTCTATCCATCTTGAGCTACACTCTCAAGTATTTTGTGTTTTATAGTGAGAGTGATGGGACTCGAACCCACAACCACGGCATTAGAAGTGCGAAGTATCTTTAATTTACGGCACTTGTTAGTACTATTTTTTTACTATTAGGATCTAAAGGAAAAAGGCAATCAGTGAATCTTGCTCACCATATTGAGCATAATTTCCCCGTTGTATTGTTGTGTTGGCATTTGTGGAGAAATTAGGAGTCGAACCTGCGAAGTATCACGTAATTTACGTCACTTTAGTCTACTACTAGTAAAGATATATTGTCATAAAGTAAGGTACTAAGCGAGTAGTACGTATCTACGATGCTTACTTTATAATTTTTTATGAAAACAAGGTAAAAAGCAAAAAAGGAGATGCTCTTTTAACCCGTATTATATAATATGGGTTTGAGAGCGCCGTTCTTATCCCGAAGGACAGTGAACCGGTGATTTGACATCTCATAGAGACTTGTGTATGCATAAAAACATACGTTTCACCCTGTCGGTTTTTAACCCGACTTCGCTAGCACAGTCGCCTGTGTTACGCTACCTTAGGACCGTTATAGTTACGAAGTATCCTTTTTTACGACACTTGTTTTTTCAATATTTTAATTTTTCAAAGAACTTTTGTAAAAGCTCACATCACCTTTGTAATGTGAGCCTACAGGTATTATAAGGATTGCTCCTGAATATGTTGGATCACTGAAGCGCCATTTTCGATAGCGTCTAGCGCTTCAAAAATTTTATCACTCCAACCACCAATAAGGTGTACATCATCATGTGTGATGGTAAGTGGTGCGCTTTTATAACCCATTAAATCAAAAATGTATAGCTTGGCATTTGGCGCCATACGTTTGTATTGCTTCCACTCTGTTGCGATATGTGCATCTGAGTTGTAATGACCACTATTCCATAATTGGCAATCAGTAAAAATCATCACTTTATCTACAATTCGGTTTTTTGAATTCAAATCTTGAATTACTTTATACCCATTTGTAGAATACCCAACTTCACCTTCAATCTTTTTGAGTTTCATCACATTTGACAATACATCTCCTTTTGGTAATATGTATCGTTTCCATCGATCTCCAAAAAGACCTGTGATCACGTTATCGCTTTTATGCTGTAAAAGCATTCCTAAAACAAGACCAATATCATAGGCCTGTATCTTACTTTTAGCAGAAATAGATTGCATCATAGAGCCAGATACATCACAAGCGATCACGACTTTGGTATCTATCTCAAAACCTTTCAAGTTTTCAACACTTAGTTTTATCGCTTTTTCTAAAGCTTCTAAGATATAAGGCGTATATGAAGACTTCACATTCATTAATTCTTGATATGCCGCCATAAAACGAAAAGGAAATTGTTTTGATCTTTTTACGTTATACGGATCTGTTAGGGTATCTGCTACCTTACTTATATGCGCTGGACTTACGTCTGCTTCTAAGATATTTCTTAGGTTACGCATTAAAGCCATGTATCCCACTTTAGAGCTATCGATTAATGTTTCCCATTGTTTTGTAAATGCGTTTTGTTTTGCTGCTGCATTTTCAAAAGTCTGCTGACCTAATCGAGATAGTTCTACTTCCCAAGTATAAGGCGCTTCTAGCGTATCTTGAATCACTTGATTAAAAATAGCTTGCTGTGCATCATCTTTTGCTTTAGGGTGTGTCAAAAAGATCGCATCTTTAAAAGTTACCTCTGTTTTTCTGTTATACTTTGCAAATTGATACGCATCAAACTTATTTAATGCCATGACAATACCTTTTTGAATTTGCTTCGAAAGCTTATTCAGTTTTTTAGTACCCTCTCTTTTATTAGCCACTTGGTAGTAGGCTAGTAATTCTGTGATTTCATCAGCACGTTGGATAACACCATTGACGGTTCTGCTTACTAAATTATCGCCACTATGTATTTTTGATAACTCTACGGCAAGAACAATAGGAATAGATCTCAAGTACATTTTTTGACGTGCATACACCGCTAGTTGTGCGACAAAGTAAGGATCATTTTTCTGAACCAAATCAATGATTCTTTTTAAACGATCACTCCCTTTTTCATAGGTTGTTTTTTCTAATGTTGCATTAACAACAGCTGTGTATAGTTCCATTTTAGGAGTCAGCTTGTACGCTTTTGCTCCTTCAGCATTTTTTACTGCTTTTTTCGATTTTGTAAATACATTAAATTTCATTGCTTCTTGTATTTTGTTGTTAATTACAGGGCAAATGTTCAGACTTATTGCGCAATCTTTTTGCGTAGTAAAAAAATAGTTCTTATTTTTTCAAAAAAATTAAAAAATAGGGTGCTTGGCGTATTATTTGTCAGGTATATGTGTATGGTAAAAAAAATATTTCTTCTTCTTTTCTTCTGTATGAGTTCTGTGATAATGACAGCACAATTGAGTGCATCTCACAAGGAGAAACTCGCGATACTCATTACAGAAAAAGTCAATACCCTAAGAAAAAGTAAAGGGAAGCAACCCATAGATAGAAATATAGATCTTAAGAAAGCGGCACAATTACATGCTGATTACATGGTAAGGACACAACGTTTGTCTCACAAAGAATATGGGAAAGATACCTATGAAACCCCTAAGGATCGCGTAGAGGTATATAGTACTATTTTTATAGCTATAGGAGAAAATATATTGTACACAAAACCGATACGTACTTCTATAAACGAACAATCACTTAAAAAGATAGCGGTAGATATTTTTAGAGCTTGGAAAAATTCTCCTGGGCATTATAAAAACATGATTTCTTCTGAGTTTGACCACGGGGACCTCGCTTTTACGTACGACCGAAAGTCGAAACGTATATATGCCACCCATGTTTTTGGTAGAAAAGGATATCGTATATCTGGTCAAACCTCTGACAATGCCTTTGGGATTCAAAATTTTGATGGAGATTGCAGCGTTCTGTTTGATGGCTTTCAGAATATCATTACCAATATGGGAAATGCTGTCGAAATTGAAGGGGATAAAATAGTACTTCGTTATCACAGTATTTCTAGAGTAAGACAACTTATTACAGACGCTAAAGATGGGATTGCTGTAGATTTACTAAATAAAGAGCAATTCTCATGTGGTAGCACTACGCGATTAGATGTCTCTCCCATGTATGATGGGGTATTACTCAAACCTATCTATAGAGATGCATTATTTGCTAACAATATAGCTGAAAGCGATTTTCGATTTGTCGTAGTATTAGGAACACTACCAGAGCATTTACAAGGTGAGCATATACGGCCTAGCTTGGTATTTATTAAAAACGGATATAAATGTGCTTATGTGTCTCCTAGAATGACCCCTAGCGGTCGTTATCCTTTGGCAAAAATACCTCATTTAATTTACGATCCCAATGTATCATTAGTAACAGAAGGCATCAAGGAAGTACAAGAACTTATGTACCCTTTTGATGTAGATGAGGTTGTTTCTGAAAAACTACCTGAAATCAAAGTCATTTCTAATCAATTATACGCAGCAGAAGTTCAGAGTTACTCTTCTGTAGAAGGGAATGAAAAACGAAATATAGCATTGCATCGCGCTAGGACATCATTTATGCAATCGCATATTAAACAGCAGTTAAAAGGGATAGAAATTCCTTGGAAAACCAATGCCGAAGAAAACTGGGCGTTGTGCGAATTTCAAATGGAGTTACTAGGTAAGGATGCTATTTGGTCAGAGGGTAGAAAAAAAGTAAGAGCGTATATTAACTCACAAGCAGGCACAGAAATCTGGGATCGTTTTCTTTCGCAACAGCGGGAATCAAAAACGGTGTTGTATTGGTCTGGAGAATGGGATGTAGACGATCCGTTACACGCAAAATACAATCTCATAGATGCTTTATTAAAAGAAGATATATTACGCACAAATAAAGCATTGGCAGCATTATTTTCTTCCAAAACGGCAAGTCCTTTGCCTTTATCTTTTCTTAAAAAAAGACTTTTTTTAGAAGAAGCTTTAGTGCAAAATGTGTCTGCATTGTTGCTTAAAGATATTTCTAGTTATCAACTGGAGGATGTTGTTTTTTATGTGAGGACGTGGCTTCAAAAAGCAGATAAACTGACAGAAGGAGCTCAGAAAAATTTATTAAATCTTTATGCCATTACCAGTAGAGAGATGCTTAGTACATGGGATTTAAGTTCGGAGCGGCTTTCTAAAGTGATGCATCCTGGTAAACTAGAAAACCTTATTGAAAATTATAAATCTGATGATGTTGTCAATCCGTTATTTTTAAATTTTCACATGGCCATTATACGTTATTATGGACAAGTAAATGAGGGATCTAAAATTGATATTTCTTTTGATTTTATTACGAATTACTTTCGTGAAAAGTCATTATCCATCAAAGACGATTGGAAACTAGCCCTGTTTTTTAATAGCTGGAGTCGATATGACCTTACCCTAGAATTATTAACGAAAGCATATAAAGAAGAGACATTAGATGAAAATACCCTGTTCTTAATGATTCAAACAAAATTAGGATACCCCCATGGAGAAGAACTACCCTTACAAGAACTACATCAAAAAGCGGTGAAAAAAAACAAAAGACGCTGGTGTCGTTGGATATTCTCAGATTTTGAGAATTTACGAGATAATGCTACAAAAGAATTGTATTGTAAGGAATGTAAAGATTTTGAAGATAATTTTTTAAACCTTAATTAAGTATGGCTGCCAATAAAAATGCCCTGATCCGATATAAAACCATTGATCAATGTTTACGGAATCACTACCGACAATGGACACTAGACGATCTAATTGATGCGTGTTCTGATGCGTTATACGAATACGAAGGTAAAGATGTCTACGTAAGTAAACGTACCGTGCAATTGGACATCCAGACGATGCGAAGTGATAAGTTGGGGTATAATGCGCCTATTGAAGTATATGAGCGTAAGTACTATCGCTACACCGAAGACGCGTATAGCATCATGAATATCCCTGTGACCGATAAGGATGTAAAAATTATGAATGAAGCCATTCAGATTTTACGAGAGTTTAAGGATTTTTCGCTATTCAAAGAGATGGATGGCGTCCTCCAGCGCTTGGAAGACTCTGTGTATTCCTCTCAAGAAAATAGGAGATCGATCATTCATTTAGATAAAAATGAGCAACTAAAAGGCTTGGAATATATCGATGTGCTTTATGAGGCGATTCAACATAAAAAAGTGATTGAAGTGGCCTATAAATCCTTCAAAGCCCGTAAAGAAAGTACCATGACGGTGCATCCTCAGTTATTAAAAGAATTTAATAATCGTTGGTTTGTATTGGCACTTTCCAAAGGGAAATATACCACCCTCGCATTAGATCGTATGCTGGGTGTTACGACTAGAGAAGATATTCCCTATGAAGACAAAGAACTTCAGGGCGATCTCTATTACAAAGATGTGGTGGGCGTGACTGTATCTGAAAATGTGAGGGCGCAAAAAGTCGTCTTTAAAGTCGATCGTAAAAATGCGCCTTATGTCTCTACAAAACCTTTTCACGCTTCCCAAAAGGAGGTCAAAAAAACCGAAGACGGGATTATTTTTGAAATCCAAGTACAACACAATTTCGAACTCGAACGGCTGATTCTTGGTTTTGGCGATAGTATTGAAGTCCTCAAACCTGCGCATCTCCGTAAGCGGATGTATCATAAGTTAAAAACGGCGTTGGCACAGTATGAGGATAAATCGTAGTACGCTCCTGCCTGCCGGCGAGGCAGGTTCGCGAAAGCGAACTTGTGAGACCTATCCGTAGGTAGGCAGGTTCACGACCATAGGGATAGCCCAGCGTTAAACCGTAAACAGCGCATATAATTTTATAAATATCCATTCTATGGGTAACATATCTACTTTCTAAGGAACTATGATTACAAAACCTCTACACAGAGGATTATTAATGATAGTACAATGAAACAGATATCCTTATTTATTTTTTTAATCCTTATTTCTAATCCCTTCTTCGCTCAAGATGCCATCGGAAGAATGACTCTGAAAGATGGCGAAACGATTCTCCTGTATCCAAAAGCTAGTGATGATCCAGTATACGGCGTTAATTACATAATAGAAGGCAATATGGCCTTAACCCCAGCCTCTTTAATTTATTTTTCAAAAGAGGGTGAACTCAAAACAATCAAACAAAAGCGCGTAGATGAACTCACCTACGGGAATCAGTTGTATAAAATTTTTCCAATTTTCGGATCTAAAGGGTTTCGATTACAAGAAGTCATCATGCAAAATGATGACTATCTACTGACAAGTTATTTTTCATTAGCCAACTATTTTTATATCTACCGTAAAGAAGATAATAAAGGGGTCGAAAATGCGGTGAAGCATTCTAAAAAAAGAAAGAATGATTACAAAACCTTAGAAAAAATACTCCCTAAGTATTTCCCTAATTGCCCTGAGTTGATGGAACATATTCGTACTAATATTAGAAATACAGATTACAGAGTTCTCTATGGCAATCTAAGTAAGGCAAATAATAAAATGTTTAAAGGAATCCAAAACTATATATGTAACTAATTTATGAATAAACTAATTTTAATAGTCATTGCACTTACGGTTTACGTGAGTAATAATATGAGCGCGCAAGACGCTATCTATTTTACAGACGGAACCGTATTAGAAGGTTCTGTAATTCAAAAACAGAAAGCAAAAGTATATTTTGAAAACGCAGATACGGGAGATCGTAAATGGTATAAGAAAAAAATAGACAGTCTCGTAGATGATACTGATGGTAAAAAAATCACCTACAAAGTGAGAGATATTAAAGGATTGAGCGGTGTCTTTTCTGGAGAACTTATAAAGGGGAAAGTTTCTTATTATGTGACGGTAAAGTATAATGCTGCGATGCGAGGATATGATTCTTCTTATTATTTATATAGAGAAGGTGATAAAGCCTTTAGGGATTTTCCTAATAGTCTAACCACTCCTTATACAAAAAGAATGGCAAAATACTTCGCTGACTGTTCAGCATTGGTCAAGAGAATTAAGAATAAAAAATACAGCTATCGCACTACAGATGAAGCTATCAAATATTATAACTCAAATTGTAACTAATGTAGAATAGCAGTAGCGCAATTTTAGGGTTAGGGTTTTTACGCTTTCGCGAAAGCGTACTTATGAGACCTACCTGTCGGAAGGCAAGTTCGCGACCGTAAGGAGAGCGCAGCGTTAAAGCGTAAACAGAATCTTCGGTATAAGAGATTGTGTATTTGAAGTAAAACAAAAACCCCCGTTTAGGCCATATAAACGGGGGTTTTCTATCCTAGAAAGATGTGATTAATCTTCTAAAATGACATCTAGGATTTTGGCAATATTCTTGGCATCATCCACACCTCTGTGGTGGGTACCTTCCAACGGAATATTGAGGATGTTTAAAGCGCCTTTCATGCCTACTTTACGCCGAATAGGCTGTGTTTCATAAAAGAGCTGTTTCACATTAATGTGATCCTGCGACAATGGGTAGTCCATATTTCGGATCTTGCATTGTCGTTGCATCATATTGCGGTCATAATCACCATAACTTGCCCAGGTATGATAGTGGCCTTCGTATTCTTCACGCACCATATCACAGGCATCCTCAAAAGAAATACCTTCTTGATCTAGCAATTCCTGTGTGATCGTCGTCAGCTCTGTGCAAAACGGACTCACGACAGAGCGCTCGGGTTTGATGAGAATCCCTTTCGGTTTTGTAATTTCACCCGTGTGGGTGTTTAATATGCAAATGCCAATCTCTATGATTTCATTGACTTGACCTTGCGGTATTGGACCATTCCAGCACGTGGCTTCTAGGTCTATAATGAGTATATTTTCTGTTGTATTCATTGTTTTAATTTTTTGTTTGACAAACTCACTGGTTGAGTTGTCTTTGTTTTTAATAATTTCTTTTGAATTTTTAATGTTAATTAGATAGTCATTCCGAACGAAGAATGAGGAGGAATCTCATCATTATGCGATTTCTCGTCGTTCATTCTTCACTCTGTCGAAATGACTAATCAATCAAATGAGTTTAGTGGCTTCTTTTAACTCGGCATCGTTACTAACTCCTCTCGGTCTAATGGGTCGATATCGTATTTGAGTAAATGCAATGCGGCTTGTACGGCCCAGCATTTGTCACTCGAATGGATATTGCTATATAAACTCAATAAGAAAGCTGGTGCTACAATCGTCCAACCTTTGACCGTGCGTTTCGGTACATTTTTATTGACGAAAAAATCAATGGTGATTCGGAAGAGTTTTCCTGCGTGCTCTTCTGTTTTTTCATACCGTCTAAACTGCTCTTCACTGGGTAAGTGATCATAGCGGGTCCATACTTTTTGAAAGCCGCGTTCTTGTAAAATGTACATGACTTCAGCGATATTTTCAGGTGCTATAAATACGTCTATATCCTTATGATCGTGTGCATGTTTAAATTCTTGATGTCCTTCTGGTGACAGAAAATGCCATGCCCATCCTCCGGATAAGACCACGAGGTCTCGCAAGAAGTTAAGTTCTGTTAAGGCATAAGTGATTTTATAGTCTGGCCAGAGCTCGCCGTATCTTTTTTTATTATGTGGTGCTCCCATATTGTTATTTTTTTGAGGTTCTTAAATTCTTGAATCTGTTTTTTACTTCACGTATTTAAAATGAAATAGCTATTAATAGTGTAATTCATTTCGTCAACCTGAACTTGTTTCAGGTTCTCACTCTGAAAAATCGTTTTTACTTGATGAGATTCCGAAATAAATTCGGAATGACGTGAAATGATAATGCGTATAAATAGTGACAGATATGATTATTTCTTTTTTTTCTTTTTTGAAGAAGACTTCTTTTTCTTTTTGGATTTCTTCTTCTTTTTAGGCATTTTATCTTTGATACGATTTTTTTCGGTATCTAGATCACTCATAAAGTGTGCGTTGTATGTATGAACCTTCGCTGTTTTGAGACAAGACAAAGCGGCTTTATATGCTTTCTTCTTCTCAAATAAGATGGCTTTTTTAAAGTATAAGACGGCCTTATCTGTCCCTTTTACGGTCAATGCAAAGTCGATTAACTTCTCCGCTGCGGCATAATCTTCATTCCAAAGCAATACATTGATGTATTTTGGATAGGTATTTACAGCATGCATATCTTCAGCTAAAGCGCGTTCATAGTATGTTTTTGCCATTTCATAATTCCCTAATTGCTCGGCATAGACGCTACCCATTAAACATAAAGCCACTGCATTTTTCTCATCATAAGACAATGCATAGTTCAGAGATTCTATGGTTTCTTCAAGGTTGTACGGGTAAGCATCGAGTGCTTGAAATATGTATTTATCTGTTGTTACTCCCATGATTTCTTCTTTAAATCGTTTTTAAGCGCTTGCCTTTTGGAGGCATAGCTCTTATTCTTTTTTTGATGTTTAAAATCCCTTCCTTCAAATACCTGTATTGGGTTTCCTCGATCGACGCGTAGGTGTTGTTCCCAGGTGGAGGTCGCTTGTTCTTTCAGTTGTTCCAAATGATGTACTTGAAACTGCTCTTTAATACGTTGTAACGCCAGTTTTTTATTCTGGTGTTGCGATCTGCTATCCATAGCGACACATTGGATTCCTGTGGGAATATGTGTGGCACGAACGGCCGAGTTGACTTTATTCACATTTTGTCCTCCAGGTCCTGTACTTCGCATCGCTTGATATTTGACGTCTTTCTCGTGAAATGACACGGTTTTGATTTGTGGGACTTCTTGCAATTTTATAAACCAATTTTTACGCTTGTGATAGGTTCTATACGGTGATTTTCCAATCCATTGTATGGTGCCTATCCAACGGGCTAAAAATGGATCCAGCTCTTTTCCTGAAATACTCAAAATAACCGATTGCACGGTGGTGATACCGGTTTGTTCTTTCTGTAAAATGGTATGCGAGATTTTATGTTCTTTAAGGTTTATAATAAATGCTTTTAAGACATGTGCGACCACCCAATGACATTCGGTGGGGCCTCTGCCTGCTGTAATTTGTATGAGTTTGTCCATTGTTTCTAATTTTTATGTCACTTTCTAGGTTTTGCGTTAGGGATTGCCGTGTAAATCCCGCAGGCACGCGTCAAGCGTGACGAGGAATTGCAACAGAAAGCCCGACACGATGTTGCTTTTTTGGGCAACATCGTGTAACGCCCATATCCAAATAATGCATTAGAAAATCTATTACGTTTTGAAATAACTTCAAAATCAAACGCTTCGCTGTACTTTTTAATTTAACCATAGTAAAGACTATGCTGAAATCAATAAAGCACTTGTTTTTCTTGCACTTTCAAACCTCATTACGAAGTTCTAATACACTATTTGGAATTAAATTGATTTTCTACTTGTCCATGCGAACAATTTTTGGTGTAAAAGTGCCTACCACTTCTAC
>CAYGQJ010000093.1:4276-8140 GCA_964351845.1 uncultured Flavobacteriaceae bacterium | reverse complement strand
TTTTCTACTTGTCCATGCGAACAATTTTTGGTGTAAAAGTGCCTACCACTTCTACGAGTTCTTGTTGGTTTGCCATCACTTTTTTGATGTCTTTATACGCCATGGGTGCTTCGTCAACACCACCGCCTATAAGGGTGACTTCATGTGTGGCCAATTCTTTTTTAATAGCACTTTGGGTAAACTTCTCTTTGCATTTACGTCTTGAGTGTAAGCGCCCTGCTCCGTGAGAAGCCGATTGCAAACTGTCTGGATTTCCGAGACCTTTTACAATATACCCCGGGGCTGTCATCGAACCAGGAATGATGCCTAATTCGCCTTTGGCAGCCGGTGTAGCGCCTTTACGATGTACAATACACGTCTTCCCGTTGATCTCCTCTTTCCACGCAAAATTGTGATGATTGGCAATATTGACAAGCGGTTTAGCGCCTAACAATTTGCTGATTCTTGCATGGATATTATCGTGACATGCCTGCGCATAATCTCCCGCAAGGTTCATCGCCATCCAGTATTCTTGTCCGTCGTGTGTATTAAGATCTAGCCAGGCCAGATGTTGTACATGTTTAGGCAAAGGACACTGTTTGGTCGCGAGATAGGTGTAATGTTTGGCAATATTGGCACCCAGCCCTCGTGAACCGCTATGTGATAATAACCCTAGGTATTCTCCCGGTTTTAGATTCCACTCATTTTCATAATTCGTAATAGAGACACTTCCAAACTCCACAAAATGATTCCCGCCACCAGAGGTTCCTAATTGTTTATAGGCTTTGTCTTTAAGCCTTTTGACTAAAGGAATATCTGTAAATGCAGCGTGATTAAAAATCGCGTGGTCGTGTTTTCTGTTGTGCGTTTCATACATTCCAAACTTGGTATGTTCTGAAAGGATATTGACCAGTTGATGTTTTTTCCCTTTGAGGTAGGAGATTTTAATAGGATAGAGCGTTAAACTCATTCGGCATCCTATGTCTACCCCCACGCCATACGGAATCACAGCATTATCTGTGGCAAGTACCCCGCCTATCGGTAATCCATACCCGCTATGTGCATCGGGCATTAATGCGCCCGCGACAGCAATGGGTAATTTTAAGGCGTCGTATAGTTGGTATTTTGCTTGATCGTCTATGTCGTTTTCCCCATAAATCATATGCGGAACCCGTGTAGTTCGTAATTCTTGCTTTTTTACAACTACTGGATCTGTCAGACTCTCTGCTATTTTACCCCATACACCATCGCCTATATATTCCTCTGGATTTGCTAATACTAACGCGGCTTGTTGTAATACTTGTTCTTTTTTAAGCCGTTTGTGATATCTGTTTATTTGTCCTAAAGTGATATTGATGCTATTATTCTTTGGAAAGCCTAATTTGATGAGGTCTTTTCCGCTTAGTTTTTTTCCCATGATAGTTCTTCATTAATAATGTCTTGGATTTCACAATCTCTCAACCCTTTTAATTTTGAGTTGATGTAATTCCTGCCTCTTCTATTGTAGTCAGGCCATTTTGATTTCCAATTACTTAATTTTTCGACAGCTTCATAGTATCCATTGCGCATAAGTAGCCCTTCAAGAAAAGCTTCTTCTTGCTCTAATAATGGATCTATATTACGTCTGTGTGTGATGTATGCCCGTGTATACTTAATGCGATAGGTGCCTTTTGGGAGTTTTACATAAAAGCGTGTTTTTGTTTTGTGCTTGTACACGTAAAACCGAAAAGGAACGCAAATGGCCTTTGCTTTGTCACTTAATCTGTTGAATTGTCGCTTACTTAGGGTTGGAATATCTCCGACGATGAGATGCTGAGAGGTTCTTGAATCCCATCTTCTTGCAGCGTCTTCTTTGGTTCTTCCCCAATCGTATCTTTCTAGAATGGCTATGATTTCTAGCATAGCATCCTGATGTTTGTAGCGTCCTATTCTTTTGGTGATGACAAATTCTTTATACCATCCATGACGTATAGGGATTTTTAGTTTTGTGTACCCTAAAGCACGTTGTTCTTTCCAAATCTCCCATTGTCTATGTTGTATACGGCGTACTTCTTTTAATCGCTGGCATTTGATATGTGCCGGTTTCATAAATCAGTATTTTCGTTAACACTTTTTGATTTTCGATTCCGGAATATGCCTGGCAATTCTAGAATCTTATGGAATAAGGTTTTTAGGTTTCATAAGAGTTGATTTTAAATTACTATTGGTTTCTGGGAAGAGGTTACTCTGTTATGTGCTTCTCATTGCTAGTGAAAAGGCATAAAAAAAGCCCGAAACGTTTATTGTTCTTCGGACCTCAGAGTGTTGCTTTGCGATAAAGCTATACGGTGTAGAAGTCTCGAAGAAGATATCCGGTAGCGTTTCCGTTTTTTAGGATATCGTATGTGTTTTTTGATATAAACATATATACTTCGATGATTATTGGTACTATTTATAATTTGTAAATAGTAACTGATTAAACAATTCGTTTTCGTTACAATTGCGATGCAAAGATGTAGTGTATTTTTGAATTGTGCAAATAAAATTTCAATTTATTTAATTGATAGTCAGTTATTTATATAAAATATAGAGCAAAGAATCCCCTGTTCGCTTTCGCGAAAATACATACAGGACTACAACTTTTTGATTTCCTTCGTTTTATCTTTTCTCATAGAAAAACAGCGGTGGTATCAACTTTTTGAGATAGGCTATTATTTTTTTGGAATCTTGTCTAAAAAAATAGTGTAAAACAAAAAAAGCGTCCATTGTGATGGACGCTTTTTTGTTATATCTCTTAAAGTTTTCTACCTAAAAATTGGTTTCCTAACCCCAAAAATGGCGTCCGTGATATGTAGGTGAAATAAACTCATAGGTTCTTTATATTTTATAATTTCAGGTGCAAATATGAGGAATATTTTTTAAACCCCTTTTATAGGGATCAAAATAGATTGTTCTTTTTTAAGTACTTTTATAGAAGGACACCTCTTTCTGAGAGGATTTAAAATACTAGTATCATGCCTATAAAACGCTTATTCTTGCTTGTATTGTTATTTCTTTTTCAACTAGGAAGTAACGCACAAGAACAAATTTCATTAGAAGACTTTGGACTTTCATTTACACTGCCTTCTGGTTGGACAGGAGATATTCAAGGTGATTATATTGTTTTAGGGCATACCATGATTCCTGGGATGATGATCTTATCAGATAATCCAAATCGGACGATTGAGACTGTGGTTTCAACGGCGCAACAAGGCATCCAAGAAGACGGATTTAACCTCACTGCCGATGGTGCTTTTAAAACGGTTAGCTCAAAAAGGGCAGAAGGTTTTTACAAAGGCACCTATGACTATAGCACAAAAGTCAAAGCGTACGCCATCGGTCTCATAGATGGACAAGGTAAAGGGATGAGTATTTTGATTCTTACCGAAACAAATGCCTTTTCTAACGATCATATCAACGCTGCCAATCAATTAGCAACATCGGTCAAATTCTTCGCTCCTAAGGCATCTAAGATCACGCAGCAATGGCAAAAGCGATTGGTTGGTCAGCGACTTACGTATCAAAAAACAGGAGACGGGCCAGACGGAGGAAGCGTAAAACGTGTGATTACACTATGCGCTAATGGTACGTTTACTTTCTACTTTAATGCACATGCTTCTTTTGATGTCGCAGAAGGTTTTGGGTATGCTAATAGTAATGAAGATAGTCGGGGTAACTATACCATTTACTCTGTACACAATGATTCTTATCTCACGTTGAATTTTGATAATGGAAAAGAAATAGAATATACCCTTACTCTAGATCCAGAAGAATACCCTGTGCTAAATAATACAAAGTTTATCGCACTCGATGCCGAGGGGTGTAATTAAGCCCACAGTATACATTAGAACTTTGTGTCTTTAAGTT
>CAYGQJ010000093.1:3073-4176 GCA_964351845.1 uncultured Flavobacteriaceae bacterium | reverse complement strand
CTTGTCGCATCGTCAGCTAGAATAGTAAGAGCTAGGTTTGAAGTAGCCGTCACAGGTACTTTAAGTAATGTCTTTAAATTTTTGTCAGAAAATGGATATCCATACGAATCAGATCCTTCATGGATTACTTTTGCGTACACATTTCCATGCCCGTTTGCAAAAGGAGTCATGGTAGAAAATAGGGAACTATCATTTTTCCCAGTAGCCGAGAAGTAGCCTTCATTAATGCCTACCATAACATCTCTATACACAGCGGCACAGGTATCATTTGGACTCATGGCATTTCTTGTGACTCCATTATATTTACAATTTCCGTTACTCAAATAAATTGTTTTATTAGTTAGATCGGCAGCAGGAATTTCAAAAGTGAGCTTTGGTGATGTTGAAGCTAAAGAGATACTTCCATCACTTTTGAACGTTCCTTTAAAATCATATGTTATCGGACTGTCTTGTACGCTTTTTATTCTTAATGATTTCCCGTGTAATGTTTTTAAGTACGTAGCATACGATGGCTGATTCATATAGAGTACATTAGCACCCACTACTTTTGTATTTCCTTTTCCATTGCTACGTTGTACAGCCGTGCCGTTTGTTCCTCCTAGAGCGGTTGCAATTTCAGATACAATGGTATTATGAGACTTTGAATAGCCCAGTTTTGTTGTCCCTAACTCCATGGCGATCGGTACTCCAAAGGTATCTACCGATGAAAGATCGGTCCATAAAACGTTATCAGTTCCTAACGTCAGCTCTATATATCCATAATAATTGTCTGAGGTAGGTGCTGGATTTGCAGGTAATGCTGTATAGTAAGAAATATATAAACGACCGTTATCAATTTGAGTGAGGTCAAAAGAATTATTTGTGAGCGAAGATAAAGAGGTTGATTGCCCTACCGTAATTCCGCTGCCTTGAAAACCATTCCCTGTTAATAAAAGGAAGATTTTACTTGAGTCAGTGACAGCAGATTTGTTTGTAATGGTGATTTTCATATAGATTTGGTTTTGACAAACCAAAGTATGTATCTGCCTCTTTAAATAGAAGCGTATTTATACGGGATTTTTAATGGTTACTATCAACTTCAGCCACTTCTTTGATTTCCTATT
>CAYGQJ010000093.1:0-2973 GCA_964351845.1 uncultured Flavobacteriaceae bacterium | reverse complement strand
TGATGGAATCATCATTAGAAAACTTCTAAATCCTTTATCACCCCCATAATGACCTATGGCTTTTTCTGAATGAATAGCATATAACTGAAAACCAAGACCAATGTATGGGGATGGACTAAAAGAGGGTTTGATCATGTTTTGGTATGCAGTTTTTGTCGGATCTTGTAAGGTATTTAAAAAAGAAACCATCCATACACTCAAATCTTTTGCTGAAGCATTTAAAGTACTACTTGGCGCATGCTCTCTCGTATAAGGATAGTCCTTTCTAATAATGATCCTGTTCAACCAATTTTTAGTGTGGGGAGATGTGCGTAAATGATCAGGAATCTTAAAATATCTATAATCACTATTCGACATTCCAACGGGATTCAAAATTTCATTTTGCATATAATCTTCAAAAGGTTGATTTGTTACTTTCTCTATGACGTACCCTACTACATTATACCCCAGATTGCTGTATGAATATGCGGTAGAAGGGGGGTGTTCACTCTCTACATCTAATGAGAGTACATACTTCTTAAGGCTATCATCAGATTGATGATGATGGCTCCAATGATAGTTGGAGATATCACCTAGACCAGAGGTGTGATTGAGCAACTGCCGTATGGTAATCGTATGAATGCGTATATCCTCAGATTTCAATTCTGGAGCAATACTTAAAAGTGTATCATCAAGATGTAGACACCCTTTTTGTTCAAGATCTATCATAGCCATTGCCGTAAATAATTTACTAATAGAAGCGGTATGAAATACGGTATTTTCTGTAACAGGATTTTTAGTGTCTATACTTCGTACTCCATACCCTTTTGTATATACAATAGCACCCTGAGAAACAACGCCTATAGAGAGCCCAGGAATCTCATATTGGTTCATTTTTTCGGATATAATAGCATCTATATCTTTCTGTAACTGTTGTGTGTCTGACTGACTATGAAGACCGCTGTTCATTGATAAAACATAGAGCATACATAAAAAGAGGATGGGAGTTTTCATTTTATAGGTCTTTATGTTCTGTGATCATCTTGATCTCTTGATATAATACGGTTTCTTCTTTCTCGATGGTTTTGAGAAATGCATGTGCGATTTTATACACTTCATTAGAGAAGGTTCCGAAGTTTTCTACATTGGTGTTGATAGACGCATCAATGACAAGATTATAATTCGGAAATAAGACGAGGAAGTTTTGAGACCCTTTACTCACCCCTCCGTGATGCACCATCCATACAGGTGTTTCTCCATCTAAAAGGCCATCGTTTTTATATTCTAAATACGAGCGCCATCCTAAGGCATATAATTGCTCATTGACCTCCCCGTTATCCAATTTCATAGGCGTCCAAAATTTTCTTTTGGTCTCATGACTCATAAAAGAATCATCTTTGAGATAGGCATTTCCCATCTTCACCAGATCGGTAGGGGTGGAGATAAAACCACCGCCGGCCCATTTATAACTTAAGTTGATGTCGTATACCTGCTCAAAATTTCGATATTCCCGATAATACCCATCTCTTGTTTCGTAGAAAGTAGCAAAATGTTCTGTTTTTGGACGGTTGTGATCACCGTAGGTGTCGTTCATCCCTAAAGGCTGAAATACGTTTGCCTCCATATACTGCAGAAAAGGAGTGCTTACCGCTTGTTCAAGCACCACACTGGCAAGATTAATATCAAATGTGGAATACGCAAAGGAGGTGCCTGGCTCAAAGATGAGCTCATATGGGGCAAAGACGGTTAATCCTTCGGAAGCAGTGGCAAATTCGTGACAGTTACACATCGTATATTTCGCGGAAGCGAGTCCAAAATCTTTATAATTCCCCATTCCGGCCGTATGACTCAGAAGCTGTTGCATACTAAAATCCCATTTCTTTTTTGTCCAATTCATAATCGTATCGCCAATAACAGCATCGAGTTGGATTTTATGAGCATCTACCGCGCGCGCAACCCCTGTGGTAGTCACGGCTTTGGAGGTACTTCCGATGCGGTATTGTGTTTTGGGCGTGGCGGCAATGCCTGTATCCATATCCTGATACCCCACCGCTGCCGACCAAATGATCTTTCCGCGGTGTCCTACCGCAACAGAAAATGAAGGGAGTTTTTGGGCTTCACCGATGGCGTTCAATACGGTAGTGGCTTCGTCAATTTGGAGTTTGTAGGCAGGATCGCTAACGGTGGTGGTGATGGGTGCGCTTTCGCGAAAGCGTGTCAACGTAGAAAAATAGTAGATATTCCAAATGACTAATAAGGCAAATAAGACACATACGGTTCTCCAAAACCGCCGACCGATTTTATTGAGTTTGAATTTTTTCATGACTATCGATTTTCGAATTGATGTCCCAAAGATGAAGCAAAGGCGGATGCGTGTTTTAAAAAGTAGACCAATCGGTGATTTGAATACGAAGAAACCTTCTAAGTGTAGACAAATAAATTGATCTTCGGCAAGCGCTTTTTAGTCGACGATAGATCTGATTTGGTCGAATAGCTGTAATTTTATACCGAATAACACCTAATTTTAACCACGATGATTGTACAACTCGCCGAAGGAACCATAAAAACCAAATACGGAACGTATCGAGAAATCCTCTTTTATGACGGAATCAAAGAGTCGCATGCGCTGGTGATGGGCGATGTAAAAGACGGCGAAGAGGTGTTGTGTCGGGTACATTCATCCTGTATTTTTGCACATCATTTTAATAGTGTAGAGTGTGATTGTCGGGAGCAAATGGAAATCTCTCAACAGTTGATCGAACGTGCTGGAAAAGGGATTGTGATTTGGCTCGAACAAGAAGGAAAAGGCAACGGTCATTATGCGTTGCTCAATACCTTACCGCTTAAAAAAGAGGGCATGCCACAAGCGGAAGCCTACGAGGCGGTCGGTTTTCAGAAAGATAATCGTGATTTTTCGGCGGCGGCAAAAATTTTAAAACAATTGGAAGTGACATCCATTACCATGATTACAGGCAATCAAAAGAAAACAGCAAC
>CAYGQJ010000092.1:15165-19017 GCA_964351845.1 uncultured Flavobacteriaceae bacterium | reverse complement strand
GGTACTGTTTATGGTACGCTTTCGCGAACCTGCCTCGCCGTTAGGGAGGAGCATATACCAGATGTTACCACAACAAAACCGCTTTTAAAAATGTTTTGCTACATTTAGGTACGTAAATCGCTTAACGAACCGCATACAAAATCTTTATACCATATTTTTCTAATAAAGAGTTCACCATGAAAAAAATAGACCGCAGAAAAGCCCTCAAAAATTTAACCATAGGATTGGGAGGTGCCTCTTTACTAGCAACTCCCTTAAAAGGTTTAGCAAATACCACCGATGCCAAAGGCCAACCGATTCCCGCAAATACCTACGGAAATAAAGATATTGATGAGCCCGTTACAGCCATCACCTTAGGCGCTGGCGCAAGAGGCAATGTCTATGGGAATTATGGGGTTCAATTTCCAAAAGAACTGAATATCATCGGAGTTGCCGAACCCATAGCGATACGAAACGAACGCTACGCAAAAAAGCATACCATCCCTGATGAAAATCGATTTACCACTTGGGAACAGGTCTTTGAGCGTCCAAAATTTGCCGATGCCATTATCATCACCACACCAGATGATTTGCATTATGCGCCTTGTATGAAAGCGCTTGAAATGGGCTATGATATTTTATTAGAAAAACCGATCGCACCCACAGAAGAAGAGTGTCGAAACATCCTTGCCTTAGCCAAGAAAACAGGTCGTATCGTAGCGGTATGTCACGTATTGCGGTACGCACCCTATTTTATCAAGCTACGCGAAATGATTCAATCAGGAATTCTAGGAGAATTGGTTAGTATCCAACATCTGGAGCCTATCCAACACATCCATATGTCGCATTCCTATGTCCGCGGAAACTGGCATAACTCCAAAAAAACAACACCGATTATCCTTGCAAAATCCTGTCACGATTTAGACATCTTACGATGGATGGTCGGAAAACCCTGTAAAAGCATTTCAGCTTTCGGTAATTTAAAATGGTTCAAAGCGGCCAATGCGCCCGAAGGAAGCACCAACAGATGTACCGATGGCTGTGCCGTAGAAGCCACATGCCCCTACTCTGCTTTGAAGATTTATCATCGAGATCGCGCTTGGACCTATGTATTTGACTTCCCTGAAGACGAATCAACACACAGTGATTTTATCCTAGAGCAATTAAAAACAACCAATTACGGACGTTGTGTCTACAAAATGGAAAATGATCAACCGGATCATTACGTGACCTCTATGGAGTTTGAAGATGATATTACAGTCAATTTCTCTATGGAGGCCTTTACCTCCTATCACGGGCGAAGAACCCGAGTCATGGGATCGCATGGCGATATTACAGGGGATATGAATGAATTTATTCATACCGATTTCTTAACGGGTAAAGTCACTAAATGGGACAGCACTGTTGATGATGTGAGTGATTATAAAAATAGCGGTCACGGCGGTGGCGATTGGGCCTTAGCTACCGACTGGATTAGAGCCGTAAAAAAACAAGATGCAAGCCTTCTCACCTCAACCATTGATGCCTCTATAGAAAGTCATATCATGGGATTCATGGCAGAAAAAAGCCGAAAAACCAAACAGACGGTTCCTATTTCGTTGACATAACACGATCCTAGAATAGGGAGGGGTTTCTTTTGCTTTCGCGAAAGCGGACTCCTGCCCAATCCTTACTTTTTAATAAACTTCAACGTATTGGATGCTTGGTTGTTATTGAAAATCTTTAAGAAATATACCCCTTCAGGATAGGTACTCACATCCAATTGGACGCTATCTTCATTGGTATAATCGCTATTCGCTAGTTCCTGTCCTGTCACAGAATACACCATGATTTTTGAGATGGAATTTCCAGCTATTTGTAGCATATCACTTGTTGGGTTTGGAAAAAGAGTGATATCCGTTTCAATTAAAAATTCATCGGCAGATAAGAGTTGTGCGGTTTCACCTCCAAAATAGAAATGACCGAAAAAAGCACCATTCGATTGGCTAAAATCAAAAGGAGTCTCGCTCACCTCCTCACCCGTTGTCACATCAATTCCAACCATAGAGGTCGGGTTAGGTCGCTTAAAATAATAAATACCACTGATAGGATCTAAAGCGCTTCCTTCAAGGGCTAGACTGTCGCCTATAGATGTAGGTGATATCGTAGTGACAGCGCCTGTAATAGGGTCTAGTTGAATAAAGAATAGCTCAGCAGGGTCATTATTTCTTCCGATGGCGTATAACTTTCTATCGGCAGCATTATAGATCAGGTTATTAAAAAATTCAAACTCGGAGGTATCCACAACAGGCGAATGCACCACGGTACCTGTTGCAATATCGACAGAGAGAATCCTACCATCCGAAAAAACATGATACCATTGATTTTGTAAATCGATGGCCGTTCCTGCTACCGTAATGGTATTGGTGTCAGCAAATGGGCTTGTGGATATAGGCGTTACTACACCTGTAGCTGGATCTATTTTTGACAAATAAACACCGCTATCAGCATCTCCCCGTTCTAATCCAATGATTTCCTGCGTGATTTCATTATACATGAAATTTTGGAAAATAGGTCCTTGACTTGTTGTGATTGGGTTTTGGTGTACTAATTCGCCAGTATTCATATCCAGACCAATAAATGACGTTACATCTGAAAAATAATAAACGTCCAGAATAGGGTCTACTGTAAATGAAAAATTAGCTACTCCGATCGCGTAAGAGGTATCAGAAATATCACCAATTTGACCATTTATGGTATTGACTGTGGCTAGATAGGTTACATTCGGATTGCTATTCCTAGATATGCCATATATTTGATTGTTTTGAGCAAAGTTGGGTAAGACAAAAAACAGGCATAATACAAGTAAAGATTTTTTCATAGCATTTTTTTTACTAAAATTAATAAAAAATGACGTGTAAGTTCTTAACCTATAGTTAAAATCAGGTTATAATGTATTTCGCTTTCGCGAAATAAAACGCTGAAAATTTAAAAATTATCTTATGAAAACGCCCTTGACCATTACGACCATTATTCTTCTAGTCATTATAGGAGTCTATTATTTTTCTAAGAATTCGGGTACTAATGATCAAACACATAATTGGAATTTAGAATTGACAAAGCCACTAGATTATGAGATCGAACTAGAGAATATCTCTTATTACAAAGCAGCCAAAGAAATCTATCGATACACTACCCTAAATTCTTTTTCTGGCTGGTCAGGAAGCACGCCTGGGAATGTACTCCATACGAAGTCTAAAGAATACCTACCCGATAGTGTAAAGCTCTCTTGGCGGGAAACTTCAACAGACATCACTTATACAGCAGCTTTTGAATTTCCAAAACAGAAAACACTAGACTATTGGAATGATAACTATGCGTTACAACAACAAAAATGGGGAACTGAGTACCCACAAGGGTCGTTATCATTAAAATTAGGCATTGCGCAAGGCGGTATGATGACTTTATGGTTATACGATCTAGATATAAATACTTCAGGTTTTGCCCTAGAAATTGATTCCTACAAAGCAATAGCTAGTGATGACACAAAAGAGTCACAAATGGCTATAAACGCCCTCAACAGTGTATCTCATGCACGTTTTGGAACGCATCATTTTTATACCTTCGAAGGAGAGAATGTCGTTGCTATGAGCATAAAGTATTATAATGGAGAAGTACAAACTATAAATCTAAAACATGAAAACGGTAGTCTTTTGGAGAACATCAATACAGATCGAGGTTGGGCTCTGGCAAAAGAAATCATAGTACATTGGTTTGATAAAGAAGGGAAAGGGTATAAATCAACATACACCATAGACATACAAGAGCTATCCAAAAATATCCAAGAAAACCCTCAGGATACGCATATGATCTACTTACTTGATAGACCCAATG
>CAYGQJ010000092.1:11253-15065 GCA_964351845.1 uncultured Flavobacteriaceae bacterium | reverse complement strand
AAATGAAACGAATAATTCTGAATATTTTAAGAGTACAGCAGATTCCATCCACGCTCAGAATATTGAACGCAATTTAATTCCGATGTATTCTATTGCAGGAAAAGTCAAAAGAATGACAATTCCTGAAATGATGAAACAGGATAACATTCCGGGGATGAGTATTGCATTTGTTGACAATGGGGAGATCACTTGGACCAAACATTATGGGTATGCAAATTTAGAAGATTCAATACCTGTGAGTTCAGAAACAGTTTTTACAGGAGCCTCCCTAAGTAAACCTATCACAGCCATTGCGGCGTTGAATTTAGTAGAAAAAGGTCTTTTAGATTTGGATGAGAATGTAAACCTGAAATTAAAAGAATGGAACGTTCCCGAAACCACACTGACTGAAAACGAAAAAGTCACACTAAGAAGACTGATTAGTCACAACGCAGGAATAAAAAATGATCTTTGGAGTAGTTATTTACCTAATGAAGAAGTACCAACGCTTACACAAATGCTTGCTGGAGAAACACCTTCTGTAGAACCTGCAACCTCTGTAATCAGCGAACCAGGCAGTGAAACCGCCTACTCCAATCCGGGGTATTCCATTATTCAAAAACTAGTCATGGATGTCAAGGACGAAGCATTTGATCAAATAATTGACGAACTTGTTTTTGATCCCGTTGGAATGGAAAATTCCTCTTTCAAACAACCAATCCCTGACCATCTCATGCAACGAAAGGCGACGGGCTATACAAAAGACTTAGAGCCTTATCCGTACAGACTTTTTCCGTATCAAGCGGCTGGTGGTATTTGGACAACTCCTGAGGATATATCCAAATTTATGATCACCCTTCTTTCTGATCATCATAAAGGAACGAATACGCTAGTTTCAAAGGAAATAACACAAACAATCTTTAAGAAATATATAGACCGATATGTGTTTTCTCTGTGGAATTGGGGCGAGGATATTGTTTTTATGCACTACGGAAGTAATCAAGGGTTTAACTGTATCATGTATGGCTCCGTCGATAAAAACCAAGGAATTGTGGTGATGACCAATAGCGACAATAGCTTTGGCTTTTTTGATTATCTCCAACGAGCGGTGAATAGTGAATACGGATGGGAATATGTTGTCCCTGAAATACTCACTCCTACCACGTCAGATATAGGCTGGATCGATCCGTTTTTAGGAGCATATGAGTGGAGAGAAAGTAAGGTCATTATTACCAAAGACGATACAAATGTATTGCTACACATCGACGGTGAAACGTATATTCTTGACCAAGTAGGTGAACGCGTATTTGTACTTGCCGAAAAGCCTGTAAAAATAACATTCCCGAAAAATCTAGAGGGTAAAATTACTTTTTGGGAGCCTGATGGATACCCGTATAGAATAAAGAAACGTGTTGAATGAAGTAGTGACTAATACCCAACACAAAAAATCATTTTAGCGTTTATAGATTAGGGCGATTCTATTGGGTTGTCTTGCACATATACAGTCCATAGAACACCTAAATATTTTACACTACGTTTTGATAACAAGCTTAAAAACTAGGTAGGTTGACTGTCAATTGCAAAAACGCCCCAAGCTGCAATAGATTGTATCAAAGGAATTAATGTTTTCCCAAAGTCTGTAAGAGAATACTCTACTTTCAAAGGTGGTTTTGAGGTATACACCTTTCTTTTGATGATACCATCTTCCTCTAATGTTTTTAATTGTAAGCTTAAGGTTCTTTCTGTAACGGTTGGCATTTCTTTTCTTAACTCATTGTAACGCAATGTTCGTTCTATCAAATGAAACAAGATGACTGTCTTCCATTTACCGCCTATGATTCCCATCGTTAAACTTGTACAACAAGGGTATTCTTTTCCTTTAAATGTATGCATACTTCTTATAAAAAATAAACTATCCTTTTTGACCGTTATTGCAAAAATAAAAAACTATACTTAGTTTTGCAACTATAAAAGTTATAGTAATAAAATTAATACCTAATGAGTATACCCAATATTTCAAGAAAAGACATTATTCATGCGTTCGAATACAGACACGCGACCAAAGAATTTGATGCAACCAAAAAGCTATCAAATGATGATATACATTTCATTTTAAGAACGGCCCATTTATCTCCTAGTTCATTTGGATTTGAACCCTGGCATTTTATTGTAATTCAAGATCAAGAGTTACGAGATTTATTAAAACCTGTGGCATGGGGCGCTCCTCTAAAATTAGACACCGCTAGTCACTTCATTTTAGGCTTAAGCATGAAAGCTCCTATGACAAAATGGGATGCCGATTATATCACGCATATGATGAAAGAAGTGAAAAAATTTCCAGAAGATGTCATTGAAGTATATTCTAAATTTTATAGAGAGTTTCAAGAATTTGATTTCAAATTAGATACCGATAAAAAGCTTTTTGATTGGGCTTCAAAACAAACATATATAGCATTAGCTAATATGATGACATCAGCTGCACTCACAGGAATTGACAGCTGCCCTATTGAAGGGTTTCACGAAGAAAAAGCAGAAGCATTACTGAGAGAGAAATTTGGTGTTGACACCGAAAAATATGGATTATCTTACATGGTCGCTTTTGGTTACAGGAAAGAGGAGCCCTCTCGTGCAAAATCAAGAAGAGATTTTAAAGATATTGTGACTTGGAAATAAACCTAATAGTGGCTAATTCTTCTTTAATTTTTATTTAATGTTTATTATACATAAGTACCCACCCCAAAAACGCTAAAACCTATTCTACAAATCATTTTAGCGTTTGTGAGGTAGGTGGGTTATATTTGCTGACTTTAATACATTTTTGAATGAAAAGTAAAGTAAATAGCTATTTGATTTCAGGAGCAATACTCGTCTATTTTGGTCTGAAAGATGATGATTTTGTTATTTGGTACAATGGACTTGCATTAGTTATAGGAATTACAGCGTTCATCTTTGCTTTTATAGAATATCAAAAAACTAAAACCAAAGAATAAAACCCCTCCTGCTAAACACGTATTTATACGCATTGCAACTTGTAAGATTCTTATTTATATTGACTTACACAATATATACTATGAATCATCTAAGAATCCGAAAAAGTGTGTACGCACTCACAGACCAAGAAATCCTTGCCATTCGCGTTGCTTTTGACAGCATTTTTGAAAACTCCCTTGCCGACTATCTTGTGTTTTCTGATATCCTAGAAAACGAGGGACATGCCACGGCAACAGACTTAAACTTCCTCACATGGAACCGCGCTTTTTTTCTACGTTTTGAAGACTTTTTACGCTCCAAAAACTCGAATTTATTTTTACCATTTTGGGATTATACAAGTGAAGAAGCCATCCATAAAGGAATGCCCACCTTATTTTCGGATGAAACCTATGTGGTCAATGATGGCGTTGTAAAAGTAAACCCCTTATATCGCACTATCAAACAACATCTTTGCACTTCGAGAGATTATGATAATTCAGACACCGAACTTTTAACAAAAACGAAGCGTCGTTCATTAGTTGCGCTTAGCGCGAAAGACTATACAAGTTTCAACAAACGTATTTGGTTAATGGATGCCACTGCCCATGTTTGGGTTGGTGGTACCATGACCGAAGTACCTATTGCCACCTTAGATCCCTTATTTTGGTTTATTCATTGCAACTTAGATCGATACTGGTGGACGTTTCAACAGGATAAAAAAATGAATGAAACCATTCCAGACTCCGTTTTAAACGAAGTGTTAACCCCTTTTAAAAATGATGATAGAGAACCGCTGTATGGTAAAGATGTCATCAACACCAAAGCACTTGGATATACGTATCTAAGGTAAATTTTTATGGCTT
>CAYGQJ010000092.1:7207-11153 GCA_964351845.1 uncultured Flavobacteriaceae bacterium | reverse complement strand
GCTTGCATATGTGCGTACGGCATACCATAAGCAGATGCTGTGATAACCACCACTAGAGGAATGTCTTTAAACACATAAATCTTATTACCTCCGTTTCCACTACAGGATGAATATGCATATTCTTTCCCATTAGCTGCATAGCTATTATTCCAAAAAAGATACCCATAGGTTCCATTCGCTATAGATTCTTGAATGACTTGATGATCCAAACTTTTTTCAACCCATGCTTCAGGAATCAGTTGTTGTCCTTCCCATTCTCCTTTGTTTTGATACACCTGACCCCACTTCGCAAAATCTACCGAACGAAGTTGCAATCCGCCTGCAGTATTGCCCACCTTTTGTGGTGTAAACTGCCAATTACGTTTTGTAATTCCCATAGGCTTAAATAGCTTTTCATCTGTATAGCTTACCAAACCATTAGGAACCGATTTATGAATGATGTCCCCAAGTACAACAATACCCGCAGTAAAATATTCAAAATCCTTTTCCATCACCTTGTCAGAATTGATAGGCAGGTCTAAGGTGAATTTCACCCAATCTTTGGTGGGATACATATTCTCTTCATTCCCCGGCGAATCATAATCGTCATCATTGCCTAAAAAAGGAGAGCTCATCGTTAATAACGATTTTAACGTAACGTCTTCCTTGATAGGATCATAATTCTCATAGTCTTTTAAATTATAAAATTCATTGAGTTTTTGGTTTTCACTTTTGAGATAGCCTTCTTCAATGGCAATACCCATCATTGAAGATGCAATCGTTTTACCAACGCTTCTTGGATTGTGTAATGTCTCCCGATCGGCACCATTAAAATATTCTTCAATTAATAACTCATTGTTTTTAATGACTACAATACTATTGATATCAATAAATCTATTTTGAGCTATCTTTTTGTTAAGCGTTTCGATCATTGAAACATCGTACGTGTCTTTTGAGACAGTCCAACCACTATTCGCTTCAATCGGTTGTATTGTTGCTAATTTTGTGTCATAAGGGATTTCTTTTACATCAACTGGGATCGTTCCAACGGCGAGTACATCTCCAACTTTACCTGTATCGCCATCCAAATAGGTTCTAACTTCTATTGTCAAAGTATGCTTACCCGATGCTAGAGCATCTTCACCGCCTGCCATTTTGTAGAATCGTAACCATAAATACCAACCCCAAAAGTCAATCCGTTCAGGATATAACAGTGTAATATCATTAGAAAGTTTTGTTTGCTTACTCTCCGCAGATCCAGCGCCAGGATGCAAATTATTCGTAAAGACCACTTTGTCGTCTACTAAGAAGGTAAATTGATAATTACCCCGTGAGACCAAATCTGCATCACTAGCCGTAGGGTCAAGTTTTTTAAGTGCAGCAACCAGAGGTTCTTCTAAGTCAAAATGAATATTGAGATAAGCATCTTCATTCAATTTAAAGGTATCTATATTTTCTTTTTCGGAAGGGCTCTTCCGAAAATCATAATTAGAAAATGTTATACTACTAATTTCTGAGTGTAGCTTGCTCGCTATTTCTTGAGATTTAGATTGTTTGCAAGCCCCAACTATTAAAAAAAATATACTGCAGAAAAGCCATGATTTCGTATTCATAATGATGTGATTTATTTTGATTGATTTTGATCCAAATATAGACTCATTAAAGAAACGAAACGCCCCAATTTATAAGATGGCACTCATTTTATATAGATACTATACACTGACATACTGTAATTTATATTTTTGAGACTGTTTTTTTAAAATCAATAGGTGTTTTTCCAGTTACGTTTTTAAAAACGCGGTTAAATGTGGTTTTGGAGTTGAAGCCACATTCAAAAGAAATCCCGAGTAAGGTAATATGATCGTAGTTAGGATCTTTCAAACGATCGATTACAGCTTGTACCCGATAATCATTTACAAAATCTGAAAAATTCTTTCCCAGACCATCATTGATGATTTTTGATAAGCTATTGGGATGCATAGCTAGCTCTTGTGCCAAGGACGTTAGACTTAGTTCTGAATCTAAATAGAATAAGTTTCGTTCCATTTCTTGTTGGAGCCATGCTGCTTTATCCAATGCTTCCTGAGTAGGTTTTGGTTTCTCATCTACAGCTGTCGTTTTTTCTTCTTGGATCGGATCCACAAACACAATTTCAGGCTTTAAAAAAGCCTCAATGCTTATCCATAATGTCATGGCCGAAAGTAAGATATAGATGGGATAGTAGTCTCGAATCCCTAAATTAAAACCAAAAAAGAGATAGTCTACCAGTGTATACGGAACCAACATAAACCAAAACACAGCAAAAATGATCGTTAATCGATAGAGCCAACGTAAATTATACTTATCATCATTGCTATAATTAGCTTTCAACCAACTATGATATTTTCTAATCAAAGACAACCCATGGTAGCAATATACTAGAATTGAAATAATAGCCAGAAGTTGAACCACAGGGATTAGTGTATAAAAAGCAGTAGTATCTGTCGCTAAAACACCTTTCGCCACTGCTTCTTGGCAAAGAATGACATGCACGACAAGCTCAAACACTAAAGGCAAAAAATGCACCCCGTCTTTGGTAGCGAATGACCAAGTGGGTCGCGTCATTTTTTTGATATAGAAGTACAAAAGAGGTCCTAATGCTAGAGAGAAATTAACAGGAATGAGGTAGAATTTAGGGAAATAACGAAAAATATCTAAATCCAAACTCAATACCCAAACATTCCAAAACACAATAATTAAAGCCAATCCACCCAAATATCGATTCGCTTTTTGATTGATTCGCTTTGTAAAAATGAGCAAAAGACCAAAAACAAGGCCTATAAAGACAGAAGCAATGATGACTACATTATGTAGGTTGAGATCTAATTCATACATAAAAGTAAAAATAGGATAATAATTATTCTTATTTCAACGATGTAAAAGGATCATCAGACAAAAATGACACATACCATCAAATACTATATTTCGCAGAAGCGAATCTCGATAAAGAATACATCAGCATATAAAAACTTCTTGATGATCCTAAAAAAACAGCTTTCTACCATACCTAGGAAAGATGATTTTTATATTTTTAGCTGACAGATGAAATGATATTCACCAATAAAACCATAAGCCTTCAAGTAGTACCTTTGATAAAAAATACTCCCTTTATGATAAAGCATCAAAAACGATATGTACCCCTACTGTTGCTTTTTGTTTCCGTCATGGGGTATACACAAACGACAGATACATCCTCAAAAAAGACACTCGCAAAATTTGAGCCTGCCAATGGGGAATGCCTTTTATTTATAGGGCAAGACCTAGCGGCTACCGGCGGACTTGATAACTATGCAGACGGGTATACTGATTTTTTTGATACGCCAGCTGGTGTAACGATCTATACCAACCTCTCGCCTAGTGACGAATCCTATGGGTATTATAACAGAGGGCTAGACGGGATCAAAACCAAAGCCAGTTGGGGTGCTGGTGATAGCTGTGGTCAATATTACCTAGAAGATGCAACCTATAAAAATACCATGATTGCGATAGGATTATCGATGGTGAATCATGAAAAAAAAGTTGCTAAAGGAAATCATGACGCCTTCATAAAAGAACTTGGCACTTGGATCAAGGCTACAGAAAGACCTGTTTTTCTTAGAATCGGTTATGAGTTTGATGGGCATGATTGGAATCACTACAACAAAAAACAGTATCTAAGAGCATGGAAACGCATTCATACAATCTTTACAGAAATGCAAGTAACCAATGTCGCCTTTGTTTGGCAATCCAAAGGGTGGGGCTCCGATCAAGAAGCGCTGGAAGAATGGTATCCCGGAGATGATTTTGTAGACTGGTGTGCCTATTCCTATTTTGGAAATCCAGATACCGAAATGCTCACTTTTGCCAGAAAACACAACAAACCCGTTTTTATCGCTGAAGCGACGCCTACCCTACAAACTGATAATTTATTTTTTGACACTGATTTAAA
>CAYGQJ010000092.1:4641-7107 GCA_964351845.1 uncultured Flavobacteriaceae bacterium | reverse complement strand
CTGAAGCGACGCCTACCCTACAAACTGATAATTTATTTTTTGACACTGATTTAAAGAAAGAGATCATTGCAAAAAGAGCATGGCAACAATGGTTCACCCCCTTTCTAAAGACCTTAAACGAGCATAAAGATGTCATTAAAGCCTTTAGTTATATCAACGCTGACTGGTCTTCACAGCCTATGTGGATCAATAATGACACCTTTCAGCAGGTTGACTCCCGCATTCAAGTGAGTCCGTTTATTTCTGAAAAATGGAAAGCAGAAATGAGAAATCCGCGGTACTTAAAACCGAGTGATTCCCTGTTTGAGTATTTGACAAAGCCAAAAACCAAAGAAGAATAGCTTTTATAGGCTCCTACCTCCCGGCAGGCAGGTTCGCGAAAGCGTATAAAGAATAAATAGTATTTTACATAAACAACTTCTAGTAAAATGAATCGTTATTTATACAATGAAAAAAATCATAAAGAGGATACTCACCTTCATAGTATCAATACTATTATTGATGTTATGTTTCTTTCTATACTTAAAATTTGATTTTAATAGAAACTTAGACAAAGAAGCATTTAAGGCTGTAGTTTTAGAAATACAACAAACCGAAAAGCTTCCCGAAGCATTTGTGAGCATGTATACTCAAATACATCCTATAACTAATGTAAACGGTGTCGTTTATGATGGTATTATGAATAAACAAAATAGAAAATGTCCTTGTTTATATATGACTAGACTAGCTTATTGGCCTTCTAATTTAACTTCTGGAACACTAAGATTAAAAATGGATCAATATTTTTATGCAAAGAAATTAGAAAAACAGGTATCTCAACTGGAATGCTTAAATGGGTATACCAATAGTTTTGGTTTTTTATTTAAAAATATTGGAATCCATAATGCTTCTAGGTATTATTTTGATAAAGAATTAGTAGCACTAAATGAAGACGAAATGATCACACTAATTCTTATGCTAAAAAACCCTAGACGATATAATCCAAAACGATCTGTAAGTCAGAAAACTATAACAACAGAAGTTGCTAGAATTAAGGAGAGATTATCAAGTCAAAAAAATGAATAATGAACCTAGCACAAAACAAACAAAATGCTATTGCCTTTTATAAAATGGCCTATGAAGGTCATCCAAAAGAAGCAATAGCAAAATATGTAGGTAAGGAATATATCCAGCACAACCAAGATGTCGCAGATGGTACACAAGGGTTTATTGACTATTTTGAACGAATGCAAAGAGAATACCCTGACAAATCTATCCAATTTGTACGCTGTATCGCCGAAGGAGCACTCGTCGCGTTACACACACATCAAACATGGCCTGAAAATGATCACTATATCACCATGGATTTTTTTAGATTTGATCAAAACGGAAAGATTTGTGAGCATTGGGATGCGATCCAACAAATTCCAAAAAAATCTGCAAATCCAAATACGATGTATTAGAACTATGAAAAGATGCTACTAATAAACTCCGCTGCATTTTCATCAGGTATTCTTATCTTACTCACATGAAGAGAAGAACCTTTATTGAATCTATGGGAATTTTAGGAGCTGCTGCGCTACTTCCAGTTTCTTGTTTAGCTATGGAACCCACTTCCAAATACAAATTAGGATATCAACTGTACTCCATACGAGATGAGATGACAAAAGATCCTATTGCGACACTGAAACTGCTTAAAAGTCTAGGCTATCAAGATTTTGAAGCCTACGGTTATGATGCAGAAAAAGGTATGTATTATGGATACACTGCATCCGATTTTAAAAAGATCCTAGATGATTTAGGCCTCTCTGTGTCGAGTGGTCATTATGGATTTTCTCCATACCTTAATGCCTCAGATGATGATTTAAAACGCTTTGTAGATCAATGTATCATAGGCGCTAAAACATTGAATAGTGCCTATATCACGTGGCCGTGGATTGCCCCTGAACAACGTACCATCGACACCTTCAAAATCATGGCTCAAAAACTAAATACAATCGGAGAACAAATCACTGCTGCGGGTCTTGGTTTTGCCTACCACAATCACGGTTTTGAATTTGAAGATCACCAGGGCCAAAACGGATATGATATTATTCTCTCAGAAACAGATGCCTCCTTAGTGAAACTCCAAATGGATATGTATTGGATCATGCACTCTTCAACATACACCCCAAAAGAACTCATTGAAAAACAACCTGGACGCTATGTGATGTGGCATATCAAAGACATGGACACCAAAACCAGAGACTATACCGAACTCGGAAATGGCTCCATAGAGTATACAAAACTACTCCCTGACCCTGCCGCCTCAGGGCTTGAGTACTATTATATAGAACAAGGTGGAAACTTCACACAAAATTCCATTCAAAGCGCTACGGATAGTGCGGCCTATTTTAAAGAACACCTTCAGAAGTATTTATAGTGTATACGCTTTCGCGAAATGGCATACCAAAGTACTTGAAGTATCATACGTACACACGTTAATTT
>CAYGQJ010000092.1:1561-4541 GCA_964351845.1 uncultured Flavobacteriaceae bacterium | reverse complement strand
TTCGCGAAATGGCATACCAAAGTACTTGAAGTATCATACGTACACACGTTAATTTTACAATGATAACGCTTGCAAAGCCTTATCATAGTCATTGGGTTGTATGTCTATTAACCAAGACAACATATTAGGTGTATGTTCTACTTTATATAAAAGCCATATATCTGCAATAGTTCCTTTAGAAAGTAATATAGATTCCAGAGATCCTATGAGTAATTCTGCCTTTAATCGATCATTAATAATCTTTCGATAGGTTGCATATTTTTCTATCATTTCATTGATAGTGATATCTTCTGCTTTGATCTTTTTTAAGATCTGTAACAGCATAATATCTTTCCAATATCCAGAAAGTATGAGATCTCGAGTACCCGCTTCTATAGCTTCGGGAAGATTACTAAAAGGAAAAACAGGTTGGTAATTTTGTTGCGCCGCTTCGGGAAGTTTTGCTTTCTCTTTTTCGTCATAATGTAGAAAAGGCGTTCTCTCATTGCGTACCCAACGTGCTCTTCTTGAATATTTTTTAGAGGCTCGCTCTTCATCCGTCATAAGAGCATCCAATTCTGCTTGTTCTTCAGGAGATATAGGTGCATAATGTAAACGTACACCTAACCAATCTTCCTTTACGATATCATGGTCTATATAACGTTGATAAATTGCTTTTTCTACAGCTTCATTACTGGGTGTATATCGTGTTCTATTTTGTAAAGTCTCTTTGCTAGGCAGTGTGGTTTTAATATAGTGTGCTAAGGCTATTGGGTCTCGAAACACGCGTATTTTCTTTTCAAAAAACACCTCTTCTGTTTCTCCAGTTGGAAAATCAGTTTCTGAAAGTGTAGGATCGAGAATCGCAACCCCTTTGTTATGATATAAGAAATTAGCAACCTCTACTTCCGTCCACGCCCCAAAGTTTTTCCCTTCAGGTACATTTCGTATAAAAATAGCAACATCACTGGTAGCAACTAGTCCAGGCGTATCATCTCCCCAATGTTTTCCATAAATTGTCTTAGACGTTGATGTTTGATGCGCATGCCCTACACCCGCTTCACACATCACGACGAGCGTTTCCATACTACGGCTTTTAGGTACATCAAAACCCGCTCGTGTAACACCATAACTATTTCCTTCTTCTCCGCGATAACCGCCTGTCATCACAGCAATAGTAGGAATTGTATCTACAATATTTTGTACATATTCTAATAATAACATCCCGTCTGCAATACCCAGTCGCGCAGCACCAAGAAATGCAACGACAGGTACCCCTTCATCCATCAGTCTATTAAGATGAAATGCCGTATCCGGCATATCCACACTCACATTTGCAGGTTGATCCTGATATTCATACATATTACTTCGTAAGAATCCGTTGATCTGTTCTTTAGCATTTACCGTATCTACTTCAATCCCAAAGCGCACCCAAGAACTCTTATAAACGGCCTCCGAAGGATCTTCTCTTCTAATGATTTGAAATGCCTTCGCATCCAATGCAAATCGAGGTCCCGACTTTTCTAAGGCACCATACGGTGTAAAATCAGCTATAGTGCCTCTTTTTTCTTCAGGACCACTTAAATTCATATACGAAGCTTTTAATACTGCTATTTCTAAATTAGTAAGTTGGCTTTGTTTTTTTGCTGCTAGCTCAGTATTCAATCTTGCAATAATATGAGTGATACCCTGTGTATCATTTGAATCGGTACTCCCCTTATACGTTTTCATGGCTATTATTTTAAAAATTCCCTAAAACTAGGCAAACAAAAAAAAAGATACCACCGTACTTTCCCCTATTTTTAGATGGATCGATATTGTTTTAAAAAAGCGCAACAAAACCCACATTCATTTACACATCTCATAAAATAACAGCGGTTTATTTTTAATTCCGTAAAAATGAACCCCTTTACTTGTCTAGTTATCAAAAAAGAGTACATTTAATTTCTCATATGAATACAACATATAACATATCTGTATATACCCGCACCATTTCTACTATTGGTACGACGACCCCATTGGGGTTATAAACTATTCATATCATCCATTTCTATACCCGTACATCGGTATCACGTTCACATCAGTATTAATACCCTATAATATCAAACAACTTTGATATTAAAACCATCCCTTTTGTGGGAAGCATTATGAGAATACTCAAATTTGGAGGGACTTCTGTCGGAAGTCCAGAAAACATACAAAAAGTCATTGCCGTTGTAAAGCAACGTGCACAAAAAGAAAACATAGCAGTTGTCGTATCGGCAGTCGGTGGAGTCACCAACAAGCTCCTCCTTGCAGGACAGCTTGCCTCTCAAAAAGATAGTGCATACGCTGCTGTTTTTGATGAGATCAAAGACACACACCTTACCTATACAAAAGCATTGACCAAAAGCGAAGAAACCTTAGCACAGGTACAACGCTTACTAAATGATCTTAAAGCCTTATTACAAGGTATTTTCTTGATCAATGAGTTGTCTCCCAAAACGATTGATAAACTTACCTCTTTTGGAGAACGCACCTCTTCGGTCATGATAACTGCAGCATTTGTAGCGCATGACATTCCCGCACAACATAAAGACAGCCGTGATTTGATTATCACCGATGCTACACACACTAGAGCTACCGTATATACAGCGCAAACCCATGCCAACATTCAAGACTATTTTAAAGACAGCAAAGCGACTATTACTATCGTTCCTGGTTTTATTGCACGATCAGAAACAGGAGAAACCACAACCTTAGGGCGTGGAGGCTCCGACTTTACTGCGGCGATTCTTGCGGCTGCCCTTCAAGTAGAAGCTTTAGAAATATGGACCGATGTAAGCGGAATGTATAGTGCCAATCCAAAACTAGTGAAGCAAGCACAACCCATTGCTCAGATCTCCTATCACGAGGCCATGGAGTTATCCCATTTTGGCGCCAAAGTACTCTACCCCCCTACCATTGCGCCTGTGATGCAAGAAAACATCCCATTATATATAAAAAACACCTTTGATCCAGC
>CAYGQJ010000092.1:0-1461 GCA_964351845.1 uncultured Flavobacteriaceae bacterium | reverse complement strand
CAAGAAGATGCACAGCAAGCAAAAGAAGCGATAGAAAGCACCTTTGCCTATGAGATTTCTAAACACCAAATAGACCCTGTTAGTATCGAAAAAGATCTTGCCATCATTGCGCTAGTAGGTGAACGCATGAAAAGTCATCAAGGCATTTCTGGAAAAATGTTCAGTACACTAGGAAAAAACAATGTCAATATCAGAGCCATTGCACAAGGCGCTAGTGAAAAAAATATTTCGGCAGTGATTGCTTCAAAAGATGTTAAAAAAGCGCTTAATAGTTTACACGAACGCTTTTTTGAAGATCAACACCAGCAAATCAACCTATTCATTATGGGGGTGGGGAATGTTGGCGGCCGTCTCCTAGCACAAGTCAAACAGCAACAAAAATACCTCTTGAAAAACCTGAAACTCAACCTTCGTGTGATTGGAATTTCCAATAGTAGAACCATGCTTTTCCAAGAAGAAGGAATCGATCTTGCCACGTGGTCATCTGCACTTGAAGCAGGAGAAAAAGCAGACATGGTACGCTTTCGCGAAAGCGTACAACACCTCAACATACGCAACTCCGTTTTTGTCGATATTACAGCAAATGAAGACGTTGCTATGACCTATGCTCATTATTTACGCAACAGTATTGCTGTGGTGGCTTGTAATAAAATTGCCTGCGCCAGCGCTATGGAAAATTATAGTTTACTGAAGCGTTTAAGTAAAAAATACAATGCCCCGTTTCTATTTGAAACCAATGTAGGTGCAGGGCTTCCCATCATAGACACCCTTAAAAACCTGATGGCATCGGGAGATCGTATTACCAAAATACAAGCCGTACTTTCTGGAAGTCTCAACTTTGTATTCAACAATTTTGCGTCTGGTGATAGTTTTCATGATGTGGTACAACAAGCCAAAACAGAAGGCTACACTGAACCCGATCCGCGGATTGATTTAAGTGGTGTTGATGTCGCCCGTAAAATACTAATTCTTGCTCGTGAAGCAGGGCTGGAACTCGAACTGAAGGATATTGTCAATACCCCTTTCTTAACCAAGAAAAACTTAGAAAGTAGCGATGTCCCTCATTTCTTTGAAACCCTTACAGAAGATGCAGCTCATTTTGAAACCCTAGTCAGTGAGGCGGCTTCCCAAGGACGTCGTTTAAAATATGTAGCACAATTAGAAAATAACCAAGCCAGTGTCGGCTTACAATCGGTGGCGGCAGAAAGTCCGTTTTATAATTTAGAAGGTAAAGATAATATTGTACTTTTCTATACAGAACGCTATCCAGATCAACCCTTGATTATCAAAGGGGCGGGCGCCGGAGGTGATGTCACCGCCAGCGGATTGTTTTCAGATATTATTAGATTGAGACAAGCTACCTAAAAGCCCCCTAACCCCCGAAGGGGGAACTAAGAATGAGATCTCCGCCGGAGTCTATCCTGAGTGTCACACTGAGCTTGTCGAAGTGCGATAGTCGAA
>CAYGQJ010000091.1:1389-19146 GCA_964351845.1 uncultured Flavobacteriaceae bacterium | reverse complement strand
AAAAAAAGGAAAGCAGTCCGCTTTCCTTTTTTCAATGATAAACATCAAACCGTAGACACTACACTGTCATAGAAAACAATTGTGTTTCTGGTTTTTTACGTTGTAAGCGCATATCAAAAGGCAGGCATATATTGCGTATAAAAGGACGCCCTTTTTCGGTGACCTCAACTTTTTTAGAATGAATTTCTATAAGTCCGTCGCTTTCTAGTTCTTTTAATTTAATAAGTACTTCAGGAAGTTCAGGAAAGTATAAAGAAGTATCTTCCCAAGAAGTCTCAAAAGTACACATCAGATTCAAAATGTGTTTGCGTATGATAAGGTCTTCTTCTGTTAAAATATGACCTCTAAAAACAGGCAAAATCCCATCGGCTACTAATTTTTGATATTCTTCTACATTTTTTACATTTTGAGCAAAACTGTACCAACTATCACTAATGGCAGAAACACCCAGTCCTATCATCACTTGAGTTTTACTAGCATTGTACCCCATAAAATTTCTGTGAATAGTCCCCTTTTGCTGCGCTTCATACAAGGTGTCTGTTTTTAATGCAAAATGATCCATGCCAATTTCTACATAGCCTGCTTTGGTGAGCATCGCCTTACCCGTCTCATATTGATTTCGTTTCTGTGATGCAGAAGGAAGATCTATTTCTTTAAAACCTCGTTGTCCGTTTCCTTTCATCCAAGGAACATGGGCATAACTATAAAAGGCAATCCGATCTGGACGAAGGGTAATGGTCTTATTAATCGTATTTACCACATCTTCTTGGGTTTGAAACGGAAGTCCGTAAATAATATCATGTCCTACAGATGTGTATCCCTCTTTTCTAGCTTCAGCAGTGGCCCTTTGTACATTTTCAAAAGGCTGTACCCGATGAATCGCTTTTTGGACTTTGAGATTATAATCTTGTACGCCATAACAGACTCGTGTAAAATTGTGTACTGAAAGTGCCGCTAGATGTGCTTTGGTCGTATTATTAGGGTGCCCCTCAAAACTGAGCTCACAATCTTCTGCTTGTTTAGCGATGGTAAAAATACCTGACAATAATCGGTCTAAATTCGCTGGCGAAAAAAAAGTAGGTGTACCCCCGCCTAAATGAAGTTGTTTGATAATAGGTCGCTCGTCAAATAACGCCTCATATAGTACAAATTCTTTCAAAACTGACTGTATATAGGGAACTTCAACGTCATGGTTTTTTGTAATGCGTTTATTACAACCACAAAATGTGCACATGCTTTCGCAAAACGGTAAGTGAATATACAAGCTTATGCCTTTGTTTTTATTGCTTTCGCGAAAGCTATCCCTGAGTGTTTCCTTCCAGGCATGTAATGAAAATTGCACCTGATCCCAATAGGGCACTGTTGGATAACTCGTATACCGTGGTCCTGCAACATTGTATTTTGAAATAAGGGTGCACATCAGAAGTATGTTTTAAAATAATAGCCCTGTAGAGATGGTTAATAAACTAACAATCACACTTGTGATTAAAAGATTAAGTACCAAATTCGGTTTTTGTACGGTTAAGATAGAGGCATTATGTGCGCTACAAGCAGCTACTACAAAGAATACTTGTGTCATTTGAGCAAATCCATTACCCTGCATCATGGTCGTCATGATAGCAATAGAACCTAAACACGTAGATAGAATAATAGCAAGTGCTGAATAGCCGATAAAGTTTTCATTCCAATCGGTACTGATTTTTGTATATAATGCATTCATAATGATATATGTTTTTTAATTACAGGTCAAAATTAGCATACAACTGAAAGGAAAAAGATGACAAAAGTCATCTTTGATAAAAAAGTTGCTATTCCATGCTTGAGTTATATACCCCTTCTAAATCCAAATGATACCATAGCAATTATCACTATATCAATTCTTTTTAGAAATAAATGAATTACTTGGCCTTATTAAGACTACCTTCGATAAAAAGTAATGTCGATAGCGCATAAAGTACAATTGGTAGAAAATCTTTTCTATCAATTAGAGCAAGAAAGCGCTCAGTTTGAAAAGTCTTCGGGAATGCATTGTGTTTCTGGTTGTGGGAAATGCTGTACCAACCCCAATATAGAAGCTTCTCCGTTAGAATTCCTGCCGTGGGCTTTTCATTTATTTTTAAATGGACAAGCAGAAAAAACGCTTGAGATCCTTTCAAAAACAAATCATGCTACGTGTTTAATTTACAAACCCTTAACGGTTTTAGGACAGGGGCGCTGTAGTGATTACAAATACAGAGGTTTAATCTGTCGATTATTTGGATTTGCTGCCAATACTGATAAATATGGAAATTTACGATTAGCTACCTGTAAAATTATAAAAGAAGGACAAGCAAGTGCCTATAAGACTACTTCAGAAGCTATTACAAAAGGATTACACGTGCCTGTTTTTACAGAATATTACATGCAGTTGAATCAAATAGATTTTCAATTAGGAAATAAAATATTGCCTATCAATAAAGCTCTTAAAATGGCATTAGAAGAAGTGTTACACTATTATTCCTACCGATCTTTTCCTGATGCAACTAAAGAATGTGTTTAAGGGAGTAAAGATTGTTTTGTATACATACAACTAATAGCAGATTACTTACAACGTATACACAAACCTAAACGTCACAAAACGTGGCTGAATAAATGTCTCTGAAGTGAATACAGATAGGTTATTGGCGCTATTCCTTACTTGAGAATCTATGTCTAAAATGTTAGTCGCTTTGAGTTCATATTCCCATTTGGCATCTCTATCCTTTCTGTACGAAAGTGTCGCATCCCAATTCTGAAAAGACTGAGATTGACCATTACCTAAATCTTGGTTGGTATAACTGTAGTTGGTACGGAACGTCACAGATTTCCAGATATAGGCATCAAACTCAATAGAAGGGGAATTGATAACAAAGGTTGTTTTACGCCCTCCTTGCACATTATCTGTCACACTATAACGGTATCTAAAACTTACATTAGGTGCTATTTTATAATTGGTTCGAATTCCAGGGGTGTACGTTTGTGTGTATCCTTCATTGAGAGATTGTTCTCCTTGAATAAACTGATTGATTTTGCTATAGTTAAAACTAGCATTTAGCGTCGCTCTAATTTTACCAAAGGTGCGCTGTACTCTCCCAAATACATTGGCATTCTCATCAGCGAAATTTGAATTGAAAAAAGTACTCGTTCTAATGACATTTTCAAAATTCGTTAAGCCTCGTATTTGATCTATATTATTTGAATACGATGCTCTCGCAAATACATTTGTATAATTAAAAAGATTAAAACTACTGTAGAATAGACTTACGTTATGAGACAGTGCATTTTGAAGATCGGATTCTCCAAACTGGATACTATTAAAGTTATTTAGCACTAATCCTTCTGCCAATCGTGTCACATCCGTAAACTGATTACGCATATCGTATCTCAGCGTGAGCGCTTCACTCTTTTTAAATTGGATTCGGGTTTCAAAGTCTGGTAAAAGTCGGAAGAAATTATCCTCAAACGTTTCTCCAAACTGAGTATTCCTATTTCCATAGGCATGCACCGAAAAACCAGGGGTAATGGTAAACTTTCCTGTTTTTAGTCTGTAATGTGCACCTACGTATATGTCACTAAAGATATATTCTGTATCATTTGTCGCGCGCCCATCATTAAATGTTGGGATTGGATTGAGAAGAGAACCATCTTCTAAAAATTGAAAAATATTCGAATTAAATTGCTGTCGACTTAAAATAGTTCCGAGTGTCAAATTAAGATTACTTTTCGTATTTAAGATATTATAGTAATCTAACTTCGCATCTAATTGATTGGACTTAATACGTCTGTCCTGACCAAGGTTATAATTGGTTAACGAAGTATCTAACCCTAACCCTTCGGCGGTGGTGTCAAAAGCATCTTCACCATCGGGATCATTTACTAAAAGTGCATTGTAAAATGGGTCTTCATTTCTGAGTAAATGCTGCGCCTCAAAAGAAAAAATATTCGTTTCATTGAGCGTGTAATAATAATTTAGATTCTGACTGATACTAAACGGAGTTACTTCGTCCAATTGATTTGTTGTCCCAATTACAGAAGAAAAAACGCTTTGGTTTTGTCTATCATTAGATACGCGAGCTAGTATATCATAATCTAGTTGATTATTGACATTAGGTTGGTATTTTGCACTCAACTTTAGTAACCCCTGATCAGAGCGCTCTCGACTAGATTGCTCTGTCGCTTCATCAGGAATACCTAATTCCTGATTGGTATATTGTATAAAACTAGTTTCTCTAGAAAGAATACGACTACTATTATAAATAAGGAATCCACTTAGGTCTAACGCTTGATTTGGTGAATAACTAAAGTTCCCCGTGGCTAACTTATTTTCAATCTCTAGGGCATTTCCTTGAGACGTTAAAAAATTCAAACTATTATCCCCAAGATTTATATTGGTTCCACTGCTTCTACTTGGTGATCTGAAACCACCTCCAAAATTCCTAATATCACGACGTGTTAATGCAGCTTCTCCCGTATTATTGACATCTCCTATAAAATTAAGACTGTATTTTGGGTTGTAATAAAACAATTTCGGTTGAAACAAATAAAGCTCATTATCTGGAGAAGCCCCTGCACCTGCAGTAATATTACCAAACCAAAAGTTTTCTTTTCCTTCCTTCAGTTTTATGTTTAAAGCGACATTATCCTGATTATTGGTTACGCCGCTTAGTTGACCTACTTCTGAGTAGTTTCGTAATACCTGTATTTTATCTACCGCTTTTGAAGGGATATTTTTGGTTGCCAATTTGGTGTCCCCATCAAAAAAATCTTTCCCATTCACCATGAGTTTATTGACGACCTTTCCTTCTACTTCAATTTGACCATCTTCATTGATCTCTACACCTGGTAATTTTTCTAGTACATCCTCTAGCTTCCGTTCTGTTCCATTTTTAAAAGAATCGGCATTGTAAATGAGTGTATCCCCTTTCACCGTAACCGGCATCTCGTATGTGAGTTCTATTTCATCTAGAGAATTGTCTGGCTTAAGTATGTAGTTTTTTGTAATGTCACTTTCTTTGGTAGCCAGAATCTCTTCAACAGTTTTAAAACCGATATAACTCACCTGTATTTTATAGGAATTATTTTTACCGAGATCTAATTTATATTTTCCTTGCTCATTAGTAATTCCGTAGGATTCCAAACCACTTGTTTCTTGATTTATCGCAATCACATTGGCTAGCTCTAAAGGATTATTTAGACTATCGGTAACGACTCCCTCTAGTTTAATTTGAGCAAAAGAAATACTACCTACAAAAAGTAGTGCTAAACAAAATATATATTTTCTCATGGTTTGGTACTTGCTAGTATTGGATGCTTATCTGAATGCAGTGAGTGGTTGCGCTTACCCTCTTCTTCTACCTCTATTGTTACGCATTTCTTGCATTTTTTCAGTAATAGTTTCCTTGTAAGCAGTTTTTGTAATTTCCTTCCCTTTCTCTGGAGCTTCGATTTTAATTTTCTCCTTAGGGTTCATCACGATTTTAGAACATAATAATGTAGTATTTCCTGCACTCACCTCTAAAATTAGTCCTGGAAGCCCCCAGAATTCGCTAGGACCATGTCCTACAGGAATTTGAGGCGTGTACCATGCTTCCACTTCTGTCATATTTACTTCAACATCAAGTGTATCAGCATCTGCATCAGCAAGATCTGATGCTTTTGGAGTAGGTTTTCTTAAATCTCCCCAAGAAAAACTATACCACGTTAATTCAGATGTTGGTATAGAAGCGGTCGCTTTAAAACACATATATTGTCCTATCTGCTTAGACTCAGTTCCCATTTTCCAATCAATAGCCTGAAGTTCATCCTTCACAAGAAATTGTTTCCCATAAAATTCTTGGCTTTGTACCAAAGCATTCTCTTTTATATTTTTATACTGATCGCCTTGTGTAAAATTCTGTCCCCAAGAATCAGTAGCTCCAGACATGGCATCTAATTTATCTTCTTCAAGGAATACAGATTCTTCTTTATTGAAGCTTAACACATATGTTTTTTCTAATCTGTTTTTAAGGCGTGCTTGCACTTGCTTTTTTTGAGCCTCGCTCATCCTAGCACCCCAGCTACCAAGATCCATCGTTGATTTAGAAAAATAAACGGCCTCTCCTTGAAACTCTTGAACAACAGGAGTTGGGGTAGGCATAACTGATAGGTAAATGAAGAAAGAAAGGATACTACATTTGAATAAAATTGATTTCATGATTGCTAGCTTGGTTTGTTTTGTTCAACTAAATTAAACAAATACTAAACAATAAGTCTTCGTTTATCAAAAAATTAACACTAATATGGGATACACCCTTTGTTGGACGGCTATATTTTTTAAGATAATTCAGGACTATTTCACGTACAAGACAAACGTAAATCACGTCTTTAAAAAAAACAGTAAATGGCTTTAGTACGCTTTCAAGGAGTGCAACGACGCAGAATTTTATACTGAGCCTGCCTGTGCTGAGCGAGGTCGAAGTATCGAAGTACGAAAGCAAAAAAAGAAAGAATCACTTAGGGTAGTACATATTAAAAAATCAATACAAACGTCCCGTATTTCAAGAAGAATAAAGATAGTAAACCATAGATCCCGTTGAAAAAAGCGGGATTAGCGAAACTAGCTATTTTGAATGCGTCCTTTGGACTTTTCAAAATAGTGTTTTACTAATAATCATTAAACCAATTAAAGTGAGCATCCATCACATTAGATTTATTTTCATTAATATGCTCAACAAAACGTTTTGCAATAGAAGATAGATTCTTTGAGCTTAACCAAATAAGATTCCAATTGGTGACCATGGGTAGATCTTTTACTGGAATAATTTTCAAATCTCCTGTATTAAGTTCATTTTTAATACCAATAAGAGGCATAATAGAAAATCCTAAGCCTGCGACAACAGCTTGCTTCACAGCTTCGTTTGAGGTAAGCTCCATTTTTTTATAGGTAGATATTTTGTGTGAAGCCATAAATCGTTCCATAGCATTACGTGTAGCAGATCCTTGCTCTCTGTAAATAAGTGGTAATTGCTCGAATACTTTTGGACTTAGATTTTTCCCCACATTCGCATACTGTCTTCCTCCTACAAGATGCAATTTATTCTCCATAAGTTGAATCCGATCAATCTTAAGGTTTTTAGGAATCGTAGAGACCATGGCAAAATCTACATCATTATTTTCAAGAGAGCGCACCACCTCTGCTTTATTGGTTACATCCATAACTAAATCAACACCAGGATGTTGATTCATGAAATCAGTTAAAAAATAAGGCATCGCGTATTTGGCAGTAGAGACAATGGCTATTTTTAATGTACCTGCAAGTTCGCCATGAAAAGAGAGTGCCTTGTAATTGAGCGCTTGAACTTCGTCAAGAATATTTATTGCTGCTTTTGCTATTTCGGCACCAAACTCAGTGATATAAATTTTCCGTCCAACAACTTCAAATAAAGGATTTTGAAACTGTTCCTGAAATTTTTTAAGCTGAATAGAAACGGCTGGTTGTGTTAAAAACAACTGCTCTGAAGCCTTGGTAACGCTCTTTAATTCAGCGATTTTTCGAAAAATCTCTAGTTGATGCAACGTATAGTTCATAACAAATATTTATCTATTTTATAATAAATATAAATAAAAATATGCGAAACAAAGCATACACCTTTGCACAAATAAAAATAACATCTTTATGAAGAATCAACATACAGAGCAGTATCAAACAAAAATCATACAGCTCCAAACTTCCAAAAAAAAGCCTGTTTCTGTGTCTGCAAACACCATTACAACTGTTTTATTATTTGGTTTTTTTATAAGTCTTTCTATCATAAGCGATCAGATTTTTCTTAAAGAAATTTTAATCGTTACTGGGATCATAGGTTTAGCCATCATATCAAAAGAAACGACTAACACTAGTAAATAAGCTATCACAGATAGCACATACATTATGGATCTACACCTGTTATTTGACAACCTAACAAACCCTGCTTTACTATTTTTCTTTTTGGGTATTATTGCTGTTCAACTAAAAAGTGACTTAAGCATCCCAGAAAACTCATCAAAATTCATATCCCTTTATTTACTCTTATCTATTGGTTTTAAAGGAGGCCAAGAATTATCTCACAGCACATTTAACAGCGAAATAGTCTGGTCACTGCTTTTTGGACTCCTCCTCGCTACCGTAATTCCTTTGTATACCTTTTTCATATTAAGAAGAAAATTTTCTTTAGAGAATTCAGGAGCTATTGCTGCGGCATACGGCTCTGTGAGCGCTGTTACGTTTGTAACGACGATCTCTTTTCTTGAAATGGAACAGATTGCATTTAATGGACATATGGTCGCTGTGATGGCGCTTATGGAAGCTCCCGCTATTATGGTAGGCCTATTGCTTATTAAGTTATTTGCTAAAAATAAAGAACAAGATAGAGTGCCCATGAAAAAAGTAGTGCACCATGCCCTTACAAATGGAAGTGTACTCCTTATTATAGGAAGTTTAGTCGTCGGTTTTTTAACAAACGACGCACAAGCAGAGGGAATAAAACCTTTCACCACAGATTTATTTAAAGGGTTTCTAGCCGTATTCCTATTAGATATGGGAATCACGAGCGGAAGAAAACTATCAGACTTTATCAAAAAAGGCTGGTTTGCCTTGTTATTTGCGATTATCATCCCCGTCATAAACGGATGTATTGTCGCAATAGTAAGTGGTTTATTTATAGAAAGTGAAGGGAATAGACTCTTGTTTGCCATACTAGCAGCAAGTGCATCTTATATAGCCGTTCCTGCTGCTATGAAGCTTGCCGCGCCAAAAGCAAACCCTAGTTTATATATCCCGATGGCACTCGCAATTACGTTTCCTTTTAACATCACCCTTGGAATGCCTCTATATCTATACCTCATTCAATAAAGGAGATTAAACCCCAGAACAAGCCTTGGACCCTGAAAATCGACCCAAGGGTCGAGATATTAAACTATAGATCCCGCTAAAAAGCGGGATTAGCCTGCCTGCCGGCATAGGCAGGTTCAACTACCTATTTTGAATGCGTCTTTCAGACTTTACAAAACAGCGTTTCACTAACAATCATAAATTTTATTAATACTATGTATTAAATATATAAATAAAAATATATAAATATTTAGTCAGACATTTGTAACAGAAATAAATTAGTATAAAATCAACATCTATGAATACAGTAATCACATCTGCAGAAGTAGCAAAAGACACACATGAAATTAATTTCATTGAAGGGCATTTTTCTGCAACAGAAGCTCAAGATCTTGTCATCCCAATGCTTGCTAAAAAAATCAACTTCCATCAAGTAAAGCGTATGTCTCTTTTCGAAAAAAATCACAGCGATGCGTGTGTAACAGATAGAGATAGAATTGTAGAGCTAGAAGATGCAAAAATCAAAGCTGAAGATATTTTCCTACAAGCAAAAATTGAAGGAAAAAAAGTAAGAATGCACAGTACAATACACATTACCCTTGAAGATTAATTAAGCACTATTTGATTCAAGCCAAATTACATATAATTTAGTTTAGTTTAGAATACTATATTAAGGAAAAACTGGTACTTCGTACTTAATATATAATTCGTCACTCAAAAATAGCGGTCCCGAACAGGCCGCTATTTTTTATATACATAAAACGTTAGTACACTAATTAAAAACGCATCACAAGGATCTATTTTACAGTCATTTCATTAAAAAACAGATACAAACCCTAAATTATTTAAAAAAAATTCTACATTTGTACTATGACTATTTCAAAAAATAAAACACGTATAGTATCTATCGCACCCCCCGTGCGACGCCGTCGCTAATTCCTTTTAGCCTGCCGCATACTATTTCTAACGTTTTTATTTTTTTACAGTGTACTCATCAAATTTCAAATATCATTTCTATTTTCTAGCTATTTTTCAAAATAGCAACGATTTTGTACGCCGCTTTTTCTTTCCCCGCCGCCCGTAAGGGTATGCTACTTTTTATAGAACTTAGGTGAGTCCGGTTCTCCTTTTCAAAAACAAATTCAAATACTATTCACTTTTTAAATCACCAACAATGAACATCATTATTGCTGATCAAACCCATATCGTATATGCACAAATCATATGCGACACTATAGAAGAAGCAGCTCAAGTGCGAGGCACAGGAATCGCTCGAAGAAAACCTGAATATATCATTTCTAAAATGGAAAAGGGAAATGCTGTTATTGCCCTTGATGGAGAGACATTTGCTGGCTTTTGCTATATAGAAACCTGGAGTCATGGAAAGTTTGTTGCCAACTCAGGATTAATCGTGCACCCAAACTATAGAGGCCAAGGGTTATCTAAGGAAATTAAAAAACGAATATTTGAGCATTCAAGAACAAAATTTCCAGAGGCAAAGGTATTTAGTATTACTACGGGGCTCGCCGTTATGAAGCTTAACAGTAATCTAGGGTACACGCCTGTTACATTTTCTGAACTCACCAAAGACCAAACGTTCTGGGATGGTTGTCAAACCTGCAAAAACCATGACATACTTCAGAGAACTAATCAATCTATGTGCCTTTGCACAGGAATGTTATTTGACCCCAATAACAAAAAAGAAACCGAGAAAAAAGAAATCAAAAGCAACACTTTTTCAAGATTAAAAAGTATTAAACATACGTTGTTTTTGAAAAGTAAAAACAATAAAACCTAGGTCAATCGATAAAACAGATCCCGCTCAACAGCGGGATTAGCCTGCCTGCCGGCAAAGGCAGGTTCAACATATGATTTTGAGTGTGTCTTCCAGACTTCTCAAAAATTGAGTTTCACTAAAAATAAAAAGAAATGAATACATCCAAAAAAATAGTACTTGCGTATAGTGGTGGTTTAGACACTTCCTATTGTGCCGTACACTTATCAAAAGATAAAAACTTTGAAGTACATGCAGTAAGCGTAAATACAGGAGGCTTCTCCCATCAAGAGATTCATACCATAAAAAACACAGCGTATGCATTAGGTGTAACCAGCTATAAAAACATCGATGCGATCACTTCGTTCTATCAAAAGGTTGTAAGGTATTTGATTTTCGGAAATGTATTAAAGAATAACACCTATCCCTTATCTGTAAGTGCCGAACGTATTGTCCAAGCGATTAACGTCATTGAATACGCCAAAAGTATCGGTGCCAAATACATTGCGCATGGAAGTACAGGCGCTGGAAATGACCAAGTACGATTTGATATGATTTTCCAAACATTGGCTCCAGACATCGAAATCATAACGCCTATAAGAGACCAACAACTTTCTAGGCAAGAAGAAATAGCGTATTTAACAGCCCACGGAGTAGATATGTCTTGGGAGAAAGCAAAATACTCCATCAACAAAGGACTTTGGGGGACGAGTGTAGGCGGTGAAGAAACTTTAACTTCAGAGAAAGGGTTGCCTGAAAATGCATTCCCATCGCAACTGACAAAAACTGGCAAAGAACACGTAACCCTCACTTTTGAAAAAGGCGAATTAACCGCTGTCAATGGCAATAAACAAGCTCCAGAAAAAAATATTGAAGCTCTAGAAAACATCGCCTCAGCCTATGCTATTGGAAGAGATATTCACGTAGGCGATACGATTGTGGGCATCAAAGGGCGCGTGGGTTTTGAAGCGGCAGCAGCACTGATTAGCATTAAAGCACATCATTTATTAGAAAAACACACCCTGACCAAATGGCAATTACAGCATAAAGAATACATCGCCAACTTTTACGGAATGCACTTGCACGAAGGGCAATATCTAGATCCTGTCATGAGAGATATGGAGGCTTTTTTAACTAGTAGTCAAGACAAAGTATCTGGAGATGTGATAGTCACTTTACAGCCCTATCACTTCTCCCTAGACGGTATTATTTCTAAAAATGATTTGATGCAGTCAAAATTTGGCAGCTATGGCGAAATGAACACCCAGTGGACTGCCGCAGAAGCTAAAGGATTCATCAAAATCAATGGAAATCAAAATAAAATCTATCAACAAATACACGCAGGATCATGATCAACGTAGGAATAATAGGAGGCGCTGGATACACCGCAGGAGAGTTGATTCGAATCTTACTGCACCATCCCAAAGCAACGATTGATTTTATTTTTAGCACTTCCAATGCTGGAAACAACGTATCTAAAGTTCATCAAGATCTCATTGGATCTACAGATCTGGTGTTTACACACGTCATCAACCCAGAAGTAGCTGTGGTGTTTCTTTGTTTGGGACATGGGAATTCAAAAAAGTTCTTGGAAACACACTCTTTTTCAGAAGATACGAAGATCATCGATCTAAGTAATGACTTTCGACTTTCGGAAGATCATCTATTTAAGGGAAAATCATTTGTGTACGGACTGCCTGAAGTGAATAAAAAGGCGATTAAAGAAGCGCAATACATCGCCAATCCAGGGTGTTTCGCGACAGCTATTCAATTGGCATTAGCGCCATTGGCAGACCAAAATCTATTGACAAAAGACATTCATGTGAATGCCGTTACAGGAGCTACAGGGGCTGGGGTTTCGCTTTCTAAAACTACCCATTTCACATGGAGAGACAATAATTTCTCACATTACAAATCGTTTACACATCAGCATCTGGCAGAGATTCACGAGACGATGTATCAGTTGCAGTCAGATTTTGACTCGGATATCCATTTCATTCCTAACAGAGGGAACTTCTCGAGAGGGATTTTCGCGACAGCGTACACCTATTCTGAAAAACCGTTAGAAGAAGTGACAGACCTATACAAAGCCTTTTATAAGGATGCACCTTTCACCATCCTGTCTGATGACGAAATACATTTGAAACAGGCCGTCAACACCAATAAATGCATCCTTCATCTTTCAAAACATAACCATATAGTATTAATCACAAGTATCATAGACAATCTCTTAAAAGGCGCTTCTGGACAAGCTGTTCAGAATATGAATCTCGCTTTTGGTCTCAATGAAACCGATGGACTTCACTTAAAAGGATCCATCTTTTAAAATAGAAAACACATGAAAATAGCCATTATAGGAACCGGAAATTTAGGGAAGTCTATCGCAAAAGGATTAGTGACCCAGCAAGAGCTCACAAGTCTCTACCTCACCAAAAGAAACCTGGCAGAACTCAAAGAATTTGAACACTACAAGCATGTGGTGTTGACACAAGATAATACGGAAGCGGTGCAAAATGCCGATGTATTGATCTTTGCGGTACAGCCAGCACATTTAGAAGCTGTTTTAGAGAAAATACAGCCTGTACTTACCCAAAAACATATCATCATTTCAACCATCACAGGGGTTTCCATTACCAATATTGAGCGCATGGTGGGCGAAGACAAATCGGTAGTAAGAGCGATGCCCAATACGGCGATTGCTGTTGGCAAATCCATGACCTGTATCTGCAGCAATACCCATGGAGCAAAACGCATTGACATTGCCGAATCCATTTTTAATAAACTCGGACACACCTTACAGATCCCAGAAGCGCAAATGCAAGCTGCTACGGTGATTTGTGCCAGTGGCATTGCCTTTTGGATGCGACTCATACGCGCCACAACACAAGGCGCTATTCAGTTAGGATTTGACGCCAAAGAAGCCCAACAACTCGCCATGTACACTAGTGAAGGTGCTGCCAGTTTGCTCATCCAAAACAAACAACATCCAGAGCAAGAAATCGATCGAGTGACCACCCCAAAAGGGTGTACCATTGAAGGCCTCAACGAGATGGAACATAAAGGGTTGAGCTCTTCGCTCATTCAGGGAATTGTGGCTTCATTCAATAAAATCAACACCATCAAAAAGGAACAATTATGAGTTTATTTAATGTATATCCCTTGTTTGATATCACGCCCGCTTTCGCGAAAGATGTATTTGTGTACGACACTAATGACGTGGAATACCTCGACTTGTATGGCGGTCACGCGGTCATTTCTATTGGACACTCCCATCCGTATTATGTGCAACGTATCACGGAGCAATTACAGAAAATAGGGTTTTATAGCAATGCCATTCAAAACCCGTTGCAAACTGACTTGGCAACTAAACTTTGTCAGCTTTCAGGCTGTGATGATTACCAATTATTCCTTTGTAATTCGGGTGCCGAAGCCAATGAAAATGCCTTAAAACTAGCTTCTTTTTACACCAACAGAAAGAAAGTGCTTGCCTTTAAAAACGGATTTCACGGCCGAACCTCTGCAGCGGTAGCCGCCACAGACAATTCAAAAATTATCGCTCCCATCAATGCACAGCAAGTAGTAGATTTTGTCGCATTAGGTGACATTAAGCAGGTGGAGACTATTTTAAAAGAAGGAGAAACCTGTGCCGTCATTATCGAACATATTCAAGGCGTAGGTGGTCTGGATGAAATGCCTACGATGTTTTATACCGCTGTCGCGAAATTGTGTAAAAAGTACAACACGCTATACATCGCAGACGAGGTACAGTCTGGTTTTGGGAGAACCGGTGATTTCTTTGCCTTTCAAAAACACGGAATCATACCTGATATTATTTCGATGGCAAAAGGAATGGGCAACGGATTTCCTGTTGGCGGGATTTTAATTCACCCAAACTTGAAAGCTACTTTTGGAATGTTAGGCACTACGTTTGGCGGAAACCATTTGGCCTGTGTTGCGACATTAGCCGTATTAGAAACCTTAGAAAAGGAAGCGCTGATGCAGCACGCAAAAGAGATGTCTACCTATTTTATCGAAAAAGCACAAAGCCTTCCAAAACTAAAAAACATCAAAGGGCGAGGCCTCATGCTAGGATTGGAATTTGAGCTCCCTATTGCTGACCTACGTAAAGCACTTATTTACGAACATCACATTTTTACCGGGAGTTCTAAAAACCCAAACCTTTTACGGATTCTTCCACCACTAACGATTCAAAAAGAACATATTGATCATTTTACAAAGGCTTTACATCAAGCGTTACAAAAGGCATAAACCATCGTTCACAGATGGTAACAAAATTTCAACAGATGAAAAACTACACAGACATACACGATATAGAAAACATTCCCGAGATGATTCAGGAAGCCATCGCCTTAAAAGCGAATCCTTTTCAATTTGAAACGTTGGGAAAACACAAAACACTAATCATGCTCTTTTTTAATTCGAGTTTGCGCACGCGATTAAGTACTGAAAAAGCAGCCAAAAATTTAGGTATGGAGGTGATGATTCTTGATATCAATAGTACATGGAATCTGGAGTTTAACGATGGTACCGTCATGAATCTAGATACCGCCGAGCACATCAAAGAAGCTGCACAGGTCCTTTCCCAATATGGAGATTTGATTGCGGTGAGGGCTTTTCCAACCCTGAAAGACAAAGCACTTGATACCTCTGAACATATCTTACAAAGCTTCGTGACATATGCCACAGTGCCTATCATCAATATGGAAAGTGCCACCGCGCATCCTTTACAAGCGCTTACCGATGCCATGACCATCGCTGAACTCAGCAGTAAAAAGAAACCTAAAGTTATTTTATCCTGGGCACCACATCCGAAAGCCTTGCCGCATGCGGTTGCAAATTCGTTTGTAAAAATGATGCAATCGATAGACGTAGACTTTTCGATTACGCATCCCGAAGGGTATGCACTAGATCCTACTATCACAAAGAACACCCCTATTTCTTATAATCAAGAAGAAGCTCTCAAAGACGCTGACTTTGTGTACGTAAAAAATTGGAGTAGTTATGACGACTACGGAAAAGTCCTGCATCAAGACCCGAATTGGATGATCACCAAAGAAAAAATAGGCCATGCTTCTTGTATGCACTGCCTTCCCGTTCGTAGAAATGTGGTCATAGAAGATGCTGTTTTGGACAGTGAAAACGCTGTAGTCATCCAACAAGCAGGCAACAGGACTTTCGCTGCACAAGCGGTATTAAAAAAACTAGTAGAACAATTGTAGTATGGAAACACTCAAGATCATAAAAATAGGAGGCAATATCATCAATGATGAGTCCTCACTTACTGCTTTCTTAGAGAAGTTCGCAGCACTTGAAGGCTCAAAAATCTTAGTGCATGGCGGCGGAAAACTAGCCACATCCCTTGCCCAGCAAATGAATATAAAAGTAAACATCAAAGAAGGGCGACGGATCACAGATGCGGCTACCTTAGACATCATCACAATGACCTATGCTGGCAAAATAAACAAACAAATCGTTGCGCGCCTGCAAGCACATCAATGCAATGCGATGGGTTTTTCAGGAGCGGATGGCAATACGATTGTATCAGAAAAAAGACCTGTAAAAGACATCGATTATGGTTTTGTGGGAGACATCCAAAGCGTACATACAGAAACGCTAGACCTCCTTATACAGAAAAACATTACCCCTGTTTTTTGTGCCATTACCCATGATGCAAAAGGCCAATTACTCAATACCAATGCAGATACGATGGCTTCAGCATTGGCGATTGCCTTTTCAAAAAGCTATCAGGTATCCTTGTATTACTGTTTTGAAAAATCAGGCGTTCTCAAATCGGTGGATGATGAACACTCCCTGATAAAAAGTATGACCCCACAGACCTATAAAACCCTCATCGACCAAGGCATTATTACCAACGGAATGATTCCGAAGTTAGATAATTGTTTTTATGCGCTTACACATCACGTACACAACGTATGCATCGGTTTACCTGATATGGTATTTGATGCTACAATTCCTCACACTTTATTACATAACTCATGACGATAGAAAATCTCACCACAGCCGCCATTCAATTACTTAAAAACCTGATTGAAACCCCTTCTTTTTCGGAAGAAGAAGACGCTACCGCAGCCCTCATCATCGCTTGGTTTACGACCCATGACATCCCGTATCAAAGGAAGGATCATAATATTTGGGCAGTGAATAATAGCTTTCGCGAAAGCAAACCTACCCTTTTACTCAACTCACACCACGACACGGTACAACCGAATAAAGGTTATACCAAAGATCCTTTTCAAGCCACGGTGGAAGACGGGAAATTATACGGATTAGGGAGTAATGATGCGGGTGGTGCGTTGGTGTCTTTGTTGGCGACTTTCACCTATTACTACCATCAAGAAGATCTGCAATACAATTTGGTCTTTGTCGCCTCGGCAGAAGAGGAAAATAGTGGTCCTTTAGGACTGCACAGCATTTTGCCGTTGCTTCCAAAAATAGATGTTGCCATTGTTGGCGAACCCACTTTGATGCAATTAGCCATTGCCGAAAAGGGTTTAGTTGTTTTTGACGCCATCGTAAAAGGCACTCCGAGTCACGCGGCACATCCGAATACGGATAATGCCATTTACAATACCATTTCTGTGTTAGAGTGGTTTCAAAACTATCGATTCAAAAAAACTTCAGAGGTTTTGGGAGATGTGAAGATGACCGTTACGCAAATCAATGCCGGAGTACAACATAATGCAGTTCCGGCAGAAGTCACTTTGGTCATTGATGTGCGTGTCAATGATGCCTATACCAATCAAGAGATTTGCAATATTTTAAGCTCCGAAAGTCCGTGCACGAGCATTACCCCTCGTGGGATTCGGTTGAACTCCTCGGCTATTCCTGCAGACCATGCGTTGGTAAAAGCGGGGATTGCTTTGGGAAGAAAAACGTATGGTTCTCCTACCCTTTCCGATCAAGCCGTACTGTCGTGTCCTTCGTTAAAATTAGGGCCTGGAGACAGTACACGCTCCCACACGGCAGATGAATTTATATACATTTCGGAAATTGAAGAAGGGATTCGCATCTACATTGAATTATTAAAACAGGTGATTATTTAAAATAGTAACCATTCTGAGTCCGCTTTCGCGAA
>CAYGQJ010000091.1:0-1289 GCA_964351845.1 uncultured Flavobacteriaceae bacterium | reverse complement strand
AAAAAATAACCATATGAAACTTTGGGATAAAGGGTTTACAATAGACCAACAAATAGAAAAATTTACGGTAGGAAATGATAGAGAAATCGATTTGAGCATTGCGATCTATGATGTGCAAGCGTCTTTGGCGCATGCAAAAATGTTAGCATCGAGAGCCATCATCACTTCGGAAGAATTACAACAATTAGAAAAAGGGCTGAAAGAAATTGCACTTCAAATAGAGGCAGGTAGTTTTATCATAGAACCGCAATTTGAAGATGTACATTCTAAAATTGAATATGAACTCACCAAAAAATACGGAGAGGTCGGCAAGAAAATCCATACGGCGCGTTCTAGAAATGACCAAGTATTGGTCGCATTACACTTGTTTTACAAAGAGCATTTACAACACGTGCTTGCAAAAACAGAAGGACTATTCAACACTCTTTTAAAACTCGCTAAAAAGCATAAAAAAGCCGTCATTCCGGGCTATACGCACTTGCAAGTGGCGATGCCCTCCTCTTTTGGCTTATGGTTTTCTGCCTACGCCGAGCTTTTGATAGATGATGTGTACTTACTCAAAGCTGCCTTAAAAACCGTTGATCAAAATCCGTTAGGATCGGCAGCAGGCTATGGGAGTTCGTTTCCCATTGATCGCGATTTCACCACCGAAGCTTTGGGTTTTTCCACCTTAAAATACAATGTGGTCGCGGCTCAGTTAAGCAGAGGAAAAAGTGAACGTACCATCGCTAGTGCTTTGGGAGGATTGTGTAACACGTTGGCACGATTTGCCATGGATATTTGCTTGTATATGAGTCAGAATTTTGGCTTTATCACTTTCCCCGATGCCCTTACGACGGGGAGTAGTATCATGCCGCACAAAAAAAATCCTGATGTCTTCGAACTCATCAGAGGGAAGTGCAATAAAATTCAGGCGCTACATACCGAAATGCTTTTAATTACCAATAATTTACCGAGTGGCTATCACCGGGATTTTCAGTTGCTAAAAGAACATAGCATTACAGCTTTTGAAGAAGTGATTGAGATCCTTACGATTTTTGAATATGCTATTAAACAGATTCAAATTCTTGACATTGACCTCACGGATGAAAAATATCAATATTTATATACAGTAGACAGCATCAATACCTTAGTTATAGAGGGAGATTCCTTCAGAGATGCCTATCAGGAAGTAGGCGCTCAAGTGCAATCAGGTACGTACACCCCTGCAAATGCCATGGCACACACACATATTGGAAGTATGGGGAATTTATGTTTGGATAAGATTCAGGAGAAGTGGGATGAGGCTA
>CAYGQJ010000090.1:0-19166 GCA_964351845.1 uncultured Flavobacteriaceae bacterium | reverse complement strand
AGTTGAGGAGTTGAGGAGTTGAGGAGTTGAGGAGTTGAGGAGTATAAAGATCAAAAATAAAAACAGAACACGCTGTTCTTTACTAAAAAAAGTAGTAATTAAAATGAAGACATTCGGTTTTGAAAAATTAAATGTTTGGCAAAAGTCAAGAACCCTTTCTGTCTTTGTCTATAAACTCACAAGTCATTTTCCAAACGAAGAGAAATTTGGCATCATAAGTCAGATGAGAAGATGTGCTGTTTCAATTGCATCCAATATTGCAGAAGGAACAGGAAGACATACAAATAAAGATCAAGCTCGTTTTACAGAAATAGCGTATGGGTCTGCACTTGAATTATTAAATCAAAGTATTATATCTAATGATTTAGGTTTTCTAAAAAACGAGGATTACAGCATAATAAGGACTCAAATAACTGAGATAACTGCGATGCTTGATGGACTTAGAAAATCTCAATTAAAGAACTAACTATGAAAACAACCACCAATAAACCTCAACATATCGACACATCGACACATCGACAACTTGATACATCTCATAAACAACCAGTACCAATGAAAAAAATAATTTCACTTTTAACTATTGCATTCCTGATCGCTTCTTGCGGCGGCGACAAACCACAGTCTGTAGAAGCGCTTATAGAAGCTGGTAATGTAGAAACGCTAAAGGCTAAAAAAACCGAGTTAAGCACAAAAGCAGCAACCATTGCAACAGAGCTTGCCCAAATAGAAAAAGCAATAGCAGAGAAAGACCCAGCAGCCAAAAAAGAAGTTCTTGTAACCACAATGACGGCAACAGACACCTTATTTAATCACTATGTGGAGATTCAAGGAAATGTTGAAACCAAACAAAACGTATTGGTATATCCAGAATACCAAGGAACCCTCCTACGGGTAAACGTTAAAGAAGGGCAACGTGTCTCAAAAGGGCAAATCCTTGCCCGTATTGACGATGGAGGCCTGAGTAGTCAAGTCGCACAGTTAGAAACACAAGCGGCACTTGCAAAAACGACATTTGAAAGACAACAGCGCCTTTGGAATCAAAAAATAGGCTCCGAAATCCAATACTTACAATCTAAATCTCAATACGAGTCTGCTCAGAATATGGTAGATCAAATGAAGAGTCAGCTAGGAAGAACCGTCGTGAGAGCCCCCTTTACTGGCGTTATAGATGATGTGATCACTGAGCAAGGAACCGTAGTGGCGCCTGGCATGGCCTTATTTAGAATTGTGAACTTAAACAATATGTACGTCAGTGCAGAAGTCCCTGAAAGCTACCTCACCACGGTACAAGAAGGAAAAGATGTACGTGTATTCTTTCCGGTACTCAATGAAACGATAGAAGCAAAAATTAGACAAGCGGGGGATTATATCAACCCATCTAACCGAAGTTTCCCCATAGAAGTGGCGGTTCCCAATACAAAAGGAACGATAAAGCCTAACCTTACTGCGAGACTTTCTATCAATGATTACACCTCAGAAAATGCGATTCTGATCCCACTCAATGTTATTAATGAAAATGCATCAGGAGAACAATATGTGTATACCGCTTTCGCGAAAGCGGATACCGAAACCACCATCGCGAAACAACAAATCATCACAACCGGTAAATCCCAAGGTGACAAAATAGAAGTACTGTCTGGACTTAAAAGTGGCGACCTCATTATTGTAGAAGGGGCGCGTTCTGTAAAAGACAATCAAGAAGTACAAATCTTAACATACTAACACCATGAGTGCAAAGAAAAAAAAGAATGTAAATAAGGAATTTGGCTTGTCAAGTTGGGCGATAGACAACCCAACGATCATTTATGTATTAATGGGCTTGTTCCTAGCATTAGGAATGGGTGCATATTTAGGAATGGCGCGTGAGAATTTCCCAGAGATTAATGAGACTAAGATTTATGTCTCTGTTCCCTATCCAGGAAATACCGCAGAAGACATTGAACGCCTCATTGTAGATCCATTAGAAGACAAACTACAAAACCTCTCTGGTGTAGAAGAAGTACTATCAACATCTCAAGAAGACTATGCCATCATTACGGTAGAGTTTGACTATAGGATGGATGTGCAAGCCGCCAAACAAAAAGTAAAAGATGAGGTAGACTCAGAAACTGCCAATGAAGACTGGCCTACGTTTAACGGAGCTAAGGTAGAGCCTAATGTTTTTGACTTAAGCATCTCTGAAGAGACGCCAATTCTTAACGTAAACCTCTCTGGAGATTACCCCGTAGATAAACTTAAAGAGTATGCAGAATATCTTCAAGATGAAATCGAGAGCCTTAAAGAAATAAAAGAAGCGACGATCCGTGGAGCGCAAGAACGAGAAGTAGAAGTTGCCGTTGATATTTATAAGATGATGGCTGCTAAAGTTAATTTTGATAACGTACTCGGCGCTATAAGTAACGGAAACATGACCCTCTCTGCTGGAAATTTAATCTCTAGTGGACAACGTCGTAACATCCGAATCCTTGGAGAAATAGATTCTCCAGAAGAGTTAGAAAATTTTGTTGTAAAATCTGAAAATGGCGCAGTATACCTAAAAGATATTGCCACCATCACTTTTGCCGAAGAAGATAAAACTACCTATGCACGTGACCTTACCCTTGAAAAAGGAGAATCTGTAAACGACGAAGACGTAAGTGAAAGCGTTGTGATGCTAGACGTTAAAAAACGTTCTGGGAAGAATATGATCGATGCTGTAGAAAAAATTACAGAGATCCTTAAAGTAGCTGAAACCGAAGTGTTTCCTCCTGGTGTAAAAATTACAACAGCCAATGATCAAAGTGCCAAAACAGAGAACCAAGTAAATGACCTTGTCAACAATATCATTTTTGGGATTATTCTTGTGGTAGGCGTTTTGATGTTCTTCTTAGGGTTTAAAAATGCTCTTTTTGTAGGATTTGCCATCCCAATGTCCATGTTCATGAGTTTTATGATCCTCAATTTGATGGGCTATACCATGAATACCATGATTCTTTTTGCATTGATTATGGGACTAGGAATGCTAGTGGATAATGGAATTGTAGTGGTAGAAAATGTCTACCGACTTATGGATGAAGAAGGCATGTCTCGTATCGAAGCTGCCAAAAAAGGAATCGGTGAGATTGCGTTTCCTATTATCATTTCGACACTGACAACCGTTGCGGCATTTGTGCCACTTGGATTGTGGCCAGGATTGATGGGACAGTTTATGATTTACTTCCCCATTACCCTTTCAGTCGTATTAGGATCTTCCTTATTTGTCGCCATCTTCATTAACTCGATGTTGGTATCGCAGTTTATGAAAACAGATGAGAAATCGCTTCCGCGAAAATCCCTCATTCGTATCTCCCTCATTATGCTTCCTATTGGGCTACTGATTCTTTTCTTAGGAGGTAGCATTAGAGGCTTTGGATCGTTAATACTTACTACTATTGCATTAATGTGGGTCTATAAATATGTCTTGCATCGTGCCGCTGAAATTTTTCAACGTCGTTTCCTAACGTGGTTAGAAAACAAGTATCGTAACTTCTTAGGATGGGCATTACGTGGACGGAAACCCATCGTATTTGTAGGTGGAATATTCCTCTTATTGATCGCTACTTTCATGGCATTTGGAGGATCTGTAGGTGCTGGACGTACGGCTATTGAGTTTTTCCCAGACAATAAACCCAACCAGATTATCACCTACATAGAATATCCAGAAGGAACAGACATCAAGAAAACCAATGCGATTACCAAGGAGATAGAACGTCGTATTTTTAAAGTATTTAATGACAAACAATACCTCGAAGGAAAAGATTTTAATGCGCTCGTAGAAACCTCGGTTTCTCAAGTAGGAGAAGGCGCTGGAAATCCTCAAACTGACGGAGGAAGTGCGGCAGAGATGCCACACCGATCTAAGATTACCGCTACGATGCGAGAATACAAGTTCCGTAATGGCGCTGATAGTGAAGAGTTGCGTTTTAAAGTACAAGATGCCTTAAAAGGTATTTATCCTGGCGTAGTGATTACCGTAGAAAAAGATGCTGCAGGGCCTCCCCAAGGGTATCCTATCAATTTAGAATTACAAGGTGATGATTATGGCGAACTTATCGTTAGCGCAGAGAAAATGCGTAACTATATCAATTCTCGTAACGTTCCTGGAGTAGACGAACTCAAAATAAATGTAAACAGAGGAAAACCGGGTACCGAGGTGATTGTAGATCGTCAGAAGGCTGGAGAATTGGGTGTTGCTGTAGGTCAAGTAGGGATGCAATTGCGTAATTCTATCTTCGGAAGTAAAGCGGGGGTGTATAAAAAAGATGGAGAAGATTATGATATCTACGTCCGTTTTAAAGAGGACCAACGCTATGATAACTCAGCTCTTTTTAATCAAAATATCATCTTTAGAGATCAGGCAAGTGGGAAGATTAAAGAAATTCCTGTTGCGGCGGTCACCACAACAAAAAACACCTCTTCCTTTAGTGCTATTAAACACCGTGATTCAAAACGTGTTGTTACTGTATATTCTAATCTTGCTCCTGGTTTTGTAGATGCTGGTGTTGTTGTTGAGTCCATAAAACAAGAAATGAAAAACTTTGAAGAGATCCCAGATACCGTTAAAGTAAACTACACAGGGCAGATTGAGGAACAAAAAAAGGAGCAGGATTTTTTAAACTCTGCTTTCTTTGGAGGACTTGCCTTAATTTTCTTTCTACTCATCTTCCAGTTTAGCTCTATTTCAAAACCAATCATCATTATGATTGCTATTTTCTTGAGTTTCATTGGTGTTTTTGGAGGTATTATTATTAGCGGATCTTCCTTTGTGATTATCATGACGATGATGGGTATTATATCTCTTGCAGGAATTGTGGTAAACAATGGGGTGGTCCTTCTCGATTATACCCAACTACTCATCGATCGTAAAGAAGTAGAACGGAATCTTGAAGGAAAACAAATGCTGGATAAGGATACCACAAAACAATTGATTATAGAAGGAGGACGCGCCCGTTTGCGCCCTGTATTACTAACCGCAATCACAACGGTATTAGGCTTAATACCCCTTGCTATAGGAATTAACATTGATTTCTTTGGATTATTCCAAGATTTTGACGCTGGAATTTATGTAGGAGGAGACAATGTGATTTTCTGGGGCCCATTAGCATGGACGGTTATCTATGGTCTTATTATAGCGACGTTCTTAACGCTGATTATTGTTCCTCTACTCTATTACATTGTATACCGCATCAAGCTTTATTTTAGAGGAGCTGCGGCTACAGATTCACATCACGAAGCAACAGTCACTGATGACGAAGAACTAGCGGATACTCTAGAAAACAATATATTGGATAATGAGTCTTTTGACTATCCAATCCCTGAAGGAGAATAAACACCCCCTATTTATTCCTTTCGAAACGCCAGTAATATGCTGGCGTTTTTTTTGTTTAAAATGGGTTGTTTTTGGATGATTTTAAGCACGCTCCTGTCTGCCGGCGAGATAGGTTCGCGAAATCGAGCTTGCAAGATTCACGACCAACGGGAGAGCGAAGCGGTAAAGCTCACACCTAAACACGCTCACATTTAACACCATTTAAAACACATGATTCATTGATTTTACGTAACTTATAGTACTCTCTAAAACCTTTGTTATGTCAAAATTTGCACTCCCTATCCGTTATGCGATCGTGATAAGCGGTCTTCTTGTTAGTTATTTTTTGGTTATTTCATTATTTGGATGGCATACGAATCCGTTGTTTAGTTTATTTAACGGCGTGATTACTGCCTTTGGAATTTATGAAGCTATCAAAGGATATAAGCTGAGGAAAAATGAAGCTCTCACCTATGCAGATGGTTTTTCTGTGGGTATTGTAACTGGCTTTGTTGCCACTCTGTTATTTACCATTTTCTTTGGAATCTATGCTGGAAATATTGCTCCTTCTTTTCTAGATAATTTTATGGGCCCTTGGGGAAGTTCTACCAGTCTTGGGATTATTTTATTTACTGTTGCTATTGGTGGTTTTGCGACTACTGCTGTAGTTACATTATCATTTATGCAACTATTCAAAAAAAGTTGGAATACCACAAAACCAGAAAAATCTATTGAGTTTACTGGTGATGAGGTAGAAGTTATAAAATAATCTTACTTGCATTTATTAGGTAAGACTAACGTACTTGAACATGAATATGATCATCATGACGTACGGCACGACACCCATGATATCGAACTTTAGGGTGCTTGATTTGTATGCGCTCTCTTAGATGGGGTTCTATAAATATTTTAGACACAGAAAGTTCTTCTCTCAGAAGTTGGATTACTTTCCGTGTCCCCTTTTCAGAAAAAATCAAATCTGAATTTACTGTACCTAATGTAAGATATTTTGGAAAGTCATATTGCCAATATCCTTTCTCTTTACACACGGAGATTTGATCGTACTCCCCTGCTACTGGATGCACAAAAACACCATATCCACTGATGGAAGGTTTGTCATTTATAATAGCGCCTTTATCATCTTCATACAATAAGGAGATATCCAACTTCTTACCATCGTTATGACTTAGATGCGGTAACAATGGGAAACCATTAAAAAAAGGAAAATTAGCATCCAAGCAATGTATCTCTACGCCCGGATACACCTTTGATAGTTTGGTTGACACATTCGTAAGAACCGTGTTCATTTCAGGAACGACATAATCTCTGTTTGCTAATGACGTAAAAAGCATATGTATTTTGACGGTGTCTGTCGTTTGTATCTTTTCTCTCCCAAAAAAAGGAGCTACATAGGGAACAACAAAAAAGGTGCTGACAAGATACAAAACTACAAAAGCTCCCCATCGCTTTAGTGTATTTCTTCTATACATCAAGGTAGCGAGCAGGTATACAACACCTCCTATCTGTGTCATGATGGTAAGTACAATGACCCAAAGTAGATTCAAAAAAAGTTTACCCATGGAGATTTGCTATATACTCCATAACGGTTCTTGTAGCGCCTGTATTGCTATTAATAAAATGACCCGCAATCATCCCTGTTTGAAATCTGAACTTTTGATCGATAAGTAACTTATTTAATATTTCGTTGAGCTCTTTCTGATTTGAAATCGCATATAGCCCTGCTAGTTGTTGTAGTTTTTTGGCTTCTGGAAATTTTTCAAAGTGATTTCCTATGATGATGGGGATTCCAAAAGTAGCAGGCTCTAAGATGTTATGCAACCCCGTTGTTCCTAGTGCTCCGCCTACATAAGCAACATCTGCATAATTGTATATTTTGGTAAGCAATCCGATGGTGTCTATGATAAAAACATCATACTCCGCTAAATTCTTATTGTCCTTTTCTGAGAATACGACTGTTTTTACGCGTAGTTTTTGTCGGAGTGAAGCGATCTTCTCCGTTTTAATCTGGTGAGGGGCAATGATGAATTTTGCAACTCCTTCGTTAGTATTAATAAAGGAAGCCAGCACAGATTCATCTTCCGGCCAAGTACTTCCGCAAACCACACACAAATTATTTGCTTTAAAGTCTTTGATAAAATCTAGCGTATTATCCATTTCTATTTGACGAGAGACGCGGTCAAAACGGGTATCACCACTCAAGGTGACAGGGTGCAAGTGCAATGCTTCGGCGGCTGTTACAGAGGATGTATCCTGTACAAAAAAATGATCAAAAGCATCAAGACTTTTACGCATCCACGTTCCATACCATTTGAAAAAAGGTTGATTTTCTCTAAAAACCCCTGATAAAAGAACGGTTCGTATGTTTCGTTTTTTAAGTTCGCTGAGATAATTAGGCCAAAATTCATATTTGATAAAAAACACCAATTCTGGATGGATAAGGTCTATAAAGGCACGCGCATTTGATGGAGTATCGAGGGGTAAATAGGTGGTCGCTTTCGCGAAAGCGTTATTTTTCTTAACCTCATACCCAGAAGGGGAGAAAAAGGTAATGACCAATGAATATTCAGGATAGTTTTTTAATAACTCCTCCATCACAGGAACGCCTTGCTCATACTCTCCTAGGGAAGCCGCATGAAACCAGATGACACGATCTTGGTCTGTAAGTTGCGATTTTAGTGTTGAAAAAACGTCTTTTCGCCCTTTTACAAACAGCTTCATCTTTGAGCTAAAGAGTCCCGAAATAGGCAAAATCGCTTGTACAATGTAGATGATAATGGAATAGAGACGACGCATACACTGCTAAAATAGTGCTTTGTCCTAAAATAGATTGTTGAAAGGAACGAGTTTTTGTATTTTCGTTACAACTTTCTTAATTGAAAACGCAATCAATCTTATCTCAAAAAAGAGTAAAAACTCTTGTTTATCTATGAAAAAGATCCAAATGGTTGACCTTAAAGGTCAGTATGAAAAAATAAAAGAACGCGTAGATGCCTCTGTACTAGAAGTGATTGAATCTACTGCCTTTATAAATGGCCCTGAAGTACATGCATTTCAAAAAGAACTTGAAGACTATCTGGGTGTAAAACACGTAATCCCGTGTGCCAATGGAACCGATGCGTTACAAATTGCGATGATGGGATTAGGCTTACAGCCAGGTGATGAGGTCATCACAGCCGATTTTACGTTTGCTGCGACCGTAGAGGTGATTGCTTTATTGCATCTTACTCCGGTGCTTGTAGATGTAGATCCTGTTAATTTTAACATCGATATTGAGGCGGTAAAAAAAGCCATTACCCCAAAAACGAAAGCGATTGTTCCTGTGCATCTTTTTGGGATGGCAGCCAACATGGATGCCATTATGGATCTTGCTAAAGAGCATAACCTGTATGTTATAGAGGATAATGCGCAAGGTATTGGATCTACCTATACGGGACGTGATGGTAAAAAAGTAAAAACAGGAGGGATTGGTCATGTAGGGACTACGTCATTTTTCCCTTCTAAAAATTTAGGATGCTACGGTGATGGCGGTGCTATTTTTACCAATGATGACGATCTTGCTCATACCATACGAGGAATCGTAAACCACGGAATGTATGTGAGATACCATCACGATGTGGTAGGTGTCAATAGCCGATTAGATTCTATACAGGCAACTGTATTACGTGCGAAATTACCAAACCTTGATGCGTATAATACAGCCCGTAGAGAAGCAGCACGCAAGTACACTGCTGCTTTTGCAAATCAAGAAAAAATCATCACGCCCATGATATGTGACAGTTGTGATTGTCATGTATTTCATCAATACACCTTACGAATAAAAGGCATAGACCGCGATGCGCTTGTCGCACATTTACAAGAAAAGCAAATTCCGTGTGGGGTGTATTATCCAATACCGTTACACAAACAAAAAGCCTATGTAGATGAGCGTTATCAAGAAGCTGACTTTACCGTTACAAATCAGCTGGTGCAGGATGTAATCTCACTTCCTATGCATACAGAACTTGACGATGAACAAATTGCGTTTATTACAACGACCATCATTGATTTTGTAACTAAATAATCACCACTAAAAACCAACCCATGAAGAAAATCACTTTACTACTGTGTATCCTTTTTATAGGGGTCACTTCTTTGGCGCAAGAAACCACTCTTTTACATTGTGGTAAATTGATAGATACAGAAAAAGGGACGCTTCTTACAGAACGTACGATTGTTGTGCAAGGAAATAAGATTGTATCGATTGACAAGGGGTATACACCGCCTAAAAAAAATCAGACGGTTATTGACCTCACATCTAAGACAGTGATGCCTGGTCTTATAGATATGCACGTTCACATAGAGGGAGAGACGAGTCCTACGCGTTACATTGAACCTTTTACAAAAAATGAGGCAGATGTAGCTTTTACATCTTCGGAGATCGCAGAACGCACCTTAATGGCTGGTTTTACGACCATACGTGATTTGGGAGGGAGTGGTGTCAACGTGTCCCTTCGTAATGCCATTAATAAAGGAACTGTAGATGGCCCTCGTATTTATACCGCCGAAAAAGCGATTGGTACCACAGGCGGTCATGCTGATCCTACCAATGGGTATAAAAAAGACTTAATGGGCGATCCAGGTCCTGCCGAAGGTGTTATTAATGGCCCTGAAGATGCCCGCAAGGCAGTACGACAGCGGTATAAAAACGGTGCTGATTTAATTAAAATTACAGCCACTGGAGGTGTTTTAAGTGTAAGTAAAAATGGTGTGAATCCTCAGTTTACACAGGAAGAGATTAATGAAATTGTAAAGACAGCCAAAGAATATGGGATGAGCGTTGCAGCTCATGCACATGGAATAGAAGGAATGAAGCGTGCTATAAAAGGAGGGGTTACCACCATTGAGCACGGATCTTTAATGGATAGAGAAACGGCCGCTCTTATGAAACAATACAATACCTACCTGGTGCCTACCCTATCGGCAGGTCGTTATGTACGACAGCAAGCGGATATCCCTGGGTATTATCCTGCGATCATCATTCCTAAAATCATGAAGGTAGATGCTGGCATACGCGAAACTATGAAAATGGTCGCCGAAGAGGGTGTTAATGTTGCTTTTGGAACCGATGCTGGTGTATTTCCTCATGGAGAAAATGCTAAAGAATTCATCTATATGGTAGAAACGGGATGGTCTGAAATGTTTTCTATTCAATCGGCTACAATTACCAACGCAAAAGTGCTGGATATGCAAGGGCAGCTAGGAGAATTGAAAGAAGGGTATCTAGCTGACATTATCGCTGTAGATGGAGATCCTATCAAGGATATTTCTGCAATGACACGTGTTTCTTTTGTTATGAAAAATGGCGTGGTTTACAAAAAGTAATCATACACTATAAAAAGGAAACATATTTATGAAAGAGATCGCTATCTAGCATCTTTCATTGGATGATGTGTCACAGCCAAACCGTATAGGTTCTTTTTTTAATACTGATACATCTTTTGAGATTACTACCAACAAAAAAAGCTTCAAATAGCCCTCAAGTCGAGGGCTATTTTAAAGCTGGGGGAAGATTGGTTTTTTTTAATTATTGAATAGACGACAAGCCCCTAAACTCTCTTAATCTATTTCAATATATTAAATAAGCTACTTGAACACTCAAAACCAACAATTGTAACATTCAATACATACAAGTAAACGAATTACTAGTAGATTGAAAATGTATATTTTATGTACTTAGCAAAGTATTAAATACTTCTCCTTATCTGTTATCTAATGTAAGAAGCACTTCTGAATATTTCTTCGGGTATGCTGTCAAAAATTTTACGGTTTTACCGTAATTTTAGCCATTTATTGCAGTTTTAAAGAATTACGCCTTCTAGTTTATACATTTAGTCCATTTTTTTTGCTCACATGTAAGAATTATAGTTCACCTGTTTTTGCTTTCGCGAAAGCGGATATTACACAAAAAAAGAACTGATACGGAAGTATCCTAAGTGGTATCAAAAAAATACACCTAGCGGTTATTTATAAAAAATAACAACTAGATGTATTTAATGTATGATTTTAGAATTTATACGTATTCCTAAGAAGAATTTAATTACTTAATTTTTATACAGTTATATAAGACCTCTTAATCGCGCTTCTTCAATTAAACGTTCATCACTCTCAGATTTTACGTGTAATTTTTCTTTTAATTGATTTTTACGTTTTTCGATAGCGCTCAAAGAGAGATTTATATGATTCGTAAGGTTTTTTGTACGAACGCCCCTTGAAAGGTGATATAATATCTGAAGATTAATTTGATCTACAGAAACATCATTGGTGACCATTTTACGTAGGTGATCATTTACAGTACTGCTATAGTATATTTTCTGACTCAAAACTTGCTCAAAGGCATGATTAAGTTCTGAGAAAGAAATATCTGTTTTTATGAGTAACCCTTGCGGGTTTACCTTTTCCAGTATATTATGGATTCTGGTGCTCTCATTATGCATGGTAAGGATAATTACTTTTACTCTCGAAAATTTCTTCTTGAGGTATTGTGCAATTCCTTCTCCAGATGTAATGCCAACATCATTTGTTGCGATAGGCAACTGTACATCGATCATAGCTAGATCGTAAGATTTTGATTTGGGGGTTCTATCAATAAGTGATATAGCTTCATCACAATCACATGCGGTTTCTATTTCTAGCTTGTAATGCTCTTCACAAAAATCTGATAGTGTATTTTTATACCCCTCTAAGATCATCGGATGATCATCAACCATTAAGACTTTAAGTTTTTTTTTCATAGTTTACGATTATTTTAAATACTACTAAATATCGTAATTTGCTAATCTTAAACTTTATAGGGAAAGTATTTTACTAACATTTATTTAGTGACAACAAGATACTAAATTTTTTAATTAAATAGAATTTGGATTTGAGTTCCTAAGTTAATTTTACTAATTATTTTATAAGATCCTGCTATTTGTGCCACTCTTGATTTAATATTCTTCATTCCGATGCCTGATTTTGCTTTGGTCGCGTCCATTCCTACACCATCATCTTCTATAATAAGTTCCACACTAGCATCTTTACTTTTAAACGTAACGGTAATATGTTTGGCATTGGCGTGTTTGTTAATATTCATGAGACATTCTTGAATAATACGATATACATGGACTTTTTTAGGATTTGAAATCAAATCCCAATTAATCTCTTGGTCATATAAAAACTCATAGGTAACTTGCTGTGGTTCTAGTTGGTCCTTTAATAATTTCCTAAGTACATCTGGGTATAAGTTGTCCTTTGTAAATCCTTCACTATTTAGATCATGAGAAATCTTTCTAATTTCTTTTCCTAAGTCTTTAAGTTGATCTATATAGCTGGATCTAAGTTTTTCTACGTCTTTACCGTGTTTATTATTCAAGCTATCTAAACTTAGTCTCAAGCCAAAAAGCCTACTTAAGATACCGTCGTGTAGCTCTTCGGAGATGCGTTGTTTTGCTAAATGTTTTCCTTCTTCCAGTTTCCCTTGTTGTGAAAGCATGAGATTAAAAATCTCTTCATTGGATTTTTGTTGCCCTTCTTGATACTCGAGTTCCCTTCTGTTATTTCTACGTTGTAATACAATATAGCCTATTAAAAATATGATGACACTAATAGAAAATATAATAAGAAGAAACCTAGACGTTTGTGTCGCTTTATCTTTAGCGACCTCCAATTGGTCTGTTTCAAAACGGATACGTGCAAATTTATTTTGAAAGGCTATTTCTTGACGCTGAAGACTATCACTTATCCTAATGTATTCTCTACCATAAACCACCCCTTCATTAGGTTCTTTTACTTTCAAGAACAAGGCTAAAGCTTCTAACATCCCTTCACTATAAGGTATTTCTTTTGATATATCATATGCCTTTTGAGCATAAAAATCTGAAGATCTCTTATTACCTTTTTCTTCATAGATGGTGGCTATTCTTAAATTACTACTTACGACACCTCTCTTATGATTAACGCTCTCTCTAATACGAAGTGGTTTCAAAAAAGCTTCAGGAAAATCTTCTGTTTTCCCCATTTTATATCGTGCGTATGCTTTATTATCTAACAAACGCGCATAAGTACGAGGACGTTCATACTCTAAACTATCGTAAGCCAATCCTTCATCAAAAAATGAGATAGCTTTCGTATAATCCTTCTTATCTATATATATATCACCTATGTTATTTAAGAAGCCAGCAATAATTAAAGCTTTTTTATCTTCTTGTTTTTTGTATTCTATTGCTTTTTGATAATATTTAATAGCTTCATCGTAATTTCCTAACCTATTTGAAACATTACCTAAATTATTATAACAAGAACTTAAAAGGCTTTTATCTCCTATCGATTCAAAAAGACGTATCGCCTTCACAGAACTAGCTTCTGAACCAGAAAAATCTTTGACATTTTTTTGTGTCATAGCCATTAATAAAGCAGATCGTGCAGACTGTCCGCCTTGATTTAAATTATCGTATAGCTTTTCAGACCTGTAAAAATAAAAAAACGCACTATCTAGTTTATCTTCTTTATAAAAATGTAATCCTAAGTTATAATTTGAATATGCTAATCCAATACTGTCATCTGTCCGAAGACTTAGTCTTCTAAGTTCTAAACTTGTATTATAAAAAGAATCCTTTACACCTAAATCATCATATAATTTTACAACTTCACCAAATTTGAATCGTTTTAATGTATCTCCCTTTCTATTATTTAATTTTCTGATCATAGAAGCCGCGCTATCCAAATAACTAAGCTTTAATCTTTGTTGTTTATGAATATCTACTTGACTTAAGTAATTATCTATAATTGCTATTTCATAAGATGATTCCATAGTATTATCCATAAAAGCACCTTCATCACAAGAAATTAATACAATTAATGTGAAAATCAACAATTTAAAAGACTTTAATATTTTCATCAACAACTAATATTATATTATTTTTTAAGTACAAATTACAAAACTGAAAACTAAAATAACAGAGAAAACTCTAATATATCATAAATAATATATTAGAGTTTTATAAAATATTATATGTGAATTACTATATATGATATAGATTACTCTTTTTCAATTCAGAATATTATTAAATTATATTTTATAATCCTGATCCTGGTAATTCCTCTTCTTCATCATCTACTTTTCTTTTCTTAGTATCTGGCAACTCTTCTTCCTCATCATCAACGCTTGACGAATCAGCATCAGGTAATTCTTCTTCCTCATCATCAACACTTGACAAATCAGAACCTGGTAATTCTTCTTCTTCATCATCAACACCTGACAGATCAGAACCTGGCAATTCTTCTTCCTCATCATCAACACCTGACAGATCAGAACCTGGCAATTCTTCTTCCTCATCATCAACATTTAGATTATTTTCTATGCTTAGGGAATTATCTGCAATCTCAAAATCTTCTAATAAAGGGTCAGATTCACAAGAAAAGAATAAAGTAACAACTAATAATATAACAATGGTTTGTATGTATTTTTTCATTTTGGGTGTGTTTTAGTAATATAATTTCAAGTATATGCTACAGCATATCTGTTTAATGGGTTAAGATTTATTTAATGGTTAATTTGGTATTAGGGTTTCGGGGTATTCAATTTTACAATCATACTATCATCACATAACACACCCCTAATTACTGTGTGTTTTTAATGATTTTTTGAAAAGGTTTGCAACGTTAATTGCTTTGTTATAACGGTGTAAAAATAGAAAGAAGTTGTATGTTAAAATCGTAATTTACTGCCTATATAGTAGTTATACGACACATAGATGTAGATGGATGTCATACACGTGTGTATGGCTTATTTAAAAATTATGTTAATTTTTGTCGAACAGTAGTATTTTCAAGCTTTTTGAGGCATAGACACCTATAAATGAAAGGCTTTACATCAAATCACTTTCATTCTAAACGAAGGATGCACTCACAAAAGAGGGTATTTCATCGTTAAATAAGCTACATATCGCCTAAGCAATGACGAGACTTCGCTTATAAAAGTTATCGCGTATCATCTCTACATTATCTCTATATGATTTTGAAAAAGGAACAGCAATATCACTATGCTCCATGGTACATTGTGATTTTCCAAAATGAATTCTTGATATATAATGACTATTCACTATATAACTATTGTGTATTCTTATAAAATGATCAGGTAGAGAGTCCTGAAAGAATTTTAGGGTTTTAAAGGCACTGACCGTAGTACCATTAACTCTTACAAAATCTGTAGTATTATTATCTGCTTTTAAAAAGATCACCTCATTCGTATTTACAAACTTATAATCACCGTATGATTTTAAACAAAGCGTATCATTAATATCTGCAGGTTTATTAAATGGTAATTTTCTAAAACGAAATAACGTACGACGCAATACATTTTTATCAACAGGCGTCATAATGTAATCTAGTATACTGTGACGAATTCCTTCTATTGCATATTGAGCTGTGGTGGCCAATGCTACAAATTGTGGTAAGATGTCTAAGTATTTCTGTAATGCATCTAATAAATAATATCCCGTAACACCCGAACGATTATGCTCTAGTTCTATATTAAGAAATACCAAAGAAGGATTTCTTTCTAAGATAATATCTAACCCTTCTTGCTCACTAGGAGAAATCCCAATACAGATAAAGTTATTGAAATTTTCCATAGCAAGTTGTATGGCGTAAACGGTGTCTGGGTTGCTGTCTATAATAACGTAAGAGTGTTCCATATCGATTTAATTTTAGTGAGAAAATATACGATGGACTTAAGGGAATTTTTTTAAGGGGCTTAAGACATAGGAAAGCTACTTATTATATCCGTAAATTTGTTACGGTATAACCGTAATCATGATACGGCATTCATACAAAAATCCCTTGTTTTTCTGCCATGGGCTATTTTTGACATTCTAGTTTTATGTTACAAGCTCTAAAAAGTGTTCAAAAAAAATAGCAGAAAACAAAAAATAAACGGTGGATTAAGGTATGCCTGAATACAAAATATTTGTTTTAAAAATAGTAAAAAACAATCAAATAATCCCCTGTGCTATTTACTATCTACAAAGAGTACTTTTTAAGTACTTGGGTGTCGTCTGTGATGTCATTTCGCGAAAGCAGTAGTAGAGAAAAAATAGTGTAAAACTAGAGACCAACTTCTTTGTAAAAACAAAAAAGACTCCTTGTAAACAAGAAGCCTTTTGTACTCGGGACGGGTCAATTATCGAACTTTTTAGTAGATGATATAAATCTGATTATAACTACAAATAGTATTATTTAATTTGAATGCTTTCGGAATCATATATGGTAAAGCTGGAGTTTCTTATCAAATTCTTATTTGTCATAATTGTAATACCCTAGATTCATAAATTAAGTATAACATCGTTTCATGAAGAGAAAATTGGTGCAAGAATCCAAAAGAAACTATTATCCATTAATCACTATTCTCTTTACTAAGTGGAATGTTATCCGATCAAGAATTGAATGAATTTCCTATAACAACAAAACATAATTGGAAACATTCTAATCACGACAATTACTTTGGGTATCATTGGGCAGAAGAATACATCTAACAGTTTAATGATATCAAATAAGTTTACTATTTAGAAAGAATTATTAAAACTATTTTGAAGACAAGACGAAAATATCATAAAATTCTTGACGAAACTGCTTCATCATAAAAATATATTAAAAAACTACCTAATGATATTGTGACTTCTAAAAAAATATGATGAAATTCTCTGATCTTACTATTAGAAGTGCAAAATTCGATTATAGCCTATTTTCGTAGATAGAGTGATTAAAATTATATTGTTAGTCGTTTTTTACGATCAGACACCAAGAAAATTGCACAGATTGACAATAGAATCTTCTTCCATATACAGCTGGTATGGTTTACAGAATTACGTGATTTTCTTTATAAATATATCGTATCCAAAGTGGGTAAATGATGAGAACATCCTTTTATAACTATTAGCTAAAAAATTCTAGAACACATTATAATGATTTTTTAAAGTTAGCTAGTAATTACGGTAATCATCATAGACCAGATATTATCTAGCAAATCCTTAACAATGAGAATTTTATAAGTTATGATATGTACTTATAATGTAATATGAGAATGGGAAAAACAAAGTCCAATTCTAGAAATATTAATAAATATATTTGTTGATATTCTACAAAATGAAGATTACAGAGCTCATCCTAATTATCAGATTAAAGGACGTTAATACTTATTAGATGTATGATTAAATACAGTCTAGTTCACTTTCTCACAAGTATAGTTCGAGTTTAAACCCTAACCACGACTGTTTTTATGAATTATTTTATATTTTCTCTGTAATGTTTAACACAACACACTATTTAATATTTAATTTATCTACATATGGTTTTATTTCTTCTAGTGTATATCGTTGCTGGATATGCTGTGGGCAGTTTATATCCCAAGCCGTTATTTTTATTTTAATAATTCGTTCTATAGGGACATCATAGTCTTTATCTATAAATTGTTCCATAAGATTTGTGTAATTTGTTATGATGGAAGCTTCTCCCCAAATTTTTATTCTTTTCCTATTTGGGTAATCTATTAAAAAGAGGTGTACTTTATTATTTTCATCAAAATTACCTATTGAAATATATTGCCTATTTCCTGAAAAGTCAGCAAAGGCCAGGTGTTGGTCATCCAGCACTTTTAAAAAGCCTTTAGGACCACCTCTATGTTGAATGTAAGGTTGCCCATCTGCATTAGCCGAGGCCATATAAAAAGAATCCCTTTCACTAATAAAAAAACGGAGTTGTTCTGTGACTTTAGTTTGCCAATCCCTTTTTTCTGCCATTTTTTGATAGGCTACTCTTGAACCCATTTCTTCTTGTCTATTTTTTACCGACTGAGTGAATGCAATATCACTTATATATCTTGAATCCATATTTTTGTGTGTTTTAATTTATATAAGCAGAATACATCCATACTGATTTTTCCTGCTCTCTAATATAATCGCTCATTAAAGCATTTGTTCCTTCATCATTCGAATCTGATGCAAGGTCTAATAATTCTCTTTCGAGCGGTAATAGTGTTTCATATCCCTTCAAAATTACTTTAATGGCTTGTTCTCCATTGCTTATGCCTTTTGCCTCTTTTATGGATGCTACCTTTAAATAATCAGAATAGGTATGCAATGGTGTGTAGCCTAAAGTTAGAATTCGTTCTGCAATTTCATCTATTTTAATTAAGGAATCGTTGTACAATTCTTCAAATTTAAGATGTAGTTCAAAAAAATTAGTTCCTTTAATGTTCCAATGAAAACCTCTAGTATTCATATAGAATATTTGATAGTTTGCAAGTAATGTATTTAATTTTTCTGACAAGGATTTTGACTCAATGCGGTCTAACCCAATCTTATTTAATTCTTTTTTCATCTTTTTGGTTTGTTATATGGTTGATGGTGGTTTAAACTTCTACGGTTTTAATCTTTATTTCATTAAGCAGTGTCTTATTTACAGGACATCTGTCTGCAATTTCCATCAGTCGCGCTCTTTGGGCATCATCTAGGTTACCTAATAGTTGAACCTTTTTTTCAATTAAGTGAGCATACCCATCAGTTGAGTCACATTCTTCACAATCTTTGTGATGCACTCGCTCTTGTGATAGTGTCACTTCTACACCTTCTAAGTCCCATTTTTTTCTGTCAGCATACATTCGTATGGTCATAGCCACACAACCACCTAAGGACATTAGTAATAAGCTATAAGGGTCCGTACCTTTATCTGTGCCAAAAGGAGCTGGTTCATCACCAATTACTTGATGTGTTCCATCAGAAAAGATGGTTTTATAATTAGAACGGTC
>CAYGQJ010000089.1:0-19212 GCA_964351845.1 uncultured Flavobacteriaceae bacterium | reverse complement strand
AAATTTTACAGTTTTCATATTCATTTTTTAAGGGGTTGAACTACTTTGTACTACGTACGATTTGGGGGTGTTTCTAGCATTTGTTATTACTAGCTAGCACACATTCTTTAAGATACTTTTCCTTTTAATTTCTCTATAAAATAGGCACGTATCGTATTCCCTTGCATATCGTATAGTTGAAGTCCTTGTATATATGATTGAAAAACCGCTGCTTCTTCTTCTGTTTTTCCAGAAGCTATTAATTGCTCCTGTGTAGGGACAAAAACGTCTAACCAAGGTAGTGTTGGTTCATTTTCTATAGCAGTATATAGGTCTGTCGTAGCGTATGCTTTATACTCTGTAAAGTCTGTAGAAAACTCTCTAGAAAGTATTCGCAAAGCATCATACGCTTTCTTTTTTGCCGTAGAGATCTCATCATCTTTAAAAACTCCTAAAATCACTAATATGGCTCCTACTTTTTCTGATAAAACACGGGTAATATTAGTACGCCTTTTAAGCCCCACATCTAAGATCTGTCTATTGGTTTCGTATACTTTATACTTCACTTTTGTATTACGATCTTCTGTGTCTAAAGTTCCATCTTCAAAATAATATTGCCATTTCTTTTCTCTGGAATACATTCCTCTTTCTGCAGGATTAAATTCCAAATCTCCGCTTCTATACTCATAGACCTCGGTGATTTTCAAAACGGGTCTTCGCTCTTCTCCCTCTTTATAGTAATAGTTTGTTTCTTTTACCAAGCCATCATTAGTAAGTGTTGCCTCTTCTACAAGACGCACTCCAGACTTAAGCTCTGTTACATAGTTTATGGCCGTAATTTCTTTCCTTTCTTGGGAAGACACCACTAACGTCTTTAACAAATGTTTTGGGTCTGGGTTTTTATATTCTGCGACTTCTTCCCAAGTCAACCCCAAGTAATCATCTGCTGGCTGCTTATCCAGTTGTGCTCTTACTTTATTATCTATTCCTTTTCCTATCCAAATCATTCTTATTAAATTTTAAATTGCACATCTGCTCTTAATTCCCACCAATTATTCATTCCTCTTGGCCTAAAGTTTACAGCATCACTAGGAGATACATATAGTCTAAAGCCTATTTCTTGTGTAGGCAATTGAATGATCGTCACGATACTTCCATCTCCTATAGATTGTGCACTTTGCCACTGACTTGAATCTACTCCATTCTCTTCTCCAATGCGTGTTGTTGGATTTGTAGTATTATCAAAAATGACATCTACATATTCTATCAACAAACCAAAGTCACCTCTAAATTCTATATTATTAAGCTCTAATTGGTGTCCTGGTTTTAATACTCCGTAAGATGCTAGATCTACAAAAAATTCTTGATCTTCTGTATTATTACTACTTCCTCCTAAGAAAAGATTGGTTACATTAAAATAGATAGGTTCTATTTCATGATATCCTTTTACACCCTCTCCATTTGTTCCGTAATAACGACTAGCGCCTGGAGCTTCTTGATCTCCTTGTAGCTCTAGATTTCCAGAAACATCTGTAATTGATTTCGCGAAAGCGGACTTATTTCTTTTAATCGCATCTAGATCCTGAGCTGTACCGGTGTATCCGCCCTTATCTAATTTTGTGTTTTGTAAAGCCGTCACACTAGATTGTAGTGAGGTAATACTAGCTTGAAGCCCTGTCAAATCCTCTTCTAGGCTTGACAAATCTACATCTATCGTGGTTCCATTAACTAACTCTAGGGTTAAAATCTTTGTGGTTTCATTAAACGTTGTGTTATCGATAAATAAATCTGTAGCAATAGCTCTTACCGCCACAGTTCCATCTGCTTGCACTACTAGGTTTCTAAGCCCTGTTCCTGAGAAATTAGAGATTTTTAACCCGTCTATAAGCTCTACAATCTCATTAAAAACTTTTAATCCGTTTATAGTTTCATTACCTATTGTACCAACTTTTCCATCTAAAGATTGTTGTAAGTTTTCTATCTCAGAAATACTATGTGTTTCTGGATGGACATAATTCTCTAACTGCTCAAGTTTAGATTTTAGAGCTGTTGTAAAATCTTCTGTAGAAAATTGCTTATTGGGCTCTATATCTGCTTTTGCTTCAATTTGACTTTGAAGACCTGTTATAAAACTAATAGGAAGCTCATCAGGAAGTTGTTTTATAATTTCTGTTGTATTATCAGAAAACGCCAAAACTAAATCTTTTCCCTTGTTTAGGTTTACACTTTTAATGACAACACCAGCATCTTTATGTATAAAGCTATCAATAAGGTCTTCAAAATTAGTTTGAGATGGATTATCACCACTCTCAAAATAAGATTTTAGTGTTGATATACTTGTTTTCATATACTATCTATTTTATTTTGTGATGTCTAGGTAATGGTTTCTGAATATTTGTTATTCAGAAACCATATATACCTTGACTTAATTTAGTTTATAACTATTCTTGTGGTCCATCTTCTTCTGCAATGATCTCAATATCTTTATTATGAGCCACAATACCTGCAATTACATAGTTATCTACATCTTCTACATCAATAGTAGCAACCTCTAGCGGTTCTGATACCCAAGTAATAGATTGCACCTCTTTAAGAGCTCCTTTTCTATCTATTAAAGACATGGTTTCATTTACACTTTGAGCTGGCAACCATTGTACCTGACTTCCGTCTTTTGACGTAAGTAATGGGTGATCTCCTGTAACTTTTATCACACGACCATCTTTTGTAACAATTTCAAAATAACTTGCTACGGTAATTGTTTTCTTATTAATTACTTGCACTGGGGTTGCAGTAGCTTCTGATAATGTACCTGTCCAATTAAAATAGTTCCCTGATGATTCATCAATTCTATTTGGGAAGTCAAATCCTACAAGCATTTCACCTATGGCAACATTTTTAAGTTTCTTAGAACGTCCTGATGCTAGTGACACGTATGTGTTTACATCAAAACAGCCTCCGCCACCTCCGCCAATTGGAAAATCATCAATAGGAGTATCATCAATAGGAATAATATCTATAGGATTCCCTGTAAGCGTATATGAAAATCTTAGGTTCAACCCATTGGATGGATTACTCGCTAATGAAATTCTTGAGTTAAGTGTATATGTTGTTCCGTTATTAATAGTTGTTAATGGCGGAATCGTCATTTGGTGCAACACTCTAATTACTCTAACTCCTGTTGCATCTAGTGCTACATTAAATGGTGTATTTAGAGTTACCAAAGTAAATGAAGCTGGTACTGTTCCTGTATTACTCACTGTAACTACACCGTTTACATCACTAGATAACAATCTTCCTGCTACTAAAGACACTGTTGTGTTTGGTGTTCCTTGAATTCTTACATCAAAGAATCTTGCGAGATCACCATTAACCGTTGTTAGTATTGGACCCGTTTGAGTGAGGGTTATACTTGACTCTATATTTAAAATAATACCAAATGCTCTTACGGTTTCTGCTCCATCTTCATCTGTAACAACAAACTCAAGTGTATCGTCAGCCGTTAATCCTAAAACACTAAAATTAAAGGTTCTTATTAATGATTGTGCAGGATCAATTTCTTGTATTAGTAATGGTTGAAATGTCTGAACAATGTTACCAGCTCTGCGTATTCTTGCGATTACAGAGACACTTGTACTGAAAATATTTCCATCCGGATCTGAGACCCCAACTCTAAAGAATGTACTTCCTACACTTTGCTGTCTTGCTAAGTCTAGATCTATATCAATCTGATCTTGAGACGTTCTATTAGAAGACTGCGACACATCTATTGGCCCATCTTCTATAAGTTGACCTGATGTTATTACTATATCCATATCATTTGTTACATCAACACCAGTTGTTGTATTCTCAATCGAGTTAAATACTGGTGGTATATTACTTCTTCTTATTGTTATGGTCACTTGATCTGTAAACACAGCGCCAAGAGCATCTACTCCACTCACTCGATATACATAGGTACCTATCGCTAAGCTTCCTGTTATTGTCGTATTTTCTGAATTTGGAGTTGTAATTGTAGATGATGGTCCAGAAACTTGAGTCCATCCTTGTAGTGTTAGATTTTCAAGTGTGGCTTCTAGCTGAAATGGACTTGCTGTCGCATCAAAAGAGGTTTGACCATTAGAAAGTGTTCTTTCAACACTCTTACTATTTCTTAATGCATCTACAATCAACGCATTGATTGTTGGTGTATCTCTTCCTACGTAAATAATGTAGTCCACCACGTTCACGTCTAATGCTTGATCATCAGCAGCGGTAGGTGTTAATTGATTGCTAGACAGATTAGGAACGGTAATAGTTCCTACTAACCCTTGATTTGCGGCATTACACAGTATCCATCCTGGAGGGATGGGTTGATTTGTATTGTACCATAATGCGATAAGCCCTAATGGAATATTTTCTGACGCACTTCCTTTACACACATTCCCATTTGCATCAATCAATAAGGGTGATTTTCTAGAAGACGTACTGTTTTCTATAAATTCCGAAAGTTTTATTTCACCCCCTATCACCGTTGTTCCCCAATCGCTATTATAATTTACATGCAATGCAGTGTCATCTGGGGTTACTGCTCTAGAATCTACTGAAATATCTACTGTTATGTCTTCATCCACCAACGCTCTTCCTAAAGCTCCTCGCTCTGTAGAGAAACCAAAATTGAAAAACTTAGCTCTTAGGTTGGCTATTCCTGTTTCTAATGTATCAAGATTTGATAATTGATTTCCTCCCATATCCAAATCTCCTTCCATAGGCTTGCTACCGTCTATTGGCAGGAAACCTACTCTTAGAAATCTATCAGGATTGGTTGGTAAATTGGTAATATTATAATACCTAAGTTTTCTTTCGTTAGGCAATGCAATATCACTATCTGCCAGTCCAAATTCCTCAAGACTTGAATCATAGTCTACTGGAATTTCATTTACATACTCAACCGTATAATCTGTATAAGCTGGTTGATATACTCCATCTCCAAAACGTAATTTTGTAATGGTCTCTGATGTTTTGATGAAATTTGTAGGAGTTGGCACTCCTGGCTCCATAAGGTGTAATACTCCATTGATCACGAACCATCCGTTTAAAGTATCTGTTGGCTCAGAAATGATATAATTTTGATCATTTGAAATATCAAAATTCCGTTTAAGCATCTCATATAATTCGTCTTTATATGCTGCTTGTAATCGTGCTAGTGTCTCCTGTTCTAGCGGAAATCCACCTGCGTTTGTAAAATTTATTTTTTTCATGTTATAGTATTAAAAGGATGAATACGTTTCTTTTTTTATAAAGATTATGGCATTAGAAACCTGTCCTTCTATCTTTAGAAAGCGTATTATTAGTAAAGGTTTCCTATGTTATTTATGTATCTTCTTATAAAGCTGATACTTGAGATTGATTAGAAGGAACTGCAGTATCAGATGAAGTGTCCGGCGTTTCTTGACCATACTTGTAAGTCTCATACGTTTTTCCTGCGAGTTTATAAAAGTTCACCACTTGATGAAATCTTGGCGTTCTTACTTCTACTGCATTGGCAAGGGCTTTAATCGGATCAGGATCTGGTTCAAAATAGACTTCATTCGTAACTCTTTGTATGGCTGCGGCTCGCTCTACTCCAATGGAATCACTAGGCACTGCGCCACTATTAAGGCTTTCCGGGATCATAATCCTGAAATTAGCATAGTTAACAATGGTGTAATCTTCTTCTGTCGCTAAATAGGTATTATAAGCCAACCCTCTAGCTGTATTACAAAAACTAGAGTCGTATTCTGGATTCGGGATATCTTCTCCATCTGGACCTACTTGAAAAGAATTTAGACACGCTAACTCAGCATGCGTAAATAATTCGATCGGGTCTAAAAAACCTAATTCATCAAGCACTACTTCTCCATTTACTTCTGCAGGTAAATCAAAATGCTGTTCTACATCATGTAAATAATACTCATCGTGCCTGTATACAAATTTTAATCTAGGCTGTAAGGTTTCATCTATATAGATGAGGTTTGCATCTCTTTTTCCTTCAATAGAGAGATTAGGATCATAAACAACATCTGGATTAAACGTTTCATTTAGCACTTTTTCTAAATAAACAATTTGCCCGTTATGCTGCATTTGATACAACGTTGTATCATAGAGTGTCTCCAACGGTTTTAAGAGAGAGAACAACCACTTAAAATGTCGTTTCCTTCTTAAAATTGGCGGTAGTAACCAGAGTAATAATTTACTCCAGTTTACGATTAAATATTTTCTCATCGTTTCTGGGTTTAAAATATATTCTGATTGTTTCTATAAAAAGTATACGGGAAGTAGGAAATACTTAATTCTAACTCGCTCAAATTAAAATACCCTGCATTCGGGATATAAAATTCATTGTTAATACGATTTTCATTGTTTAATGTAACAGCACGTCCTCCTGCAAACATGGCATCCAGAATAGGAATATTGACTCCCTGTGTTCCTTGGATGGCATCTACTAAAAACGTTTTTACCAAAGCCCCATTAAACTCTATGTTTTTTAGATAGTCGGTAATAGCTTCTTCAACTGGTTTTTTAGACACGTCTGATACTAGCACTCCATTATCCAGGTCATTAGCATCGTCTGGGTTTACGTAAATAAGTAGAGGATCTACATATACGCGTAAGTCTAACTTTAATTTATCGCCAGGAATAGAACTAATTTGTATCTGATTCCCCGCATCTTTAATACGACGTATAAATTCTCTTAATCGTGCTTGCTCTTCAGCATCAAGAGGAACAATATTATTTTCCCCTTCATTTTTAGCTACTTTCATAAACACCACACCTACTTGATTGTGAAAATAATCTGATAGCAATTGAACACTGTTACTATTCTGATTAATTTCAGTATTTAATGTTAGATCTCCTTCAGGATTGATAATGGTTTCTAAATCTATTTCACTAACGGCACAATGTTTTACAATTTTAAGGTCTTCGATTTCACTTTCGCTTAGTCCTTCTGTGTCAAATTCAAAAAAGCCATCTCTAAAAATTAACGGTTGACCATCTATAAAATCCAAGGCTTGTGAGCGATACCAGTCTAAGGTATGTGGGCGAGATATTCTCGCATTTCTCTCTACTATTTGTTCATGTATCCAAATAGCTGTGGCAACAATGTAGGTCCATAACCTCCATATTGCAGTTTTAGATTCATTAGTAAGACCCGCTAAAACAGATTGTCTATCTTTTTCATCCAAAATTTCAGTTTGTATTTCGGCAATTGTTCTTGACATATTTAAATTTTTAATATAGTTTCCCCTCTAAACATTTGTAAAATGCTTATAATCAAGGTTTTTAATTGTTTTAATAAAAGTGTTTTATAATTCTATACTCCTTCGAAAAAGGATTTAGGAAATAAAGAAATCTTCCTCGATAATCATAAAATCAATTCCTGAGAGATCAGCTAATAGCGCCTCCTCTTCTCTTGTTGAGCTTGTTGCAGGTTTCACATTGTTTGCATTATAATACGCCACAATATCTTTTTTAAAAGCTTCTCTTCCTACACGTAAATCACTGTATACAGACACATCATCTGTAAGATCAAATCGATCATTATCTTCCAGTACATCAAAAACAGTCTCTATACTACCATACTCTTGTAAGGCGATATCTAGCACATTTTGATTCTGTTGCGGTTTAATAGTTCCCATCTATTTTAATGTTTTTCAAATCGTTAACATCCAATGTTCTCACATTAAAGTTGTCGTAAATTAATTGTTTGTCTATTTCGTTTTCTAAGCGTAAACGAGCTGTAGAGTCTGGGCTATTTAAGTATCTAGTCAACCCAACACCAAGAACAGGATACTCCTTAAAGCTTCCTTTCTGGCTTAACAAAATGTGCGTTAAGTTTTGCTGACTTGCTTCATCTATACGAAAATCTCCATTTGCTATTTCCAGATCGTCCTCTATGATAAAATCATTCATAAATTATTGTTTAAATTGTTTATTGTAACTGAAGGATAGTACACATTAATGCCTCAAAACACAGTAACATCCAACACTGTAAAAATACTATAACATCGCAAGAAAAAATAAGTTTATCCCCTTGACAATCTGTAGTTTCAGTGAGTTTACGCACCCTTCTCTTCTTTAATTAATAGCGCTAAAAACTCTTCTAGCACTGGCACCCCTAGTACTTCTATAGCGCATCCTTCTGGACAACTCTGAAGGGTTGCTTTAAGTTCATTTAATCTAATTATTTCTTCTTGTGTCATCGTTTTCTATTTTGCTCTAGTCAATAATTCTATTCCTAATGATCTGCCTATACTTGTACTACCATCTTCATTTTGTTCTTCTATTACATTGGCTTGCCTATACACCAAATCCCCTTCTGCACTATTGAAAATATATTTTCCAGAGAGACTAGGCATATCTTCATATAAAAATCCAAAAAGCCCTTTAGGGATGTTACGATCTGATGTATCTATACTTAAGTTATTGGTAAAAAAGTCCCCTGCATGTTTAAAGGCAGTTAAGAACATAATACTATCAGAAATTTTAAGGTATTGCCCTCTACTATATCCAAACAGGCATTTATTGGCATACACATTATTAAAGGCAAGTCTATCGACTCGTTTTCCGCCAATCATCGTATTTCTAACTTGGCATCCGGAATCAAACCGAACATCTGTATAGGTCACTCCAAAAGCAGTAGCATTTGCTGCCATTCCACCCATCGTTATGAAGTTTAAATTCCCACTATTTGTAAGCAAACAAGTTCCTAGTATGATCAAATCTGAGATGCGTCCTTTATTTCCTAATTCTATCACATTATCTATAGCAGTTATTTTAATTAAACCGTTACTATCATACGGTGATGAAGAAAAAACAGCTCCTCCTGCCATAAAACTAGATTGAGAGATTCCATCAGTAATATTTACTGTAATTTTTTGATCTTCAATATATTGACCATTATTACTTCTAAACACGGTATTCTCTAGTATATTTACTTTGAACAGTGTCACACTCTCTTTAGGCTCTCCTTGCGCATCTAATGGAAAAATGAAAAGATCTTTTCCATTATCAATAAGCACTGCATTGACATCTATTTTATAGATATCATCAGAAGCTGTTTCCATACGTTGCCCGTATACAATAGAAGCTCCATCAGAAATACCATCTAGAAATACATTAGGTACAGTACCTGTCGTTGTAAAATCTTGATAAAACTTCTTATTTTCTACCGCGGGTAAAACGTATCTATGATCCTCATTTGTAGTTGTATTAGAAAGCGTAAAAGCATGATTCCCTCCTACGTTATACACTGAACTATCTACCGTATTTTGAAGAATATAATTTTCCCAATCACTATCAGATAACTTATAACGTCTATAACGCTGTACACGCCAATCTTTATTGACATCTATACGTCTATCTGCAGAAATACGCCTTTTTATAAATCCTTTACGTTGTCCTATCACGACATCGTCTTCATTTTTGATCTCATTATCAGTAAAGTCATATTCTAGAACCTCTCCAGGATACGTAGCACTTTCTGCTTCCTTTGCAAAGGCATTTCCTGAAATCGCAGTAAGTACAATATTCTCAAAAGGAACCGCTCTATTCTCTTCGGCAGTCATTGTCATATACGGCGTACCGTTATGCACCTCTGTATTGATCACACCATTAGGCTTCATCATCACTTTCAAATTGGTATCTAGAATCACTGCATCCTCATCGATGCTTTCAAAACGCTTAATTGAATACCTAAACCTAGCGCCATCTACTGTATGAAGTCCATTGGTGAATTTCATATAGAAACCTGAAAAACGACTCGTCACCTCTGCCGTATCCCCTACTTGAATAGCTCCTGTATAATCTGCCGGTAAGCTTATTACTTCTATAGGGGTTCCATTGCTAACCTCCTCAAGAGGGGGATCAAAAAAGGCAAAACCAGAAACAACCCCTTGACTTCCTGCTTCTCGATTAATGTTTGTACTGTTTGTACCTTCAATATAGTATCGTGTTTGGTAATCTGAAAGCGTATATTTTTGCCCTACCACCAGTGCGTTATTTGCAATCAATGTTGTAAGATCTGTATACGAAAACTGTGCTTCAGCTCTCGCCGCTATGTCTCCGTCCAGAATCATACTATCAATTAAATCTGCAAACTCTCCCTCGGTAGGTTTGTCCCCACGCTCAAAATACGTTTTTAAAGTACTTCTTGTTTGTTTCATTCGTGTCTATATTTAATAATTTGTTTGAAAATTATGTATTATTAATCAATCATAATACCTTGACTAAAGCCTATTAAAAGCGTCCTGCTTTTACATATACTGGTAGTTCTTTTTCGCACTTCGATTCACTTCATATTACAGAAGTACATCTTAGTACAGGGTGTAAAAGTAATACGAACCCGCTCTAAAAAAAAGGTTTAAACATCATGAAAACAATAGCTTCACTAAGTACTTAACATTGCTTAAAAAATATTTTATTTAAAAACACAGGGTAATCCCCACTTAGAATCGCTTATTAAAAAAGCGACTCTAACTGCGTCAGGCTATCCGTTATATCTTTTAAAACCGTAGGTGAAAGTTTTAAAAGGATGCCACTACTATCCTTATTACAACAACTATTTTTTTTGTAATATGATAAACCAACTAAAAAAGAGCATTCTATAGTGTAGTGCAGGGTTTTAAGATGGAAAAAGTGGGTATTATTCACGATTTTTATATCAATCTTGCATTAGGGATCGTAGCGGTTAGCTTTTGACGAGCGGTCGCTGCCGAGTCAAAACTAGAAACGGAGAGCCCGACCTTGGTATGAACGAAATGCAATGAAGTGGTAGCAAGGGAATGCCCAAAAGATATAACAAAAAAAACAGCTTGCATTTTTGAAAATACAAGCTGCTATCTATTTTTAAACAACTATTTTTAGTTGTCAGCTTTACTTAAATACTCTTGATGTTTTTCCAAATATTCCATCAAAAGATTTACACCACCTCATCCAAATTATAGCGTATTCTCTTATCAAATGTAAGCAGTGATTCAAATTTTGAGATGTAATCGTGAACTTTTGATTTTTCATAATGTGCCAAGACTGGCAATAACTGACTAGCTTGAAAATACCTTTCACTTTTTATAGCCTGATCAATAGCCCGAACAATCCCTTCAGAAAACTCTTTTTGAAATGGCTCATCTAGTTTAGTTCTAATTTTTAACAACACATCTTTTAATTTTGAATCAAAAAACTTTTCACTATAAAAACTCAAAAACCGATTCAGATATGGGGTTATCTTTTCCACATTATGGGTATTATATGTAGATATTAGTAATGACTCGGCTATGTGATCGTATACATTATCTGCCCCCCAAATTCTATGAGGCTCATATTCATAGGTTGCATCTAACTCATTTTCTATAAAAAAATCTAATTGATTGAATCCTTCTTCTACGCCCCAAGCAATTAATAATAGCATCGCTTGATAATTAATGTATCTATCTTTTGACGCTAGTAACTTTATAAGTTTAGGAATTCTCTGTGTAGGAATATCTTCCATTAATTGAACATCAAATAATGTTGATAGTTCTCCCGATTCGTCTATGTATAATAAATCATTTATTTTTTTATCTTTCATAAAACTATTTGCTATACTAAGATCAAACACCTACCGATTATTGAGAACTTCCTTAGAAAATATTTTATTAATAATAATCTATTCAACAATTTGAACAAAAGAATTCATATTATTTTCTTTGAAAAACGCATCACGAAACTCATGATATTGCTCTAATTCTGATACATCTAACTCAGGAACATCTTCTTGATCATGAATTATTCTCAATGCCCACTCATAAGGTTTTGAATCTAAAATTTCTTTAAAAGAGCTCTCAAGGTGTATTGTATTTAATAAACCTAAGAAAAGACTATGCTGCATATTGTTACTAATACCATTAGTAAAAAAGTCTTTTACTAATTGGGATACAAAATCATAATATTTCTTTGTTAAGAAAATTACAGATTCATCATTTTCATTACTAAAAGTATGTACATCCTTATCAACAGTTTCTAATATATATGACCCTATACCTGTTTTTTTATAATACTCTCGCAACCAAGTAACATAATCATCAAGGCTTTTCCCCTTAATCAAATGATCTGTTGTTCTTTTATTTTGTACTATACATATCGCCCAGTAAAATGATGACTCTGCTCGAATAAAATCAACATCATCCTGATCTTCTAAGGTATTTAGAAAATTTACAAAATATTCATGAAAATCATTCATGACCAATTCTTCTTCAAAAAAATCAGTAATAATTGCACATACTTTATCATAATCTGCTTTTCTTAGATAAATATTTTCTCTACCATAACCGTTTATGAATTTGTATTCAGCTTCCTTTATCATGAGTAATTATTTTATTATGTATTTATTAAGTACATCTACTGCTTTTTGAGTTGTAAATGCTATTTGGAATTCTAGTTTTCCATTTCTAGTTATTGGTATTGCTGGCTTACCATTTATGAATCCTTCGTAATTCCCTAATTTAGGCCCTACTACAATATCATAATTATGCACTAATCTTCTTTTACGAGCATCCGTAACAAATTTAACCCATTCTGCATTAGCTTCTTCAAAAACTTTAATATTGAGTTTACTTAATTCTTCCTTAGGAATTTTAAATCGCACATTACCTATTTCTATTCCAAAATTATCAGACCTCTTGGATAACATCTTCATATATCTTTCTGTATCTCTTATATTATCATGCACATAAAACGCTTTTTCTCCTTTAGAGTTAAAATCTAAATCTGCTCTTCCTCTAGATCTATCTACTCCATACTTCGTAATATTATCTACTCCAGATTTTGTAGCAGCATGTGACAACTCATTTTCTACATTGGCTGCTTTCTGATTCCTTTTGTCTATTATTTTTTCAACTTTCGCTACAGCTTGCTCCTTTTTCTGTTTTTTTAATTCTTTTTTTGCAGCTCGTTGACCTCTACCTACTCTGGGATGAATTTCTTCTATAAAATATTTTTTCTGTTCTTCTGTAAAAGCTATGTACTCTTTATCAGACATTTTTGTAACATCCTCCCCCGTCTTCTTCTTAACCTCTGTTATCGCTTGTTCTGTTTTTTCTCTAAGAACTTTTGCCTCTTTTGTATATTTATTAATTTCAAGAACCTGAACTCCTTTTCGACCCTTTCTTGCAAGTGCAAATAGTCCATCCAAACTTAAGAATGTAATATCTGTGACAATACTTATTGTTGTCCAATTATCTACTAATACACCTAAACCTGCTTTTCTCAAAGCATCTCTTGCTCCAGAACTTAGCATAGCAAGTTCTAACACTTCTTTAGACAACTCACCTATCGCTGCTGCTTTTAATAACCATCCAGCTCCTTTTAAAGCTAATACTCTAACAGCCCCATAGACTCCCAAAAGAGAAGTAATCACATTTATAGCGTCCCAAAAAGCTTTATTTTTAAGTTTCTGATCAGTATATCTTACAAATAATGCTATCTGTTGCGTTTCATTTACTAAAACCGTATCCTCTGTTATTGCAGAAAAACCTCTTATACTCACAAAATCCATAGGGTTTTTATTAAATGGTTTTGTCATCAGTATGGGTTCTATATATTTTTTGATATACTCGTCAGTACCTGGTTGAGGAGGTTGAACAGAAATAGATTCTGTTGGCCCCATAACTGGCAAAGAATTCACAATCCTACGCTCAAAATTAGAACCACCTTGTTGATATCCTTTTACCTCAATAATTCCATTATTAATAGAGGTTTTAAGTATTGATTTTTCAAGCCAATATCCATCGGGCAGAATAGTAAATTCACTTTTTGCTATCGTATTAGTTTTATGCTTATATAACTGGCTCAAACCTGTTAAAACAGCAATAAAATCTGGCTTATGTGTATCTGAAAATGTATTGTAAATTTTAAGGACTTTCTCAGGTTTTTCATATAGATAATCAAATAATTTCTCAGAGTCTTGATCTCTTAGTCCTTTTAATATATTTAATACCCCTATATCTTCATTTGTACCACTTGTTCTATAAATATCCTTTAATAAAATATCTATATGACCTTTTAAAACTTCTGGTTTCTTTTTAGCTATTATAAATGGAGGTGCTTTTTCATACAAAAGATCTATCCTGTCACCATAGTTTGAAGCTTGCTTAAATAAACTATTAAAAATTTCTTCAAATCGCTTTTTAAATGTAGATAAATCATAATCTAAATATGTCACTACGCTTAATATTCCTTCATAGCTAGTAGCTTGTATACGTATAGCTATCTTTTTATTACGATCATAAACCTCTAATGCATATAACAAATCATTAGAAGTTATATAGGTATTAAACACAATATCTTTTAAATTAATTGCTGTACCATCTAACATATATTTCTCTAAAAGAATCTCACCTCCTCCTAAATCACCTTCAAACCTATACACATCTTTTCCATACATAGGAAATTCATATCCAGAATAAAGAACTAGCGATCTGCCTAAATTCTTTCTTATCCATCTTAACACATCTTTTATATAGAATGAACCTATGCTTAAATTTTGATTTTCAAAGCTCGGTCTCACTATTACTGGATCTAAAATATTTTGTTTTGTCAATACACCATAAATAGCCTCTGTTCCAATCGATTTAGGATACATATCTTCTGTACAGATATGCGTATAAACACTATCTGTTGTATAAATAGCGATGGTGCCGGGTAATTCTGGTAGTCCAAGTACATCTTTAAGAATCGTAAATAACTCGGGAATTTCCTGAAATAACAGCGATACATCTTCATTATTATTTTTAAGTCTTTGCAAAACGTTATTCCAGTAAGCATCATCTTGCGACTGTCCTATCAAATTATGCTCTATCGCAGCAATCATCTTCATACGCGTCGCTTTCCAATCCACTTGATGCGCTTCTTCTTCACATAGATCTACACCTTTAGCATCATACCAATCTGACAAGAATGTAAACCTACTACTGCCGTTTCGATCTTTCTCTAAGATTTCATCCATAGAAACACCATCTTCGAGCTGTTTTGAAAGCTTCCCCCAATATCTTTTCTTAGAAACATCTTCTGAGTTTCTATATTTCCCATCTACATACTCCTTCACCTCTTCTAAGGTAGGTTTTGTACTACTACCACCTTGAAGACTACTTGGAACCGTAATTTGCTGTGTTTGTGTTCCTCCATATATCTGAGAAGTAGTTCCTGAAGCAGGAGGTAAGACTTGATTTCCTGACCCATCAGACGCTGGAGAAGTAGTTTTACTGGTAGAAGTGGTAGATGCATCAGTAACACCTCCTCCAGTCGGGGATAGTGTAGTTAAAGTAGCAGATGAGCCACTACCTGAAGACGCCGTTGCGTTTATATTTCCCCCAGCAGAAGCACTTCCAGCGGACACCGAAGGAGTAGTATTACGCGTAGAAGTAGTTGCGGTACGCGTAATGCCTCCTTCGGCCGGGACAATGCCTTGTCGAGCAGCAACAAAATCTTGTTCCATCTGCGTGACTGCTTCTTTTATTTCAGATTCTTTTATATACGTAGCAGCACTTTTTAAGACATTTTGCAACACCTCCTGCTCCGTTTCTTGAATGTCTAAATGCGCTATGTTAATGTCAATAGTATGTATGATATTTTTATTCATTGAGTAAAAATTTGAGCCTGTAAAAGTAAGCTCAAAAATGAGTCTTTATGAATTTTAAGGCACATCAAATCAGTAGATTCAGTAAAACCCCCGATCTACTGAAGCTACTGATAACACAAGGCATTTTTCTATTTTTTCACCCTTCTCTTACCTAATTTTACCACCTCAAAACACAGCTATGGATCTAGGGTATTCTCATATAATACTCACTTATTCATAGACACTAGTCAAAACTTCTAGTATCAAATTATTAATTAAAAACAATGCCTTATGAGTAGTACAATGATGCCAAAAAAAGATTTGGGAGAAACCCCCGCAAAAGCAGATATAAGCACGTTAAACACCACAAGCACACAACCCTCGGCTGTGGGACTTTATATAGGAGGGATACATATCTCAAATCCTACTAAAAAGGAGCAAGAGGGCGCTTTCGCGAAAGCAATAAAAAAAGAATATAACGACGCTAATATGTATAAATAGTAATGGATAAAAAAAACATACAAAAATTAAAGGCTATACACGGAGAGATTAAAAAGTATAGTGCAGAAGATGATGCTTTCTATACAGTATGCAAAACGCCAAGTGCATACACATTTCAAACGTATCAGGAACGCTATAAAGAAGATGTCTATGAAGCTTTGATCTATCTCTTTGATGCATGTGTGCTTTCTGAAGACACATATGACACCGACTTTAAACTTTCTGTAGCAAATACTATTGTAAAGGAAGTGGCCGTCAGCAGTAGCTTTTCTATTGACCCAACGCCACAAGAAGATGAATTTAAAAAATCTGCTGCTTTGATACGATATGCATTTCATGTAGATCCATATCAACTCTCTATTGCCGAGTACTATAAACTCCTAGAAGAAGCATTGTGGCTACAAAAACATCAAAACACACAACAGGAGGCTGTTTACATAAATGCCTTCTCAAAAATATATTCAAATTAAAAAAACAACTATGGGATTTACAATCAATATAGATGACATTTTAGATGGTAGAGATAGTTCCTTTACACAAGGGTCACTAGAAAACGCTATCAATTTTAACAACTCAGAAGGACAAGATTTTATCGTAGATACTGGTGGAGAATTTAATCAAAGAGTTTTTGCCCCTTTAATTTTCGAACCATTAACGCGTGAAGGTATTACGCTACCTGAGTTACGTATCGATGCGGTAACAGTCTCTTTAAATCGTTCTAAAAACATAAGCAAACAAAGTATAGAAGGAAGAGAATTTACGATAAAAGAGCATATTACCAATGGTGATTTTAGCATTTCTATAGAGGGTCTTATTGCAAGTGATAAAGGGGATACAAATTACCCAAAAGACAAACTATTCTTATTAAAGCAGTTTTTAAATGCACCCTATACCCTCAGTGTGACACATGCCATTCTAAACCGTTTTGGCGTGTATGAATTGGTGATCGACTCGTATTCAATTCCTTCTATTGAAGGAACAAAGAATATCCAAAAATTTTCGGCTAGCGCCACATCAGATGAAACCGTTGAATTAATTATAAGAGACAATGTTTAGTTTAAATGCAAGAATTATAGTGTACGAGACAGTTGGTTTAATACCGACGCCCGTTTCTTATGAATTTAATTATGTAAAGGATGTTCGTATAGAGTCTTCTTATGACACCCTAACAGATACCGCAACGATTATAATGCCTAAAAAAGTATTTAATAATCTTGAAGAAGAGTTTAACCCTTCGCAGTTTAACACCATTAATAACCGAGATCGTATTGTATCGATCCATGACTTTTTTAAGTTAGAGAACTTTATAGAGATTTTCTTGGGCTATGATGGTGATTACAAACCCGCTTTTAGAGGGTATATCACAGCTGTAGAAGGCGATGCTCCTGTCACCATTACATGTCAGGATGCAATGTATGCCTGTAAGAAAGTAAAAGCGGTAGAAGATGATTCTCCCAATGATGGAACCGATCCTTTAAATACGATCGCAGAAAATCCATCTATTAATATAGAGTCCTTTAATCCTAGAGATTTTTTTACAAAACGACTTACCGCTTTAGGTTTTCCTTTTAAAATCAATGCCCTTGATGAAGATCTAGGGTCTATGCTGATTAAAAGAGGCCAAAGTGTTTGCCAACTTCTAGAAGAATTACAAAAACATGGCATTCGTGCTTTCTTTAAAATGGAAGCTACTGGGCCTATACTCACCATCACTAATAACCCTCAAAAATACGGGATTGAAGAAATAGGAGGTTTTATTGAACGTAATTTTATCAAAACGCCATTGGTAGGTGAGATTGTAAAACGTCTTTTTAATGAAGGACTTCAATTATTAGCGCCTGTTTTATCAGCTATCGATACTGCTTTTGGGAGTGATCAGTTTTTAGGGAGTGCAAGATTTCGCTTTAAGCATAACATTATAGAAGATAATTTAAAAGTAGTGGAGCAAGAGGTGAAAAATACGCGTATTCGCGTCGAGAAGTACTTTAAAAACTCCAATACACCTATCCAAATAGAAATAGGGGATCCTAATGGGCTTTTAGAAAAAACGTACGTACTCCATGCGCAAGATGAAGACCTCACTAATGAGCCCCTTCTTTTTAAGGCAGAGAAACTAAAAATAGAAGCAGAGTTAATCCAATATGCCGCATTTAGAGCACTAGAAAAAAGAGTCACAGGACTAGAAGGAAGTTTCACCACGTTTGGTGAGCCTTTTATACGACCTACAGACAGAGTCACACTAGACAACGCCGAAGACAGAGAGAAAAACGGAACCTTTCAAGTAAAAAAAGTCACGCGTACCTACGGATTAAATGGGTATAGACAAAAAATTGAATTAGGACGCAAAATAGAAATAGTATGATACAGCTTAAAGATTTAATACAAAATATTGCTGAAAAAGACACAGCGGTTCAAACGTATGCTGCCAAAGTTGTAGCCGTCAATGCGCCACAAAACGCAATACATAGCCCAGAAGATGTTTTTACAGTAAATGTAGTACGACCAGACGGTGCTATGATAAAAAATGTGAGGTTAAAAGCCTCTATACAAGAAGAAGAGCAAGGGGCTATTAGTATCCCTAAAATAGATAGTTGGGTCCTGGTTTCTATCATTGACAATCTAGAAACACGTGCCTTTATATCACAATGTGCTGAGGTAGAGCGCACCTTTGTGCGTTTTAAAAATGACAATAATCAATACCTAGAAATTGATAGCAATGCAGATCAGTTTCATCTGTTATTTAAAGAAGCATTACCTACCGTACCAGGGCAGGCACCCACAGATTTTAATGCGATTGCCAAAATCGCATTTAATAGTCTCGCATCACAAAACACTGGAGACCACCCTAGCTTGGTGACTACTTTTTATGATGGTGACGGAAATTTACTTTCAGAAACGACAGCCACAGGACAACAACAAAAAACAGTTCTAAATTCTATTCAAAATGGAAGCCCCGCACCTCGCGTATCTTTTGATCTTGATACCACAAGTGACGCAATCGCGACATTACACTTTACAGATGAAGATGGAGCTAGCAAACAAAAAATAGACGTTACAGAACTTGGAACTACCATTGCTATTAATGAAGATGTTACCGTCGTAAACCTTCTGGAAAATGAATTAAC